>JACSRU010000042.1 GCA_014879575.1 Chthoniobacterales bacterium | reverse complement strand
CCCGCGCGGTCCCAAACATAGAGGACTTTGCGGCCCTTGCGGGCCCCGCGTCTCAGAGCCTCGATGGTCCTCTCGCAGCACTTCGACAGGCATGCCAGAAAGAACCTCCGATCATCATCGTCTTGGAAGATCGCCTTTCACTGAATTCCCCTCGCCATCACGTGGTAATACGCTCCCGCAAATTCAAATCTCACGCTTCTTGCCATTACTCTCCCTATCGACAACCAGATCGAACCTCAAAACCATTTTGCAAGAACATGCAGCCTGACCCCTAGTTCCCCCGCCTGTGGGCTATTCCAACGCCATACCACCAGGAATTCCCGCGTCGAGGGTAGCCAGGTGCAAGCCGTGACGTTTTGCCAATTCGAGGAGATGGGCATCGGTGGTGTTGGTTGCCGAAGCACACCAAGCAGGCCACTCGGTTCCGGTGAGGTCATCGGGGAGAAACTGGTGAATTGCGCCGAGGGATTTTAACATGCCACGCAGTACATCCGCAGCTTGTGAAACGGTGATCTGGCGGGAAGATCGCTGTATGGATACGCGCACAAAACCGATTTCTGGAATGGGCGAAGTAAAGAGCTTCGCATTGCGCACCTTCTTGCGCCCGGCTATCCAGCGCACAACGCGGTCATGATCGGTGTGATCCGACCAACCCCAGGCAACCAACACGTTGACATCCAAAAGAAAATTCATGGAAAATCAGCCAGCATTTCCCGTGTGGACTCCACGGTGAGTGGAGGCAAGTCTTCCGTTCCCTCAAAAATGGTGGCTCCGGTTTGTGGACATCGGCGGAGTTTGATTTTAGCCGTCGAACGCAAGGGGAGTCGTGCTTGCCGTCGGATAAACTCCGAAACAGTCAGCCGCTCTTTCCTCGCTCTCTCGCGAATGGTCCGCGCCTCTCCGTTGCTCACCTTAAAAGAAATGGTCATCATGGTATTACGGTAATACAGTTTGAGTTCACGAGCAAGCTCAGAAAGATTCGGCTTTCGAAATTTTCATTGAAGCGATCTCCCGTTCTTTGGTCACACCAAATTCTTCGAGGTAACAGAATCGCGCAGCCTTACATGGTTCTCCCCCGAGAAAGTGGACGCGCTTTCATGGTTGGGGATCGTGGGATTTGGCTTTGGGAGGGTGATTCGGAATGGGGAGCCTGCTGCTCAGGGATTGAACTCCCGGGAGTTGACGATGCGCCACTTGTAGAAGGTCCCCAAGTCCTGCGGGGTGGCGTTGGGATTGGTGGAATAGTCCGTCGCGTAGTCGGGCGTGCCGGTCGCGCCGGGTTGGATGAAGCGCTCCATGGTCACCGCGCCGCGCATTTCTCCAAGGATCACATCCCGGCCTTCGTTCCAGTTGGCATAGTCCGCCGCATTGGTGCGGGGCACTTGTTTGAGCGACTGCACCCGGTAGTGAACGGTGAAGGTGTTCGACTTCGTGGTGAGTCGCCCCAGGAGGTTGGCATAGGGCCGCTCGCGGGAGTTGTCCCCGGTGAGGGCATTTGTGGTCCAGAAGGTGTTCATGACCGTGTCCGCGTTGGTGCCGTCGGAGTTGAGCGTCGTTCCCTGGGGCACCAGGTGCAGGTCGGCGATTTCCGAGGCGGACCGAAACACGCCCCCTCCGGAGAACTTGGTGTCGAGCTGCTTGAGCGTCTCGTGCGCGTTGATCGGCAGGCGAAAATCCGCGTTCACCGGTGCCTGCTCGCCGCTCACCTGATTAAACTTATAGTCCGCCGCCCGCGAGAGCGGGATCGCCAGCATTTCCTCCGCGCGCAGGAGGGACACGATTCCGGTCGCCCGCTTGATGTAGGTGAATGGTTCGATGGCATAGTTGAGGTTGATCTTTCCGGCCGTCGAGAACGGTTCGCTGATGGCATAGGGTTCCACGACCGGCATCCAAAACAAATCCATCCACAGGTGATCCGGAAGCGGGGTCGCTCCAGAGTGCCCGGTCTGCGGGCGCAGCAGAAGGGTACACCAGGTGTTCGCGGCATTCGCTGCCGTAAAGGCCTGGTTGCCGGATTTCAGGCGCGTGGGCAGCGAGCCGAACATGCCGGGTCCCGGTGTCTGACGATTCGGAGAGAAGAACGTCGGACCGCCTGCGGCCTGATTGTAGCTTGTGATGAAATACGGCGTGCTTGCTCCCGTGCCCCGGTAGTTGTTGCCCTCGTCGGGTTTGTTGACATACGCGCCGTCAACCACCACGGCGACGCCGTTGTCAAAGTCTCCCCGTGGTTGGAAGGCCCGCGCGGATTCATTTTGCCCAATCGCGGGAGCGAACTTCGGAAACTTGGGAAAGCGTTGAAAATTGTACCCGGCATTCGCAACGAGACGGTCCGCCGCCGGCGGCTGGTAGTAGCCGCTTCCGCCCTCGACCTCGGTCAGCGCGCTTCCCGTCATCTGGTTGTGGATCTGCGGCAAGGCGGTGGAGCCTGTCGTTCGGGTGGTGTCAAAGTACCCCACGGTCGGAAGAAAGACGCCCGCCGGAACATGGGAGCTTGCGGCGACAAGGCGGAAGTCGCCGTGATAGGGGATCACTGTTCGGAACGTGTCCTCCGGGCGAATGAGAGTCCCCGCAGCGGTTCGTGGATATTTTCCCATATACTCCAACCGGCCGCGGTTGCCGGCGACCGCGCCATCCCGCTGGAAGGTCCACCAATGCTGCATGTTCGTGGCGGGCGCGTCGCCCCCGGCCACCGTGCCGTCCGTCTGGAGCGCGGGAACGGGAAAAGCCGCTGCGGGAAACTCGAGGTCAATGGTTTGCACAACGGCGGAGCCGCTGAGCATTTTCACGCGGATCGTTCCGCCCGAAAACTGCATCACGGGATTCGGTCCGGCGGGCACGGTGATGGTGATGGGAACGCTGACGAGATTGTAGGGGGCCAGCGAAGAACCGTCGGCGGGGAGCGGGCCGCGCGCGATGGACACACGGCGGTCGGTCAGTCCTGAGCGGTTTCCGATATTGCCGCCCCATGCATGGTACCCCCAGGCTCCGACATTGGTGAAGTCCACCGTGGTCGGTGACGGCATGCCCAGCGAAATGCCATTCACCTGCAAATCGCCTAGGAACTCGACTTCCATGGAGAGATCCATCGCGAACTGCGTCCAGCCCTGCATGGGCGAAAACAAGTCGAAGAGAAGCATTGCCTGGATGCGGCGCTCGGTCGCGGTCAGGGGGGCGACGAGCGTTTTATTGAGCGGATAGGTTCCGTCCCCCGGATGGCTGTTGCTGGCCCTCTTGGCATCCACCACCGGATCCGTGCCATTCGGAACGCCAATGGGAGTGCCATGGGTGCCCGCCGACCCGTCGGCACTGCAGATGAAAAGGAGGCCCGCCTCGGAGATGCTGGCAAAACGTCCAAAGCCCAGGAGCGAGGTGGTGTCGGGAGCGGCCGGGTAGCTCGAACCCGTCAATCCCTGGGGCACTTTCAACGGTGCCACGATGCCGTGTCCCTTCCAGACGTTCAGGGTGTCATTTCTGCGGCCGGAGGTGAACTGCACCGCATTGTCGGCGGCGGCTTGGGAGGCGTAGGAATTGGGCGTGAGATTGTCGTCGTAGAGGTTGGTGGAGCGCACGTAGTCCATCATTTCCACGAGGAGTTGGTCGCGATCTTCGACTGAAGTTTTCGAGCGCAGGGTGGCGCCATAGCCCGGAATCGGCAGGTCTGAGAGGGCGCGCAGGTAGCGGAGCAGGACTTGATTGCGGGCGATGTTCGTCCAGTCGGCGGTGGGACTTTTGGCGTTTTCCCGCTGGAAATAATAAGGCTCGCCGCCAATGGTCGCGCAGAAGGCAATCAGGCGATCATAAGCGGTCGCGCGATTGGCATTGGTGGTCAGATGATTGTGGATGATCGGCCAGACCGCCACGCGGGGCGTATTGAAAAGGGTGACCTCCGGCGCACGGCTGGAGGCGGTGAGAAAGAAGCGCGCGGCCTCCAGCTTGCTGGCGGTCAGCCCCGCATCCGCCGGTTGGGTGCTGCGGGCGGCGGAAAACAGGAGTTCGTCCACGTTCGCGTAGAGGCGGTCGGCGTCGGGCGTGAGAGCGGCGGAGGCGCGGGCGGTGCCGCCGTTCGAGCCGCCGCCGACGACCTTGGGGACGATGGAGTAGATGGCCTCCCGTTCCGAGGCGGTGAGCGGGCCCGTGAGGGTGGAACTGTCGGCGAAAAGAATCGGCGCAAGCGACGTCATCGCGGGATGGCCGGGGTAGCGCTGGAATTCCTTTTGCGCGGGCTGGAAGTCGGCAAAGGCCCACTCCTCGCTGGCGACGGTTCGCGGAGTGTCCCAGAAGGTGCCTTCGGAGGCGGTGTTGATGTTGACCTTGCTGGTGTCATCATCCGTCCAGAAGGCAATCCGCCCGACAATCGGATTGGTGTTTGTCGCGTTCGTGACGGTGGCCAGGGTGCCACTTCCGGTGGGCGCCACGATGTTGCCGTCCTGCAATACATACAGCCACTTCACGGGCATCGGGAGGCGCAGATCCTTGTCGGCGCCCGTGAGCGTGCTTCCGGCGGGCGGCGAGGTGATTGCGAACCCTTCCACGGCGTTGAGGGCGCGGGGATCGAGGATCGGAAATTGCGGAATGCGATCAAGGGCGGGATTGTCCGGGTTCCGGACCATCACCGGGGCGTTCAGATCCGTCCAGACCGCGACATCCGTCGCCCACGTGCCCGGCGGCATATCGGCGCCGCGGGTGAACGAAGTGGAGATCAATTCATCCGCCGAGTAGAGCTTGTGGACCTTTTGCTGTGCGCTTCCCGGACTGCCCGGCGTGCCGAAGGTCCGGATCAGGCCCGGTTGGGAGGTCCACGCCACATTGTGCCCCTGCGTCGTGGCGTCCCGGATCTGGCTTTGCACGAGATGGAGCGTCGTCTCGGCCAGTTGCCGGGTGGATGCGGAGGAAAGATACGCGGAGGAGGCCGAGCGTTCCGTCGTCGTCCGGGCCAGGAAGGCCACCACCAAACCCAGGACAAGGACGAGCATGGCGAGGACGACAACGAGCGCGGCACCCCGGCGGGGATGAGCGAATCCCAACCAGGTCGGCAGAGTTTTTTTCGGAGACATTTTCATGGGGAAATTCAGCGCCGGTATTCCGTGACGCGCCCGGTCACGGGATTGACGCGCAAGGTGACATAGTTATCCGGGGGCACAGCCGTATCCACCTTCGCATGGATCGTGAGGAAGTTGTTGCCGGAGATCGATCCCCCCAGTGATCCTGCGGAATCCATTCGGATGCCGGTATAGGTGCAGTTCCCGTAACCGGAAACCGTCATGGTTCCCGTAATCGTGGGATCCGCCGTGAGCAGGGGGGAAAGCGTGGCATTCGTTGCGATCTGCGTTCCGGCGGGAAGCACATCCACACGCCCGATCGCCGCCGGGGAGGTGCCCGAGGGATTCGCCATCCAAAGCTGAATCGCACGGACGACAGGGACTCCACTCTCCTGAACCGTGATGAAGCGTACTTCCACTTCCCGGTTTTTCAACGAAGCCTGCTGTCTTGCCTGGGCAATGTGATCGGCAAGAATCTGTCCGGCCTGGGTGACATTTCTGGCACGGCTCATCGAGCTGAATGCCGGAATGGACAGTGTGGCCACGATCCCGAGAATGGCGATGACCACAAGAAGCTCGAGCAGGGAAAACGCCGCCCGGTTCCTTTCAGAACCCGCAGGCCCGTGGGCCGCCATTGTCTTTTTCGTTCCTGTCATTGCATCTTGCATTCCTTGAGCGGGATGGTGGTTGAAAAGATGCGGAAGCCAAACCCGGCCGTGCCCATCCGTTGTTCCAGCGTCTGGAGGTCGGTGTCAAATTGGGTCTGCGTCGGCGTTGCGAAGAGGCCATTGAAAAGGCCGGTGACTGCGGAGGGCGGACTCGCCGACGTGCAAACGCGCGCCGCCGTGGTCTCATCCAGGGCCACCAGCGTAATTTGGAGAACGGGTGGAAGTTGATGCACGTTGTCCGGTTGCGGCGAGAGGGCGGCGGAGGCACTGTCGGGTCGCGAGTCAAAAGCAAAGCCTCCGGAGACGTTCAGGTTGGTCAGGTCATCGCCCTCGGGATCATTGACCGGAGACTTTCTCGGCCAGATCAAGGCATAGACGATGTTGTCAGCGATCGGCAGTGCCTCCAGGCTGAGATTCTGGATCCAGGCATTCCCAGTTCTGGCCGTGAAGACTTCCAGGCTCTCAGAGACCTGCCTTGCCTGCATCAGGCGGAATCGGTATTTGGGATCGCTGCCCGGAAAGGGTGCCGGCAAAGCCTCCCGATCTCCATATTGGATGAAATACCCGCTGGCATTGAGGAGCTGCTCGAGATTCCTGTATGTGGCGGAGGCCGTCCTCCCGGAAGGATACTGAAAGAACACCGCCTGACCGGTGCCCGGCGTTCCTGGCAGGCTGCTGTAGCCGGCTCCCGGTGTGCTCCCCGCATCTCCCAAAAGAAAATGCAGGTCGGAATTTCGGCCGTAGCTTTTCGGCTGGAATGTCCCGGCATTGGCAGAAGTCCGATAGTCCCCCGCAGCGTCGCGGTAGTCCCAATAGGTGTTGAGTGTGGCCTGGCTCAGCGAGCGGGTCATCAGTTCGAACGCCGTCCGGGCCTCTTGGAAGGCGGTGACGCTTTGCGTGCTGCGCCCGACCAGCTGGCTTGTCTGGCCGATGGCGGAAAGCAAAAGCACAAGCAGCAGGAGAAAAACCGCGCAGGCCACGAGAAGCTCCAACAGTGTGAAGGCACCCGCACGAACCCGATGACTGACAACCCAAGCGGGGCTGAGCCTCCCGCCCAACCGAGTGCGCATTTTTCCGGGCATATCAATGACCGCTGTTCGCGACATGCAGGACCGCCTTGTTCGTGGCCTGTGTCCTTAAATCCTCGATTTGGATTTGGAATACCCGCAACGAGTCCGCCGCAGCATTGGCATTGGCACTTCCCGGGAACTGCGGAGCCTGCTGGGTCGTCACGACGCGGAATCGCGCGGACGGGTCGGTTCCGGAACGCAGCAATTGTCCGTCGTGATTGAACCAGGCTTGGAGCGGTGCCGAGTTTCCCGGAGTGGTTGCAAACAGGGTGCTGGAGTCCGCCATACCGAGGCGTGCGTCCATTTCCTTGATGATCTGCGCCCGCACCGTGTCCTCGGCCGCCTGCCGCAGCCCCCCCAGCCCAACGGGCAGGAGACCGACCACCGCCATCACCGCAAAGGTTGTCAGTCCCAGCGCCAGCGTGACTTCCACCAGGGTGAAACCACCTCTCAGGAAAAATTTGCAGGCTCGTCGCTGGAGACGTGGCTCTTCAGAGGACGCAATCCGGGGAAACATCATGGCCATAATATGCACGCAAATCCCAGGCATCCCAAACTGATTTGCGATGTGGAATGCTGACAGGCCTTTTAAAATCCTGCCATCAAAAGCGGATGTTCCGGAGAGAATCGGACATCGATTTCGGAATCTTGACATCATCCCCGTCAGCGGTTGCGTTCCTGGGGCCTCTATTTCAAAGTGGCCGGGAAGGGAAATTCCGACGAACCACCAGGCGATGAGCGCCTGTTCCAGGGGCCGGGGAGTTTTCCCACCCATTCCACCATTTTCCAAATTGATGAGCACCCACAACAACCCACCCGCATCCCTCCAGGGAAACTCTCCCCTTTCGCGTTCACGCATCAATCGCGCGGTCTCCACCGCGAAGCTTGTCATCGAGAAACTTTCCTTTGCTCTCCCGCCCTTCGCGTTCTGGTCGCCGGACGACTGGCGGGAGGTGGGCGACGAAGCCGCGGAAGTGCGGGACTGCATGCTGGGCTGGGATGTCACGGATTTTGGAAGCCAGTCGTTTGAGACCCTCGGACGCACGCTTTTTACGTTGCGGAACGGACGCACGAATCACCCGGACTATCCCAAGCCTTATGCGGAGAAGGTGTTGATCGAACCCGAGGGCCAGCGCTCCCCCCTGCATTGTCACCTTTCGAAAAGGGAGGACATCATCAACCGGGGCGGGGGCCGGGTGGTTGTTCTGCTCTACCGCTCCGCGCCGGATGGCACTCCCGACGCGCAGTCACCGCTGGACATTCAGGTGGATGGGATGCGCCGACGGGTTGACGCCGGGGATCCGGTGTCCCTCCGCGTCGGGGAAAGCCTCAGCATCCCCCCGCGGACGTTCCATCAGTTCTGGGGCGAGGGCGGGGTGAAAATCGATGGATTGTGTCACTCCATCAGCATCGAGGTCTCGTCCGTGTGCGATGATTGGAATGACAATGTCTTCTTCGATCCCTGGGCGGCACGTTTTCCCCAAATCGTCGAAGACG
>JACSRU010000073.1 GCA_014879575.1 Chthoniobacterales bacterium | reverse complement strand
AGCTGGTCCCTCCAGGGCACGGCGCGATTTCGAGAGGGACGATTTGTTGGATGCACCGGGCGCGAAACGACCGGGCAAGCGCATCACGGATTGCGGATTCCAGCAAAAAAGAACCGACGCGTTGGCTGATCCCTCAAGCCCCATGCCCACCGAGAGAAATCAGGCCATGACTCTCCGATTGCGCAAAAGTGCGCCCGACAGGCGCGTTGAGCTCCTGACAAATCAGCCTCCCCTGCGGCGTAAGACCCAATGAGGAGCCGGGGAGACTCCTGCTCAAAAATCCGATTTCCGAGGCACCCCAGCCCGTCGTCCTGAAACGATGACGAGCGTCAGGCTTTCGTCCTGGCAAGAGCTTTGGTCAAACGGCTCTTCTGGCGGTCCGCCACGTTCCCGTGAATGATCCCGCGCTTGGCGGCTTTATCCAAAGCGGATGTCAATTTGACGAACTCCGCGCGCGCAGCCTCCGTCTTGCCTTCAGACACCGCTGTCCGGAATTTCCTGCGTCCCGTCTTTAGACCGGTAATGACACCGGCGTTGATTTCGCGTCGCCGCACGTTTTGACGCGCGCTCTTTGCTGCAGATTTCGTATTAGCCATAAAGTAATGTTGGTGCCAGAGGGGAGAATCGAACTCCCGACCAAGGGCTTATGAGTCCCCTGCTCTACCGCTGAGCTACCCTGGCGTGGGCATGGCACAATATCGCTTTCCCACCAACGGACAAGACCGATTTTTTCGCTCCACACTCCAAAATAATCCCCCCCGAAGAATTTTCATTTTTTTGTTGACACCACTCTCCCATTCTCTTTCATTTGACTGTCCGGTCACGCAACGGGTTGCTTGCTTCATTTTCGATGAGAGACTTTACAAAAACTTTTTCGTGCGGGGGCCTCATGATGCTCCTGTCCGTTCTGTGGTGCTCTGGCCAGGAGGGCACCCATGTGATTGGGGAAAAATTGCCTGCGCCGCTGCCAATTATCGGAAAAAAGATCGCCGTCATTTATGATGACGGACCCGTTCCTGGAAGCACGGAGGTCATTTTGGACTCGCTGAAAAAGAATGATATGCGGGCCACCTTCTCGGTTGTGGGGAAAAATGTGGCCGCCAATCCTGAACTGACCAAACGCATCGTCGCGGAGGGTCATGAGTTGGCGAATCAACTCTGGTCGCATCCGGATCTTTCCAAGGTGACCGAGGAGCAGGTGCTCGCGGAGCTGCGTCAGGCGGAGGAGGTGATTTTTTCCGTGACCGGCGTGCATGCCAGATATTTTCGTCCCCCGGATGGATACGTTCCCCCGGACATGGAGGACGCCATCAAATCCGCAGGGTATCTGATTTTGATTCCCACCTTCGACTCCGGGGATTGGAAAAATCCGCCGCCGGGGCTGGTGACGAAGGCGATTCTGGATGGAGTCACGCCCGGCGCGATTATTTTGGCGCACGACAGTTTTCCGAAATCGGTGGCGGAGATGCCGGGGATCCTCGATGAACTGTCCCAGCGCGGCTACAAATCCCTGACGATCTCACAACTCCTGATGGAGATTGTGGCGCAGAAGTGATCGGCGGTTAATAATCGCCCGCGCGCAAGCTCCGGAAGGCCGCGCCGGCGTGTCGAATAATATGAGAAGCGCGCAGGGACTCCTGAGATTCCTGTCCGGAGGTCAGCGCAATTTCCGCCGCCCGGCCGCAAATCCAGGCCGCCATCTTTGCGGCCTCAGGAACGGGAAGTTTTTGCGCCAGAAGAGCTGCGGAAATTCCGGTAAGCACATCGCCCATTCCCCCGCTGGCCATTCCCGGATTTCCGGTAGTGTTGAACGAGGCGGGGAGTTCCGCCTGACCAATGACAGTGCGGGCACCTTTGAGCAGCAGGGTCACCGGAAACTTGGCGACAAACTCCCGCATCCACTCCAGCCGACTCCGTCCCTCCCTGGGAAACAGACGTTCCATCTCACCGGGGTGGGGAGTCAGGAGCCTCGGCCCCGCGCACTCGCTCAGCATCCCGGGAAACCGGGAGATGACAGTCAGGGCATCGGCATCAACGACACAGGGACAACGCGCCTTGCGGACAACCGCAATCACCTCGTCCGCGCATTGGGTCGAAAGCCCGGGACCGATGGCCAGGGCATCCCATGGACTCGACAACACCTCCTCATACGAATCCCCTTCGCGAACCATCACCTCGGAAATGACCGAACCCGCCAGCAACCCACAGACATCCTTTTTGGCAAACAAGGTGACCAGCCCCGCCCCTCCGGCAACAGAAGCGGCGGCACACAATCTCGCGGCACCCAAATATCCCGCCGATCCCGCAAGGACGGCCACCCTTCCAGCCATCCCCTTGTGAGTGTCGAAACCCCTCGGCGGCAAAAGCCCGCGAAGATTCCACGATGTCACCACCTCCTGTCCGTTCGCACCGGGATCACCGAGTCCCTCCAAACGCGCAACGGCGAGGCGTCCGACCGCATGGATGGCCGCATCCTCCAAAAGTCCCGTTTTTGGAAATCCCATGGTCATTGTTGCGTCCGCCAGCACACAAGGTGCGCCGGGGTTTCCCGTATCGGCATCCAACCCGCTGGGAAGGTCGGCGGACAAAACCCAGGCGCCGGAATTTTCCCGCAGGTCATTGATTGTCCGAATCGCATCCGCCACGCCGCCACGCGGATCCCCTTTCGCACCGATCCCCAAAAGCCCGTCCAGGATGACAAAGGGTGGCCGCCCGCCCCTTTGGAGGGGAATCCCCTCCAGTCGGCGCATTTGCTCTGCGGGAAGGGGCGCAAGCGCGGGGTCGGGAAGATGGGTTTGCACCGCCCAACCTGCGGCCGCAAGAAACCGCCCGGCAACCAACACATCCCCCCCGTTGTTGCCTTTGCCCGCATAAATCCGGCACGTCCCCGGTTGGGGATGGTTTTGCTGGACGAACTCCGCCATCTGCCGTCCTGCGGATTCCATAAGCTCCGAGGCCTTGACTCCGGAGGCAAAAGCCGCCTGCTCGGCCTCAAGCATCTGTGCGCGCGTAACGACCCTCACGTCTCCAGCATGAGACCGATGCGCGCTCGGGAAAAGAATTTTGTCCAAACAATCCGTGCTCCCGAAGAGCTGATCCCCTTGCGCGGAAGTTCGGATTATGCGTTTTGTATGTCATGGAACAAATTTCCCACCGCATCGGAAATGAAAAACTGATCCGCGTGCTCGACGGCGCGAGCGCGAAACTTCGCGGTTTGCTGGAAAAGCAGGGCCGCTCGGAAGGGGCACTCCGGATTGCTGTCATCGGCGGAGGGTGTTCCGGACTCCAATACAAGATGGATCTCGTGGACGGTCCCGCCAACCGGGACATCCTGGTGGTATCAAACCATGTCCGCGTGGTCGTGGATCCGAAAAGTGCATTATTTGTGAGCGGCTCGGAACTGGACTTCAGTGAGGACCTGCAAAAAGGGGGATTCAAGGTCACCAATCCGAACGCCGTCGCCCATTGTTCGTGCGGGGAAAGCTTTTCCGCGTGAAGGATGCTTTCGCGGAATTCGGTTTCGAGCGTCGTCCGTGGCTGGAGCCGGTGATACTCCAATCGCGCTACCACGAACTCGCCGCACTTCGGCATCCGGACAAATGTGGCGGCGATCCGCTTCCGATGACCCGCCTGAACACCGCCCGGCACATCCTGGCCGTCCCCTCCACCAGGCTCCTGCACCTCCTCGAATTGACCGGACGGCAACCGATGGGAACGAAAAATTTTTCGCCGGATTTCGAATGGTTTGCCCGTGTGGGATCTCTGGCAAAAAAAGCGACGACCCTCTGTGCCGACAAGCCCTCCTCCCCATTGGCTCTCGCTGTCCGTCGTGCGGAAATTGCGGCCCTTCAAAAGGAAATTTCGCGCAGGATTGAGGAGACAAACAAGCGGATCTTTTCGCTGGAAAAAACCCTTCGTGCCCTGGATTCCCGTTGGCCCGATGTGACCCCGGACGAAATCCGGACCTTGGCCGACGAATTCCCCTTCGTCACCAAAGGACACCAACTTTTACGCGACGCGCAAACGCTCTTATTGGGGGGGTAGTTGGACCGCTTTGCGAAACTCGTCCACATCCGGAGTGGTCCGGAGGGCGGACAATAATTTCTGCCGGGCCTCCAAGGCGGAGATGCCGGTATCCACCAGCCGGTTCATCAATTCCCCAAAAAGCTTCCGGCGTTTGTTCCCGGATTCCGACAAATCCCTGCGGTCGTGGCAAAATGCCATGATTGTGGTGCCACACCCACAGTTGCGGAACAACCCCACCTGCTGACCCGGATCTCCGATGTCATATCCCATCAACCCACTGCTGTTCGGCAACACCTTCGTGTCAATCAGGTATTCCTCAAAAGATCCATACACCCTCCCACATTTTGGACAGGTCTTCGGAAATTCCGTATCCCAGATCGCTTTCAAACCTTGATAGAGGGAATCCTTGGAAATCGGGACTTGCGATTTTGCTTCCACAACAACCATGAGCGAAACCTACGAATATTTTTTTCAAAGCGCAAGATTTTTTTAACAACCAGTTGCTTTTATTTGTGCAACGGGTGTCTCGGCGGGAATTTCCGCAGGAAAAAAAGAAGTGATTGCGAGGGTTTTGGAATCGAACAAGAGGAAGCGCAGGGGATCGGGACCGCTTTCGGTCTTGGCACAGGGGATCCCGGGAATCCGCATCACGTTTTCTCCGGAATCTTTTCCAGAACCTCCCTCCCGCGATCCCCAGACTGGTCCAGGTGGAGATCGGAAGTGATGAGGATTTTTTCCGCCGGCCGTCCGTTCGGCGCGGGGGGCGAAGTTTTTCCCGGGGGGCGTCTTTTGAAAACTGAGGCAAGGGTCAGGATGACTGCGAGTCCGATCATCGCCCCGGCAACATCGAGACCGACATCCGCAATCTGGGCGCTGCGCAGGGAGGAGAAGAGCTGAATGCACTCGCTCAGGACCGCGAGAAAAGCTGCCGTGCCGAGCACCAGGAGCGCGGTCTCTCGCAGACTTTTTGTCACAGGAGGAGACAATCGCAACCCCCGCCAGAGCAGGACCGCATAGACAAAAAACTGAATCACGTGGCCGCTTTTTCGGGTGAAAAAATTGATTTCCCGAATTGAGGTCCCTCCGAAATCCGGGTGAAACCACGCGAGGAGTGATCGGAGAAAGTGGCCGGAGTTTTCTCCTGAGCCGATGTTGGTCGAGGCGTAGATCACAAAAGCAACCCAAAATCCCACAGGCAACCAACGGTTTAGGAAAAGAGAAAAACCTTTCATTCCCCTCTAAATGAGTCTAAGATTCCCCGCTGTCAATCTTATGGAGTTGGGGCCTGCCCCGCGACGGGAATCAATGCTTCAAATGCCTATGCACAGTTATCCATCCCACGCCAGTTTGCCCTTACGGTTCCACATGTTGGGCAGCGCGATTCTCCTTCTGCTGCTGACATGCCTCACGGGTTGCGAGAGCGGAGCCGGGAGATCCCTCCCCCCACCTCCCTCTTCCACGGGAAGCACAATGTATCGGCTGCGTGTGGGCGATGTCGTGTTGCTCGAAGTTTTCCAGGAACCCTATATGACCACCCGCCAGAGGATCATCGGGGACGGCACCATCTCGGTGGGCCTGATCGGACGCGTGGTCGTGGCGGGATTGACCATCAACGAAGCCGCTAAAAAAATTGCGGATCAGCTCAATCAAAAGCAACTCGTGAACCCGCAGGTCACGATTTCCATCGAAAGCTACTCCCCTCGCCGCTTCACTGTCTGGGGTCAGGTCCGCAATCCGGGAGCCTTTGTCATTCCCGGGGAGGAGGATCTGACCCTCCCACAGGCCATCGCCATGGCGGGCGGAAATACGGACATCGGGGATGCCCGGAACGTGGTCGTCACGCGTCGAGCCGGCGATGGCAACGAAAAGATCAAATTCAATGCCATGAGCCCCGAGGCTGCGGACTTTTTCATCCGGGAAGGCGACACGATTTTCGTCAAGGAAACCCTCTTTTAAATGCTCACCCAGGAACCGGATTCCGGCGACCCATTCTCCAGTGGAAGCGGCACGTCGGCCTTCGACATGGCGGGCTTTCTGCGGGCCTCGCTGCGGTTTTGGTGGATTCCGACCGCCTTCCTTCTTCTTGGGTTGGGAGCCGGTTTTTTTCTTGTAAAAAACACCACGCAGGAATTCACCGCGTCCTCGGATCTCAAAGTGGAGCGCCGGGCCTCCACCTCGGCGGTGTCCCTGACAGGCAATCCCCTTGCGATGGAGGGCGCCACCACGGTTGAAGATCTCAAAACGATCGAGAAAAGCTTTATCAACCCGATGTTGATCAAGCGCGTGGTGCAGGAAATCAAATCCGCCGGACTGGAGGGGCTCACTTTCGGCGGATCGCCCATCGGCAAGCTCGATGACGCCTCCATCGGGGCTTATCTGATGAAGGATTCCAAGGTTCTTCTCATCCCAGACACGCGGATCATCCGGATTTCCTTCACCAACCCCGATCCGCTCATGGCCCAGCGGATCTGTAATATGATCGTGGACCAGGGGATCGAGTTCGACCGCGACCAGCGGATCGCGGCCATGGGCGTCAACATTCGCTACCTCAAGGATGAGGTGAAAAAGATGGAGGAAAATCTCCGCACCTCCGAAGAAAAGCTCAACACCTACACCCGCACGCTGAGAAATGTCTCCATTGACGGAGACATGAACATCGTCGCCAACCAGCTCAAGGAACTCAACTCGCGCACGACGGAAGCCAAGGCCGAGCGCCTGCGAATCGAGAGCGACCTCGCCCAGATCCAGAGCTGCGGAAACGACCCGGAGCGGCTGCTCAAAATCGACAGTATCCGGAAGATGCCGGCGATTGTCTCGCTCAATGCCCAGATCGCGGAAAGCAACAACAAGTTGTCAAAACTCGCGCTGCGCTATCGCGAGGACAACCCCTACATGCGCCAGGCGCAGTCGGAACTCAAGGAGTTGCAATCCTCCCTGCTCGCCGCAGTCCTCACGGCTCCCAAGCAGATCGAGGCCGCCCTCGCGGGGGCGAAGGAGAAGGAGGAGGGGCTCCTCCGGGAACAGACCACCCAGGAGGAAAAGGTGATCCAGGTCCGCGACCTGTCTGTTCCCTCCCGCGTTTTGCAACGGCAGATCGACGCCGACCGCCTGGCCTACGAGGCGGCCCTCCGGCGCCTGAGTGAGGAACTCTCGCAGGCCCGCAGCCAACCGGTCCTCCTCCAAATCGTCAATCCCGCCGGACCCGGCATGCCCGCAGGCTCAAAGGCACTCAAACTTTTTGCCACCTCCGTCGTCATTTCCCTGATGGCGGGCTTCGGGTTGGTTTTCCTCCTCATGCAGTTGGACTCCAGCATCAAATCCCCCGAAGAAGCGGAAAAAATTCTTGGACTTTCCGTCCTCAGCGCCATTCCGGAATATCAGCCCTCGAAGGACCACCTGTCCGGCTCGGTCGATGGCTGGGAAAACTGTCCGGCTCTCACCGACAAATTTTCCTCCACAACGGAAGGAATCCGGTCCCTGCGGGCTGCCCTGCGGGTCATCGAGGAGGAAGAGGCCGGGAACTTCATTCTCATCACAAGCGCCCTTGAGGAAGAGGGGAAATCCTTTTGCGCGGTCAATCTGGCGATCTCCATGTCGCAAGCCGGGCAGAGAACACTCCTCGTGGATGCCGACCTCCGGCAACCCACCCTGGAGAGGATTGTCTTCGGAAACGGCGGACGCGACGGTCTCTCGAATTACCTCCAGAGGGAATGCGGGCTGCCCACAACCATTCACTCCACCAGCCTGCCAAATTTGGATATTGTTTCCGCCGGTTCTCCCTGTCCGTTTCCCGCAGAAACAATCACCCGTCAGGGAATCCTGGATTTCCTGACCGAAGCCAAGCCCCTCTACGACAAAATTGTGGTGGACTCCGCGCCGGTGGGAATCGTCAGCGACACGCTTTCCTTCGCGCGTCTCTTTCCCTTTGTCTGTCTGGTGATTCGCGCGGGAAAAACGCCGAAGGCCGCCTGCAAGCGCGCGCAGGAACTTCTCACACGCTCGGCGGCCCGGCTCTCGGGAGCGATCCTCAACTTTGCCCCGCGGCCCTTTCTCAGTCCCTTGGCAGGATTGGAGCCCTCCGCGTTGGTGGCGGCGGACTCCGGCATCGCATGTCCAGCCTGCGGAAAATCCTATGCCAGCCTCTCCGCCTGCCTGAACGAAACGGTGGACCAGGGCGGGACAGCCGTCGGCGAGGTAAGGAACATGAAGCGGAAATGCTCGTGCGGGCATGTGTTTGTGCCGACACACGACGAGCGGCGCGACGCCACGCCGGAAGGCAATGCCCGCAGACAAATTTTCGGCGAACTGGTTGCTTTGTTGGAAGCCTCGGGCCTGGTCCACGAACAGGCCCGCCAGCAATTGCTTCTCACGCTCAAGGTCTGGCGCAATGAGCTTTCCCCCTCCGCGCGCCATGACACCTCCGCCGCCGGACAGGAACGAAACCGCCTGTTTCAAAACTTGCTCAAACGCCTCGTCCAAACCGGACTCACCGAGGAGGAAGCCAGCGCAAAAATGCTCCACGCCGCAGAGACGTGGCGCAAAGCCTCCTGAAGCCACCCGTGCCTATGCGAACAGAAATGTTCCAAAACTCTCGTGGCAGACGCAACTTGCAATGGGCCCTGGTGCTTGGATGGACGACCGGCCTTTTATTGCTTTCTGTCGGGGCATCGGCCCGGGCGCAAACCCCGGCTCCAGCTTCCCTCGCGGAGGGGGAAACATCCGACTCTTCCGTTGATGCCGCGCAGACCGCCAATCCCGGAGCAAATGAACCGACAATCCTGGATGGTCTGGAATCGCTCAAGCTGGTGGAAGAGCCGGATATGGGTCCGCCCATTGTGGACTCCAGGGAACTGTTCCTCGGACAGCCTCCCGTGGGGGTTTCTCCGCCAGGCGGGAAGGATGACCTGCGTCCGTTGGAAGCGAATCTGGCCCTCCCCGACCACACGGCCCCCTCCTTGCAATCCGGATTGGAGGCCGCACCTTTGAGCGCACCGGAGAGCAGGCTCTTGCCGGAATTTCCCGAGACATTCGGCCCCTCGATGAGCGGCATGAGCCGGGAAATCCTTGGCCCCCTGCCGCAGAATCGTCCGCTCGGCACGATCGGCGCCCCCTCCTTTATGAGCACAAAGCGCGCGTTTATGATCGGAAGCAGCCGGATCCGCTACGGGGTCGCGCTCAACGCCGCCGTCGCTTACAACAACAACGTCTTCGGCTCCCCAAAAAATCCCCAGGGCGACTCGATTCTCACGCTCCAGCCAACTTTTTATCTCGAGACGGGGAAAAAGGGCACCATGCAATTCCTCTGGTCCCCCAGCTTTCTCCAATACGCAAAATACAAGGAACTCAATGCGGTCAACCAGACGTTTGCCTTCAGTTCCCGCTACCGTTGGTCGAAGCTGCGTGTCGGCCTTGACGCCAGCTACATCGCGCAGAGCGGGCTCTTTCTCAACAGCCAGGGACAATCGCAACAGAAGGCGGTTTTCACCCGACTGTTCGCCGGCTATGCCCTCACGAAAAAGACCGAGATTCTGTTCGGTCTGGACGGCATCATGACCGACTCCGGCTCGGGCGGACGGCAGTTCCAGGGAACATTCACCACTTCCATCGACTACAAATATTCGCGGAAAACCACGGTGGGAGTCGCGGTCGCGCTGGGATACAACATCTCCTCGGCCGGCACGACCACCTCGGAATCCTTCCTCCTGCGATTGCTCTACAACCCGACTTCGAAACTCGTCTTCCGCGGAGAGGGCGGCCTGCAGTTCCGCCAATCCCTTCTGGCTGGCGGCGGCTCCTCCTCGACAGTCACTTCGGTGGTCAACATCTCTGCCCTCTACCGCCCGACCTCCAAAACCTATGTGACACTCCGATTTTTCCGCAATGTGGACATGGACGCCTTCAGCGCGGGCAATCTGCAAATCACAACGAGCCTCGAGGCCGCCGGTTCCTGGAAAATCTCCCACTCCACCACCGTCAATGGTGCCCTGGCCGTCGGACGCGTGGAAAACGTGGGTCTCAATGGCCAGGACTCCGGCACCTACGACTATGTCCAGGCCAGCCTGTCTGTTTCCTATCTCCTCCGCGATGACATGAACATCAACCTCTTCAACAACCTTCAACAGAAACTCAACGACAGCCAGGGAAACAACTACCTCAGCAACACCAGCGGCATGTCGCTTGGAATGCGGTTCTGAACGGCCTTCAAAAAAGCCGCAGCCCGCCTGCCCCGTCCGAACCGGCTACTTCAGCAAATTCTCGAGCTGGCTGTCGGGCTTGGCACCAAGTTCGAGCGCCTTGGAATAATACTTTTTGGCGAGTTGTTTCGAGGCCGCATCGCCGGAGGCGTGGAGTATGGCCAGATTGAAGTAGGCTTCGGCATAGGCCGGCGACAACTTCAGCGCCTTTCCGATCTCCTCGATGGCGCGATCCCGGTCCCCCTTCTGCTCAAAGGCCACCCCCAGGTAGTTGAAGGCGGAGGGATCGCTGGGATCCAGGTGAATGGCGTTGAGCAGGGTTTTCATGGCGGCATCCACCTGACCGGTTTTGAGAAGAATGATTCCCAAGGTCGTATGCGAAAAGGCATCGTCCGGGCTGAGCTCGATCGCGTTGCGGATGGATTTTTCCGCAAGGTTGAATTTTCCAAGTTCCAGTTGGACCGCCGCGAGGTTCGACCAGGCAAGGCTGTTTGTGGGCGCCCGGTCCGCCACCTGCTGGTAATGGGATTCGGCGGCCTCAAAATTTTTCTCCTGAAATTCCTTTTCGGCGCGCGCCTGAAGAATGTGCAGGGACTCCCCGGCGGGAAGGGCCGATGTGCTCAACACGGCGGATGGCTCCGCATTGTTCAGGAACACGGGCGCCACTTCGTTCAGGGAGAGTGGCGGAGGAAGGGTCAACTGGAAGGCCTGCGCCCCGGCCTCCCCGAGAAGTTTCTCCAACTCAAGAATCTTCATGTCGCGCGAGGCAAGCTCGGTGAAGAGATTGGCGATCTTATCGTTGGCGAGATCGAGATCGGATTGCAGGCGCGTGATGAGCGCCAGCTTCACCGGCTCGTCTTTTTCCAGTTCCATCGCCTTCGCCTCGGCCTCTTCGAGCTTCTCGGAAAGGCTCCTGTTGCGGTCGAGGCTCAGCTCGGTGTCCTTGGCGGTTTGCAGGCGGAAAAGCGTTTCATTCAGCTGCCCGGCAAGCTGGGTGTTCTGTTCCTTGAGCCGATCAAGCAACTCCGCGTTGGTCCGCAGTGCTTCCTGATCGGACTTTTTCGGAACAAGCTGCAGGGCGAGTGCTGCAAGCGCGCTCGCGGCAGCCAGCGAGGCAAAGAGCAATGCCCGACCGGATTTCGGCCGACTTCTTCGGGAGGTCTCCAGGGCGGTGGACACATCGGATATCCGGCGGGACAATATCCTATTTTGGTTTTTGGCTTCCTCAAGTTCCCCATGGTGGCGGTCCAGACTCTCCTTCAGACTGCGGGCCGCATCGGTTTCGAGCTGTGAAATTCTTGTGCGCAGGGAATTCTCGGTTCGGCGGAATTCCTCCAATGTCCGCTCGTGGGATGTCAGACGAACTTGCAACGCGGCGGCCAGAGCGGCTTCGCCCCTCGCCTCTTCCAACTGACTGACAAGTTGCTTCTCGTTTGTGCGCAGCTTGTCCAAGGCGGTGCCTTGGGTGACGATTTCCTCGCGGAGGGATTCCACAAGTGCGGCTTCGCGGCGGGCGATGTCGAGTTCCGAAGTGAGGTGCTGTTCCTTCCGGCGGAGCGCCTCGAGATCCGCCCGGCGCGCGGAAATCTCCCGCTGCAACGCTTCGGCATCCCGCCCTTGGGCCTGGGCGGCGGCGAGTTCGGCCAGCAGGTTTTTTTCCCGTTCCTGAAGGGCCTGAAGTGCGACACTCTGGGTGGCCAGTTCGGCGCTCAACTTCTTCACCCGTCCGCCTTCATCTTTTGCACCTTCGATTTCCCGAAGAAGCTCCGACTCCCGCTGGCGCAGTCCCACGAGGGCCAACTTCTCGCCCGCAAGAGCCTGCTGCAACTCTTCGACGGTTTCCGCCCTGAGCTTTGCGGCACTCAGTTCGTTTCTGAGCAAACTCTCACGCTCTTGCAGGGATTTCAGTTCGGCCCGGACGGATTCCAGGCTGCCCTGAAGGGTTTGGGCCTCCTCCCCGCGGGCCTGGGCAGCGGCGAGTTCGTCCCTCAAAACCGCTTCGCGTTGGCGCGAAGCCTCCAGTTCCCCGGATTTTTCGATCAGTTCGGTCTTCAGCGATTCCGCAACCTCCAACTGTCGGCGCGCGGACTCGATTTCCGCGATCAACTCGCTCTCACGCCCGGTCTGTCTCGTGATCGCAGCCCGTTCCTCATCAAGCTGCCTTTGAAGCTCCTCCGCACGGGCGGCCCGGGAACTTGCAGCCTCCAACTCGGCAACCAAGTCGCTTTCCCGACCGCGCAAACTTTCGACAGCCGACCGCTGCGCGGCGAGTTCCGCCCGCAGCTTCTCGGACTGGGCGGCGAGAGCCCGGGCATTTCCGAGTTCAAACAAAAGTTGCTCCTCACGCTCCCGGAGAGTCTGCATGGATTTCCGGTAGCCTTCCAATTCCTTCTGGAGCCGGTCGTCGGGAATGGCTTCGCGGGAAGTCTCCAGTTCGGCGGAAAGGGCCTCTTCCCTCACACGCATTTCCTCGATCTCCGAACGCTGGGCAACCAACTCCCCCTGCAATGACTCCACAAGACGAAATTGGTATTCGGCGGACTCCAACCGGCTGGCGAGCGTCTTCTCCCTCTCCCGGGAAATCCGAAGCTCGGAATGCTCCTGTTCCAATTCCTCCTGCAGCTTTCTGGCCCACACCCGCGAGGATTGCCCCCACTTTAACTCCGCACTCTGCCGCGCCAGTCGTTCCTCAAGCTCCCTCGCCTGCCCTTCAAATTTTTTTGCCGCCGCAAGTTGTTCCTTGAGCGCCTGCTCCCGGATCACCGCCTCCTGCAACTTGCTCAGGTGCTCCCTGGCTTCGGCCTGATAGGACTGCGCCAGCGCGGTTTCGATGTGGGCCTCCTCAAGATACCTTGTCAGCTCCTCCTTCTGCTTGAGCAGGGCTTCCAACTCGGCCTTCTGTCCTTCAATCTGAACCCTCAAAGCCTCCGCCCCGGCCGCCTCTCTCTTTGCGGACTCCAACTCCGACATCAACGACTTCTCCCGATTGTGGAATGTCTCCAGCGTCTCCTCCTGCTGCTGCGCCAACTCCACCTGAAACGCAAACGCCTGCCCGGCCTTGTTCCGCGTCTCCTCAATCTGCATCCGCAAAAAATCCTCCCGCGACTTCGCCCGCTCCAACTCGGCCTGAAGGACGGCAATCCGCTGCTCCGGCGTCAACGCCGACGGAACTCCCCCCTCAGCACTGGGCGACATCCCCACCTCCTCCGGCGAAGTATATTCAGAATCCTGCTGCGTATCCATATTGGGAACTCAAGGAAATACGCGGATTATGCGAAGCGTCGTAACCATTTGCAAGACAATAATGCAACTGGTGAAGAAGGAAAAACTTGAGGTTTCCGGGTATCAGATTTATATGGGGCGCAATTCGATTTGAAGCAGATATTTTCATATGTTCCAGCATCGTGAGCTTGGTTTGATCCAATCCTATCAAGTGGGTGTCACGCTGGTGATGACTGTCCTTTTTTGGGGATACTTTCTTATTTTGGACAATTTGATCCCTGGATTTTCGTTGATGGGATTCTCGACCTATCTGGAGTATTTTCTGGCGATTACGCTGGGGTTTCAGGTGTCGTTTTTGAGTTCGAAGCAGAACGACATTTTTTCGATGACCTCGGGGATCATGGAAAGCCATCGGTTTATCTGGCCGCACATGGTCTTTGCGACAGCGATCACGTTCATGTTTGCCTTCATCAAGCGGGACCATGAGATCTCCCGCCTGTTTCTTTTCACCTACATCCCCCTGACCTATGTGGTGTTGGTGGTGATCAATCGGTATTTTGCCTTGGGGATTCTCCAGAGGTTTCTGCCCCACCAAAAGCAGAAGCTTCTCCTCATCGGAATGCCCGATGAGCTTCCCAAGCTGGAATCCCTGTTGTCAAAGGCCAAGTTGTTTGGATTGGAAACCGTCGGCATGTTGACCGAGGCCGATGAAGGGGCATTGCCGGAGGGCATCAGGAAACTTGGCGGCCCGCACGACCTCGAACAGGTATTGGACAGCCACCGCATCGAAAATATTTTCATCGTGGGCAGCCCGAAGGATCGCCGATGGCTGAGTGGATGGATGAAACAGGCGGAAGCCCGGGGGTGCCGGGTCTCTCTCGTCAACGACCTCGATGTCTTTCTCCAAAGACGGCTCTCTTATTTCCGATGCGACGACATTGACTTGATCGAACTCCGGGAAGAGCCCTTGCAGAACGTGGTCAATCGCGCGGTGAAGAGGATTTTCGACATCTGCGTCAGTTTTTTGGTCGTGCTGCTGATTTTGCCGCCCCTGATCCTGCTGGTCTGGATCCTTCAAAGGATTCAGGCACCGGGGCCCCTGTTTTTCAAGCAGAGGAGATCCGGGCTGCACAATAATCCGTTCATTATTTTCAAATTCCGGACGATGTATGCGGACCGGTGCAATTCCCCCCGACAGGCCACCCGGCATGATGACCGGATTTTTCCAGCGGGACGGTGGTTGAGAAAATTCAGCCTCGATGAGTTCCCGCAATTTTTCAATGTCCTCTCCGGTCAGATGAGCATCATCGGCCCCCGTCCGCACATGCCCGAGCATGATGAGATTTTCGAGGAGACGATGTCCGCCTACCGGATCCGGCACTTTGTGACGCCCGGACTGAGCGGGCTGGCGCAAATTCGCGGATATCGCGGGGAGACGATGACCAAGGAACTGATCGTCAAGCGTGTCGAGTGCGACATCGAGTATATCGAAACATGGTCGCTGCCGCTGGATGTCCGCGTGCTCTGGCGGACGCTGCTCGAAATCCTCAAGCCGTCGAAGTCCGCCTACTGAGCAAAGAGGAGACGCATCGTCTTCTCCAAAAAGGCCTCTTTGGAAAAAAGCAACGCACGGTCCCGGATCGCGTCCTTGTTCCATGCGATGTTTTCGCACCGGGTCACGGCATCAAGAAAGGCCTCCTCCGAGGACCCTGAGAAGAACACGCCGGTGATGCCGTCGAGGACGGTTTCGAGGGCTCCGCCCCTTGCGAGAGCAATGACCGGCTTCCCGCAGGCCATGGCTTCGACGGGAGTGATTCCGAAATCCTCTTCCCCGGGAAGAATCATTCCCCGGCATTTCGCATAGTGGTCCTGGATTTCGGAATCCGGGAGCCTGCCGCAGAATTTCACTGAGGGTCCGGCCATTTGTTCGAGTTGTGAACGGTAAGGCCCGTCGCCCACCACGACCAGGCGTTGTCCCGTGCGGGTGAACGCGCGAACCGGGAGCTGGACATTTTTGTAGCCCAGCAGTCTCGACACGATGAGATAGTATCCCTCCTCGCTGCCGGAGAGAGAAAAGCGCGCGGTTTCCACGGGCGGATGGATGACCTGCGAATCCAGATGGTAGCACCTTTTGATCCGCTCCTGCACGTTGCGGGAATTGGCCACGAGGACATCCATCCGCCCTGCAGCCGCCCGGTCCATTTCGCGCAGCGGCGGAAGAAGGTGCCGAAGAAGGGGATTCCAACGACGGGATTCGGGGGCGTAATTCAGGTAATCATCCGTCTGCCAGTAAAACCGGGTGGTGTTGTGCAGGTAGCAAACCGTTCGGGTTTCCGGCGGAAAACGCAGATACTTGGCAAACGTGCTTGAGCTGATCCACGCGACATCCGCGGCGATCTTGCCGAAATTTCGGAAGGCGAACGGATAGAGAAGCGCGTATTTTTTGAAGTGGACGGGATCCTGGATGAACGGGAGTCGTTGCATCCAGGTGGTGCGGAGATCCGCGTCGCAAAATTCCTCCCAAAGCCCGGCGTAGCGCACGGCGCTTGTCAAAATCGGGGCGGAGGGAAATTTCTCATGCATGGCGGCGACCACCCGTTCGGCTCCCCCCATCTGGATCAGATAATCGTGCGCCAGGACAAGGTTCACGGGGTTTCGAGCCTCCGAAGAATCGCTTGAGTGTCCGCCCCCACCCTTTCCAGGGAATATTCGACGGTGGCCATCCGGCGTCCGGCCTCTCCCATCGCCCGGGCCGCTTGCGGATTGGCAAGGAGGTTCTTGAGAGCCGCCGCCAGGGCGGACGAGTCCCCTGGTGGAATCAGCAGGCCGGTAACGTCGGGGCGAATGATTTCCCTGGGGCCACCGGCATTCACGGCAATGACCGGCTTTCCGGCCAGCATGCCCTCAACGATCACGCGTCCGAAAGGTTCGGGGGAAATGGAAGTATGAACAATGATGTCCGCCGCCAGCATCAGGCCGGGAACATTTCCCTGAAATCCGAGAAACTGCACCCGCGCCCCGAGCCCCGCGGCCAATGCCTTCAACTCCGCAGCGTAGGCGGCGTCGTCCTCCGTGTAGAGAGCCTCACCGACAATCCATACCGTGAGACCCGGGATTTGTCGGGCCGCTTCGATCAGGACATGCTGTCCCTTCCATCGGGAAAGTCGTCCGAAAATCGCCGCCACGGGACCTCCGGAGGGATTCCATTGCACCCTCAGCGCGGCGACCGTTCCCGCGTCCACCGCGTCAAAACGCCGACTGTCAAATCCGTTGGGAATGACATGCAGGGCGGTTTTCCCCCCCGCCTTTCGGAAGGCATCGGCGGAGGCCCGGGAGTTTGCGATGATGGCATCCGCCCGGTTGGCCGCCGCGACAAGAAGCCGGATGTTTGAACGGGAAAAATGCGCGGCATCCCAGAGATCATGCAGGTGAAAGAGGCAGAGACGGCGGACAGGGACATTGGCGGCGGTGCCGACAAGCAGAGCCTTGGCGGTGTTGAGATAAACCACTTTCGAAGACAAAATGGCTTTGCGAAGCTTCCAGAGCAATCCGCCGAAAGCGGGCAGAGCCCACAACACCCCCGCACCCAGCCGCTTCTTCGTGGCCCGGGAAAGATTGCCGGGCAGCGGTAGGACAGAGACGGGAATTCCGCGCGCTTGAAGATAGGGAAAAAATGGGCCGTCCGACAGGAGGATCACCCGGGAGCGGGATTGAAAAAAACCCGCGAGATCGGCAAGGCAGATTTCCGCGCCGCCGATCTGCCCGCTTTGATCCAAAAAAAGTATCATGACCGGAGCGGGATTTTCATGGGCTTCGCCCGTTTTGCCCGGCAGCGATTTGTTCGTAAACCGCCAGAGTCCCCCGGGCGCAGGCTTCCCAGGAAAATCGGCCGGCCTGCGCAAGGGCCGCCGCCGAGAGTCGCAGGCGTTCCTGGGGGCTGGAAAGGACGGCACCCAATGCCCCGGCCAGCGCCACGTGGTCACGGGGTGGGATCGAAAGACCGGCGGCTCCCGCGACTTCCGGCAAGGACGCAACATTCGACACCACGACAGGCGTCCCGCAGGCCATCGCCTCCAGCACGGGCCAGCCAAAGCCCTCCCAGAGCGACGGAAACGCAAACACATCCGCCGCGCGATAGATGGCACCGAGGAGCTGGTCATCAGACACGCGACCAACATGCCGGATGCGGTCCCCGATGCCGAGTTGTTCGACAAGCCGTGCCTCATCCTCGAAAAATTCCGCGCCGACCCGGAGCAACCAGACCGGGAGATCAGGCTTTTCCTTCAGGATGCGCAAGGCCTCGAGGATGGCCGGAGTGTTTTTATACCGGGTTGCCGTCGCCACATGCAGGATCACCCGCGCCCCTTCCGGGATTCCATACCGCGTGAAAATTTCGCGACGTTCCCCGGCGGGTGACTGGCCCGGGGTCGCTGGTTCGGGACCGAAGGCGGGATTGCATCCGTAGTAAACCACCGCGATTTTTTCCGCCGGGATTCCCGCCACCTCGATCATGGTCTTTTTTGTGCTTTCCGAGATGGCAATGATTTTTCGGCACCGCTTCATGCACGCGACACGGAGCGGAAAGGTGAAGCGGGTCATGGCGGGATGCGGCATCGAGACCCGTCCCTTCGCCGCAAGCAACGGGATGATGTCGTGACAGGTCAGCACAGTGGCCGCCGGGGGTGTCGCCAGGGCCAGGTTGGCGTGGCTGTGATCCAAAATATGAAACACCGAGCCGACCCGGGAACGGATCATGCCGGGGTATTTGAGAAAGCGGGCGTGGCGGCTGGCCATTTGGTCTCCGAACTTTCCTCCGCCAAAAATTGTGGAAATCGCACCGGAGGGCTCGCAAAGAATTTCTCCGATTCTCCAGGTGCCATCCCTGAGTTTCCTCAATGCGGCCGCCAGTTCGGCGGCATACCGCTGCATGCTTTCGGAGGGAAACCCGGAGATATTCGGCAGAAGGATCGCGTCTCTCATTGGTTGTTTTTGAGGAAGCGGGCGGGATTTCCGGCCCAGATTTGACCGGAAGGGATGTCGTGGGTCAGCACCGACCCTGCGCCCAGGACGCTCCCATCCCCGATGTGCAGGGAGTGTCCTGTCCGCGCGATCACAATGGAATGGGCGCCGATGGTGACGTCCCGTCCCAGCACAATCCGGTGTTCGGCACCAATGCAACACTCCGCCGCCAGCGTGACATGATGAAAAATCCGGCTGCCATCTCCAATCGTCACCTGGGGATGCATCACGATCCCCAGCGCATGGTGTTCCAGAATCACCCCTTCGCCAACAATCGCCTCCGCCGGAAGCAGGCACTTGTGGATTGCCCAATTCAGTGTCTTGACCAGCCGGGCGGCAAACGGCCAGCCCATGCGATGGAGCGAGCGGGAAACCGCCCAGAGACGCTCAGGATTTCTCATAAGCGGCCTCCCTCCTGCAGCACTTCACGCAGAAATGCCGCGACCCGTGCGATTTGTTGTTCCTTTGAAAAATGGGTTTCCCCGCAGGACGGCATGGCGTCCGCTTTTTTTCGGATGGCCTTTTTGTCGAGTCCACGCAGCAATTCCTCCAGTGCCTCTTGATGGGTCTTATCCCAGGGAGAATCTCCCGGCAATCGCCACATCCCGTCGAGGCCGAGGTCATACGCCATGGGGATTTGGTTGGTGATCACCGGGAGCCGCGCGGCGAGATATTCCGGCAACTTGGTCGTATAGCGATAGGTGCCAACTCCATCGACACTTTGCGGAAGGCTCCCCACATCCATCGCCTGGAGGTTCGACATTACCTCTTCGAGCGGCACGGGTCCTGGCAAAAAGATGCGGCGACCCAGCAAGCTTCCGGCCAGTTGCTTCAAGCGCGGCAGTCCGTCCCCTCCCCCCACGATCACGACACACAGATCCGGACGCTCCACCTTGTGAGCCGCCCGCACAAGATCCAGCCCGTAGCACCATTGCCGACGCGGATTCCAACTGAGGCTCCCCACGATGCCGACGACAAGTGCCCCGGGAGGCACCCCCCATGCGGAACGGATCGCGTCGCGCGAAACGGAAGCTTCCTTTGAACCAATCACCCACCCCTCTGCCGTGACGGTTTTTTTTGCGCCAAAAGCCATGGCCCGCCCGCAAAGATACGGAGTCCAACCGATAAAGCCCGCGCTCCAGCGACAAAGCCACCTTTCGTAAATCTCAAAAAAGATCCCGAGCACCGGGTGCAGGGCCCTGACAAACGGACCCACGGCATCCCCGCTGCTGACAACATATCGGATGCCATAAACCATTCGGGCCAGCAGACAGGCGGCTCCACCGGCAATCCCGGTGCCCTCCATGACAAGGAGATCCGGTTTCTCGCGTTTTATGGCTGCCCAAAGTTGGAAAAAACTTTGTCGTTTGTCGGCTTTGTCGAAAGGCAGCTCCGTCGTGTCGGGCAGGAGCGAAACGAGTGCCTGCATCCGCTGCGCTTCGTTGGATCCCCTGCCTTTTGTTGCAAACCATGCGATCTTCATGACGGACGGAATTTGTTCCGGAGTTCGATCAATTCTCTGTAAGCTTCCGCCGTCATCGTGGCAACTCGATCCCATGTAAAATTTCTCTCCACCACGCGGCGGGCTTCCTCCCCCATCGTGCGGGCCACTTCGGGACACCGCAAAAAATTCTGAAGACACCCAGCGATCGTGTCCGGATCGTATGTGAGAAATTCTCCGGTCACTCCGGATTCGATCAGTTCCTCGGTGCCGTTGATCTGCGGTGCCAGAACCGGCAGCCCGCAGGCGGCGGCCTCAATCGTTGCAAGGCTGAAGGCTTCGTAGTGGCTGGGAAACAAAAAAACATCCGAGGCGCCCATCGCCGCCGCGATGTCCCGCCGGAATCCTCCGAAGACGACCCTCGCGGAAACGCCGAGATCCCGTGCCAGTCCCTGGAACCTCCTGGCATCGGCGTCGTCCCCGGCAACAAACAACTTCAAGCGGGAGTCCCCGACCGAAGCCACGGCCCGGATCGCCAGATCAAGTCCCTTCCGGGACCACTCACCGCCCGAGAAAATGGCGAGAAAATCCGTTGTCTCAAAACCATTCCGCTTCCTCCAGACGATCCGCTCCTGCGGCTGCAAGGGGTGGAAAGTTTCGAGATCTGCGGCATTCGGGATAATTCGCACGGGGGAGGCTCCAATATCGTAATGTTGCCTGAGTTCCTTCTCGACCCCGCGCGAGACCGGGAGGAAGAGCAGCGGCTGCCCCCGACGATTGTAAAGCGCCCTTTCCGCGGCACAGGTACGGTGATGGTAGAGCCACCGCGTGAAACGACGTGGCGCCGAGACCCGCTCGTGCTTGTCAAACCGTCGGGTGATCTCCTGCTTCGCCGGTTGAATGTTTTGAATGGTGACCACATCAGCCCGGAGGGTGTTGCAGCCGATCGAGTGGATGACATCGAAGTCCCGCCGACGCAAGCGCAGATTGGCAAGCAAATGGTAGCTCGAAAAATCCAACACCTCGGGCCAGCCAGGCCCCGGAATTTTGTGCCATTGCACAAGCCCGAGATCGAGATCCTCCACTTTCCTGGCGAAAAGGTGGACGTCATGTCCCTGCCGTGCGAGCCGTTCGGCAACCTCATTGACGGGCCGCGCGCTGCCGTCGCGCCGGTTGCAGTTGATCATGGCGAAGGCAATCCGCATCTTCAGGAATTTTCTCCCTGCAAGCCCCCGACCTCTGCGTCCGGTTTTTGAAGCCGCCGCTTCTCCGCCGCCTTGGTCACGCGGTCCATCGCCGGTTTGGGATAAACGGCGAATCCCGCAAACACGCAAAATACCACGGAGCCCGCTCCCGCCAGCCAGTTGCCGGCAAAGAGGGCCACGGCACCCGTGACGAAGAGAGCCTTGAAAACCATGAGCGATTCCCCCCGAATGCCGAGCTTCTCAAACACCCGGACCTGTCGCCAAATCAGATAAAATGCGTAGAAAAAGCAGGCGCCGCCAAAAATGCCGAAGGACAAAAGCACTTCAAAGTATCCGTTGTCCCCGATGACCCCGCCCGCTTCCATGACGCCGGTGTTCACCCGTCCGGCAAGCCCTGTCGAACCCAACCCCATGCCGAGGGGATTCCGCAACAAGGCCCCAACGCCATAGCTCGCAATCTGAATCCGTCCCTTGAACGAACCGTCCTCGGTAATCGAGCCGATCGACTGCATCCGCTCGCCGACCTTTCCCGAGCTGGGCGTCTTCTGGAGGACATAGCTGCCCGCGACAGCCGCCAGACAAAGCATGAGGATAATCTGGACCGTGTTCTTCCCGCGGTTGAGCACCGGAAACAAAATGGTCGCCAGTCCGATGGTGATGATCGCCGTCCTCACATAGGTGAGCAAAATTGTCGCGATAATCAGCCCCACCGAGATCCAGCCGCCGACATTCCGCCAGCGCTTGGAAATCATCATCGGAATCACCGCAAATGCGAGAAAGCCGGCAAGCACGCCCCGCTCGCTCATCGTGGAAAAAACCGTCATCTCCGTGGGACGCAGGCGCCCCAGGTAGCCTTCGAATCCCACCGCCTTCACCCAGAAGGCATCCCAGGGCGGAATTGTGTAGTATTGATACCACCCATACAGACTCACGGCGACTGCCGCCCACCCGACGGATTTGATCCAGCGGTCAAGGATCCGTTCATTGCCCCGGGCGATCGCGGCGCAGCCCATGATCGAGAGCGGAGCGACATATTCGGCCAGCGAATAGACGGCAGCGAGTTGGTTCTGGACCAGGCCAACCACGAAACCGATTGCCAGTGCCACGGAAAAAAATCGGATGATCCTCTGGAGGTAACCGGGCAGGTGCCGGTAGTTTTTCCATACGATCAAAAACACGAATCCGGAAATCACCAAGGGCGTCAGACTGATCGGTGAAAACGCATTGAACGAACCCGCCATCCAGTCCACGACGCGTCGAATGCCACGATTCAGAACCGTCACCCAGACCAGGTAGTCAATCAGCCAGCTCGAACCGGCGACGTAAAAATACGCCGCTGGAAGAATGAGGAGCATTGCGATCAGCCAGTCCATCACTCGCAGGATACAGCGAATCCCCGCCGCCAGGCGAGCAATCCTCCGCACCGATTTTTCCGACCCGCCCCCATCATCTTACGGAGGCCGCAAGGATCCTCCTCCACTGGACATCAAGAACCTGATCGGAAAATGTCTCCTCAAAGTATTTCCGACAACTTTCCCGCGTTGCGATGGAAGGCAGGGGTGCCTGGAGGAGTGCGTCAAATGCCGCGGCATATTCCGCCGGCTCGACCAGACGCACGACATCCGGCTCCGCCGGACCGAGTTCCCGCATGGCGAACGAACGCATGCCCCCGGTGTTTGTTGCCAGGACCGGAACCCCAAATTGCAGGGCTTCAAGAATCACATTCGGAATCCCCTCCCGGTCGTCGAGACTCGGGACACAAAGAATATCAATCTCCGAAAAGAATTGTTTGAGAAAGGAAGGGCGTTCCTTCGGCGAATAGGCACCCCGGAAAACGAAACGGTCGGGTTGTGAAGCCTGGAGGCGTCGAACTTCCGACTCGTCCGGTCCCCGGCCCGCGACGTGCAACGTGCAGGGGAACCGGCTTGCCTTGACAAGTCCTGTAAGAAATCCGACGCCCTTTTCCTCCGTGAGGCGACCGAGCATCCCGAAGCGGATCGGCCCGGGCATCCGATCCGGCAGGGGGCCGGGTTCCATTGCAAGAGCGGTGGGTTGGACCGCCCAGGCGAAGGGATGGGTCTGCCCGGCGGACTCCGCATACCACCGGGCCGTTGCGGGCGACAAAAAGACAAGCTGGGAAAAGAACCGTTTGTAGATGCGGAGCTGTCGGAGGATCGCCGGGCTCAGTTCATGCGTGATGTGATAGTAAATGGACTGGCGCGCTCCGACCAATAATGCCAGCGCCGGAGAAAGATGGCGCATCCCAATGGCCAGGAAAACATCCGCCTTCCGGCACGACAAAACGTCCGGCAGGCAGGGGACCAGATTTTTCCCGGCCAGGCGATGCAGCGATACGTTTCCCGCGACAAGTTCGTCGTGGGCCGCCCGGGAGAATCCGTGACCCGGGATGTCTTTGACGAAGAGACGGATTTCCTCGAACTGCGGACGCAGTAATTCGCAGAGTTTGAGCGTGGTTGTCGTATGACCTCCCACTTCCGGCAGGCTGGAAAAAATGACCAGGCGACGCGGCTTCATGTCTCCACCTCGCAGTTCGCCGACACGAGTCGGTTCAGCAATCCGAGAAACTGCCCGGCAACCGTGCCCTCGTCATAAGTCGCCTCGGCAAAAGCCCGGGAGACTTCCGGCATGGGAGCGGCCTGGAGCAGCCTGCCGATGGCACCCGCGAGCTCCTGCGGATCGTCTGTTTGCAGGTGAATGTCAGACGGGCAAAGGTAGTCCCCGTTTCCGTTGGTTCTTCCCACAATGACCGGGCACCCGCAGGCTTGCGCCTCCGCCACCGAGGATCCGAAGTCCTCCTCCTCGCTGGGCTGGATCAAGACATCGTGGCGACGGATCAAATCGGGCACCCCGCTTCGCGGCACCGAGGGGATCCATTCGAGGCGCCCGGGAAAGGGGAAGGCTTCGATCAGCTTCCGGTATCCCGGGACGAATCCCTCGCGTCCGACAATGGTGGCGTCAAAATTTGCATCCCGACTCATGGCCAGGGCAATCCCATCGAGGAACAAATCCAGCCGCTTTCGCGGCACGATTCGTCCGAGCCACAGGCATCGCTTCCTTTTGTGGGCAACTTCTCCGGGCCCCGGACGAAACGCCTCCAGCGCGATCGGATACGGAAGGCTTGCGGTCCGGCCCTCCGGAACACGAAATTCCCGATGGAGTGTTTGCCGGGATTGCGAGCTGCCGACGACGATCAGATCGGAGATGTCAAACCGGGGCAGCCCGAATCGGGAAAGTCGCAAATGGGCCAGCAATTTCCACTTCCAGGCGGCACCCCTCCCCGCCAACCGGCGAATCTCCGCGAACCGCCTCAAGACGGATCGCGCATCCGTCCCGGGAGGCCCCTGCGCAAAGCTCACTGTCGGAATTCCCGATATCCGCCCCCGGGCGTAATCGCCGAGCCACAGGCAAAGATCAAATCGCCGGGACTTGTTTTCGCGCCGGATCGCCTCAACAACCATCCGGTTGTAGCGAAGGACATCGAGCATCCGCGTGCCTGTGGAGAGCAGGGGAACGCCCTGGGTATGTTCGCGGATCGCATCGGTGCATGCATTGGTGACATCCGTGAAATGGAACAACGAGTGCCCACCCACGACGGACCTCGGATCCACAAAGGAGGCCTTCGAAAAAAAATGCATCCGGCACCCCCTGGCGAGCAGCGCGCGCAGGAGCAACGCATTTGCGCTGGCGACGCTTCCGGCCTCCTCGGAAACAAATCCTGTTGCGGCGATATTCAATCGGTGGGTGGCGTCTTCGGGAGATGTCCGGATCCGGCGCTGCGGGATGTAATGGGTCGCGCGGGATTTCCCGCGCGCACTTCATTTTTCGGAACGGATTCGGTAAGCACCGACCCGGCACCAATCACGGCTCCGTCACCGATCCGGACCCCCTTCAAAACCGTGCAGCCGGCACCCAGCCAGACATTTTTCCCGATGTGAATTTCCCGGATTTCATTCGATTGACCGCGAAAACTGGCACCCGCGCGCCGACCATGATCGTGATCGACAAAGAAGCACCCCGCACCGATCAGGCAGTCATCCCCGATCTCGATCCTTCCCTGGATGTTGAACTCCACGGATCTGCCGATAAAAACACGGTCGCCCACAAGGATCGAAGGCCCCGGCGTCCAATAGTGGTCGTAGTTGAAAAAAATGTCGTGCTGAAGCCGGCAGTCGGATCCGATGCGCACCTGATGGGGCCAGGGAGCCCGGCAGGCGGGAAGCCTCGTGCGCGCTCCGATGGAGGCACCGCGCAGCCTCCAAACAAATTTGCGAAGAATGGACCCGGGCGAGGGAATGACGAGTTCCGCGCGTCTCCAACCCCTTTGGAACATTTCCGTCAGGCGCATCCGGCTTTCCTCCCTTCCCGGATTGCCCGCCTTGTGATCGCAAATCGTTCCTTGCGCCTTGGATCGCGTCGGAGGACCAGCCGGGCGTATTGGACGAGACCGGGCGCGTCCAGGGATCCCACGAGCACCGCCCAGAGAGCGTGGCGGATTCTTTGTCCCGCAGGCAGGCGGCGCGAAACCACGTAGTGTTCATTCCAAACCATGTCAAAGAGACCTTCCGCAGAAAAGCCGCCCCGATGGGACTGGTCAACACCATAGCGCGGGGCAATATGGTGGATCACACGAAGTGCCGGATCGTAGGCCACCGAAAATCCCGCCGCCGCGACATCCAGGCAAAGCGCGATCTCCCAATGAACTTGTGCGCCTTCTCCCCGCAGGCCCCTCTCGAAACCGATCCGTCGCAGGAGATCTCCCCGCGCCGCAGCGTTGCAGCCCTTCAGCGTGTCCACGCGGCGGTATCCCCCCCCTCCCCGATGGTGGTTGCCAAGAAATCTCCCATACCATGTGAAAACCCCCACGCGGGCCGTGAGAGGTTCGCGGTCCCGCATTTCGGGGTGGTCGCGGAGGAGATCCCGCCCACCGAGCATTCCCAACCGGGGATCCTCTGCGAACCGCTTTTCGATTTGTTGCAGCCAATCCGGGAGTGGTTCGGCGTCATCATCGAGCAGGCACACGATATCGCCATCGGTCTTCGCCAAGGCGGCATTCATGCTGGCAATGACTCCCGGTTTGCGGGCTGTCGCTGTCGTCACAGCATAGGCTGATGTGGCCAGGAATTCTGCGGTCCCGCCGTCTTCCTCCCGCACACCCAGAACGATCTGATCCGCCGGACGGAGCTGTCCCGCGAGCCCCCGCAGGGCTTTCGCCAGATAGTCCGGACGCTTGAAGGTGGGGATGATTACCGAAATGCGCATGGCGTCAGAGACCGAATCCGGGCTGGCGGTGTCCCTTCGCCATTTGCCCGCTCCAGAAGGACGAGACGGGCTGGGCGCGGTATTTCAAAAGCCACCCGGGCAGCCGGACCACTGTCAGGAAAAATTCGGCGACAAAAATTCCCGCCGCAAGAAGGGATGCGCCATCGGGCTTCCGACCGCGGAAGCGCGCGAGGATGACCATGAACACATGTCGCGGCAGACGCCACAGGAGACCGGGGGCACTCGCGCCGGAATCGAACCCACTGATCACTCGCGCCTCCCATCGTCGGGCCAGAGCCGCTGGCGGGGGCAGTCGCCGGATCGGATGGTCCACGGCCGCCTCCTTGACAAATCGCCGCCTCACGCCAGAACGCTCGAGACGCGCAAAAAATTCCATGTCCTCGAAGGAATGCCGGAAGCGCTCGTCAAATCCCCCGGACGCCAGAAAAACCTCCCGGGGCATGGCAAAGTTGCAGGAAGGGGGAAGGCCGACGGGGCGGTCGTAATGCGGGGACTCGAAAAGCAGGGAGTCTTTATCCGCACCGGAGCGGAATGTCGCGCCGGCAAGGACATGACCGCCGTTGGCAGGATCACGGATCGCCGCAAGCATCGAGGAAAAATACGCCGCATGCGGCAGAACATCGTCGTCGAGAAAAACAAGCCAGCGGCCAAGAGCCGTCTCCGCGCCCGCATTCCGGTTGGCTCCCGGCCCCCGGCGTGGACCGGGAATCCGGATCACCTGCGGAAAATCCTTCGCCAGCATGTCCCGTGTTCCGTCCGTGTCCGAGTCATCACAAATCCGAATCTCCACCGATGCGCCGGGGGAAACTTGCGGCCCAAGGAGACTCAGGCAGGCGGCCAACGCCTCCGGGCGATTGCATGTGGGAATGAGGATGGTTACTTCCGGCACCATGGAGTCGAGCCTACATCCCAAAGGCGGTCAGGTGCGAGGCCAGAGTCTTTTCCCAGGTAAGTTGGCTTTCCTGATATTTTTTCCCCTCCGCCCCCATTTGGACGGCAAGCTCCGGATGCTCCAGAAGCCGACAGAGCGCCTCCGCAATCGCGTGCGGCGATTGGTCCACATGCAGACCGGTTTTCCCATCCTCGATCCACTCCCGCGACGCGGGCGCGGGACCACAAATGACCGGCTTCCCATAGCTCCAGGCTTCACCAAAAACAATGCCGAAGGACTCATGGGCGGTTGGCAGACAAAAAATATCGCAGGCGGCCAGGGCTTGCGCCTTGGTCTCCTCGTCGGCGATGCCGAGATCCCGCAGGGAATCGCCGGGCAGGCCGTCGGCCAGGGTCCCATATTCCTCACCGCCGGTGCCGGACACGAGCAGAACGGCTTCCGGGTGGGAGCACAAAACCGCCTCCCAGGCCTTGAGCAGGACGGGGTAACCTTTTGAGGAATCGCGCCGCCCAAGGAACAGGACGGCAGGCCGCTTTCCGATGCCCAGCTGTTCCCGAAGACGTCCCCCCTCCCGCCCAGGCAAACACATCGGCGGCAACTGACACCGAACGATTTTTTCTGCATCGAGCCCCAGCCTCACAAGGTGCCCCGCCTCGTGCCGGGACTGGCAAATGACCGCATCCGCTTGCCGGTAAAGGCGCAGATCAATTTTGTCATCCCCCCATTGTCCGGAATGAACGGCGGGCCAAATCGTAAAGCGCGCGTTCCGGCGGCGGGCCAGATCAAGAAATCCAAAGCCCGCAAAATCCCATCCCGTTCCCACAAAGTGAATCCCCCCGCGGGCCCGGTCCCCCGATGCCACTTGCCGGAATCGCAGGGAAATCCAGGCCTGAAGCAGAGGGTGAAAAATCGGACGGGATGCCAGTCGCATCCCTAAGGCCCGATTCCCGCACCCTTTCAGCACCATGCCCTTTGCCGGGAGCGTCGTCTGTTCCGGGGAGGCCCCGCCGGGAGGCTCCACAGCCAGAAACTCGACGGCCATGTTTTCGCGGCGGATCAACTCGACGGCGAGCTGTCTCTGATACGCCGCCAACCCACCTGTCGCGAGCGGGAGCTGCCGGGATGCAATGGTCAGAGTTCGCTTCCGGGCCCGATCACCGCACTCGGCTGGAGAATGCATCAGTTTGCGGCGGAGTTCTGTTTTCCGTAAAAGCCCTCAACCGGCATTTTTCGGAATTCGGGGATAGGCTGGCGGATGGCCGGTCGCACCATCCAATCCCACCCTCAAGGGCTCCCAATGGTGTTCGGCGGTAAAGGGCGGATGGAACAAATCGCCCAGAAGATCATTGCGAACAAAAAAGGCGTCGCTGCCGGAAAGTTCGCAGCCGACCAGCGAGTAGCCGGCTTCGGTCGCCTTGTTTTCCAGTGCCTTGAGGCTTGCCCCATAGGCGAGGGTCATATCCCAAACGGCATCTTCAATGTAGGGCGCCACCCAGTCGAGATCGGACGGCAACTGGCCATTGTATTCGACGGCGATGACTCGGGGGCTCGACGGCAGGCAGGCTCCGAAAAGATGGAAGGTATTGTAGTCCAAATCCACACCCAAAAAATCCACATCCTCACCGAAGCCGTGCCCGGCCAGGAGGCTTGCCACGTTGTCCCTCGTGAGAAAACTTCTGTCGCAACACAGCTTTCCTCCGGCAATCACCGCGCGAAGTTCCGCCGGCAGATCGCTCTCCGCAGGAAGAGCCGCATCCATCCAGAGTCCGCTCCATCCCTGGAACAACAAAAAGCCGGTATTGTTCTCCAGCGGGGCGGTCCCGATCTCGACAAACCGTTTTTGCCCCACACCGATTCGCCGAAAAATCTCGGCAATCATCCCATCCTGCCCAAATTGCGAGAAGACCTTGTGGCGGTGGCGCGCCAAGCTTCTGGGATCCGCGTATCTGGGATTGCTGAGGAGGCGCGCAATCCGGCTCTCGGTGGCCGCCCGATGGATGTCCCCGACCAGCGGAGGCAGCATTTCCATTCCCGCCTTGAACGTCCGGAGTTTTGTTAAAAGCGACTTGATCATTGACTGAGGAGTTGTGCGACCACCACCTTGTTGTTCACTTCCGCCCGCCAATGCGAGGCAATTTCTCCAGGGAGACGCTTTCCGGCGTCCCACAACATCCATTCCTCCCTCACGGCATTGACCAGCGCGGCGACGGAGTGGGAACTCGCGAGGGTGCCATATTTCCCCCCTTGGACGATGGCCTGAAACCCCGGGACCGGAGTGGCCACCACCGTACATCCGCAACACAGGGCCTCGAGGGCGCCGATTGGATGCGATTCCCACCGCGAGGAGGACAACAAAAACCGGCTGCCTGCCAGAAGCGCAGGAAGGGATTCCCGGGGCAGCAGACCGGCGAGCCGGATCCTGGAATCCTGACCGGCCAGCCGCGCAAACATCTCGTCCACCCCGTAGCCCGCGATCAGAAAATCCCCTTCGGGACACTCACGAAGGATTTGCGGGATGCTGGCCGCGAGGAGCGCGGCGTTCTTCTGGTCATCATCCCACCTCCCGCTGCAAAAAATGGTTTTGCGCGGGCTTCCGGCAACCGGCGACTCGATGAATAATTCCGGAACCGAATGCGGAACGACGGCGAATTTCCCGAGAAGATCCTCCCGACGGTGAAACCGGAGAAATTTTTTGAAGTGCTCGAGGAATGGCTGGGTTTCGACAACGATCCGGTCGGAAAGGTCCATCATCTTCAGAACCTCGGCATCATCGCTTTTCCAATGCCACAACCACCGGTTTACAAAATGCCGGAGTCGCCGCAGAAGATCCATGGGCCCATGAAAGGCCTGCACACACCGATGGAATACGGCGGACGGAAACACGCGCGCGCTGACCTGGCCGTCGGAATCCGCCCGGTTGATGATCCGCACACCGGCCGCCCGGATGGCTTGAAAAATTTCCGGATGCTTGAACCATGTCATGCAAATCACCCGCTCCAAACCCAGGGCTTTCCAAAAATCCGGATGCGAGGCCTCATCGCCCGCATAAACCACCACCTGAAATGGGAAGTTTGGATGGTGATTCGCAGGACAGATGACCACCGGTTCGTGACCGGATCTTGCGATCTCTGCGGCATAGCCATCGAAATCTATGGAATACGGACGGTAGGTCCGCGTGAGAAAAATCCCGACGCGCATGGCTCAGGTTCCGGCCTCCGGACGTGCGATCCGAAGGGTGAAGTCCGCCAGCGCCTTCCCGGCGTTCTTCGCGCTGGCCGCCGAGTATCCGCGCACCGCCACGTCGGCTCCGACATGGAATCGGCAGGCGTCCGGCCAATGGTCAATGATCCCATGCCGGTGGAGATAGGCATCCGCCCGGTAGTCGCCGGGAGGAAGCCACGGCGAGCTGATGCGCAGGAGGGCTTCCTGGTCGCCGGGCTGGAGGGTGATCCCTTCGAGGGATTCCGAGTTGATTGCAAAAACCTCGACGTCCCACTCATCCCGAAAATGCATGGAAAAGTGGAATGGTCCCTCCGGCGCATGCTGACGGATGCGGACGCGAAACTCCATGGGCGAACGCGGGGAAAAATCGCTGCCTGCGGGACGGATCTCCTCGATCCGGTGCGTGCCACTGCCGCTGCGGAAGGCGGCGTTGGATGCCGGTGCGTCGCCGGCGTGCGTCACGTCGCTCTGGTAACGCTCGATCACGGGACCGCTCTCGCCCGCCATCAGCAACCTCCCGGCTTTCAGGTAAATCGCCCGGTCGCAAAGCGCGGCCACCGCAGAAAGATTGTGACTCACAAACAGAACGGTTCTCCCCCCGTCTGTCACTTCCCGCATTTTGTCGAGACACTTTTTCTGGAACTCGGAATCCCCCACCGCAAGCACCTCGTCCACGATGAGAATCTCCGGTTCAAGGTGGGCGGCCACGGCAAAGGCAAGCCGGACATACATCCCGCTCGAATACCTTTTGACCGGTGTGTCCAGGAATTGCTCCACTCCGGCAAACGCCACAATTTCATCAAATTTTTGGCGAACCTCCGCCTGCCGCATACCCAGCACGGCACCGTTGAGATAGACGTTTTCCCGGCCGGTCAGTTCGGGATGGAATCCGGTGCCCACTTCGAGCAGGCTGGCCACACGCCCCTTGAGACCGATCCGCCCCCTGGTCGGCTCGGTGATCCGGCTCAGCACCTTCAGCAACGTGCTCTTCCCGGCTCCGTTTCTTCCGATAATCCCGACGACATCCCCGCGGCGAACGTCGAACGTCACATCCTGGAGTGCCCAGAATTCCGCCTCTTCGCTCCCCAGTCGCGGGGTCTTCCCGGTAATGACCCGCTTTGCCAAACGGAACGGCGAAGCCGCCGCATCCTCGATAACATGCCGCAACCCCCCCGCGCTCCCGGCCTTCTGGCCAAGGAGGTATTTTTTTGAGAGCCCTTCGGCTCGGATGACGACTTCCCGAGCCATTAAATGATGTCCGCAAAGGTTCGCTCGGTTTTTCGAAAATAAAAAATCCCGGCCGCCAACAAGACAAAGGCCACCGCGCAGGAGACGAGCAGGGGCGGTTCCCCAAGCCGGAAATCCCCACCAAGCACGCACCACCGGAACCCCTCGATCACAAAGACCATGGGATTCAGGCAATAGACGAAAAACAATTCCGGAGTGATCTTTTCGCGAATTTTTTCGAGGCTCAGCGCCACAGGACTCACGTAGAGTCCAAATTGCACGATGAAGGGCACCAGGATCCGAAAATCGCGGTAGTGCACCGTAAGGGCGGTGAGCACGAGTCCGGCCCCCATCGCGGCCGCCATGCCGACTACCAGAAAAATCGGCAGATACAAAATATTCCAGACCGGGGGAAATTGATACCAGGCCATCAGCCCCGCAAGCAGGACGAGGGAAATCAGAAAATCCACCAGCGACACCAATACGGATCCCGCGGGAATGATGATTCTCGGAAAATAGACCTTCGAAATCATGTCCCGGTTGGAAATCACGCTCTGCCCGGAGGAGGAAAGCGCGTTGGAAAAAAATTGCCACGGCAGGAGGGCCGCAAAAACCATGATCGCATACGGCGCGGTTCCGATCGAGGGAAGTCCGGCGACTTTTCCGAAGATCACCGTCATGATGATCATGGTCAGGAGCGGCTGGACAAGCGCCCACGCGGTCCCGGCCACCGTCTGCTTGTAACGAACCGCGACATCGCGCCAGGCCAGGATGAGGAAAAGTTCGCGATACCTCCAGAGATCCAGCCAATAGTGCTTCTCCGCGTGACCGGCCTCGACCCACAGGTCAAAGTCCTGGTCCCTTGCGGATGGCGGAAAAATGGACGGCGATTGCATGCGTAAGAGCGAAAACCGAAGGACGTCCCGGCACGCCCCCCCAGCATCGAAGGCCTAGTCGGTTACCATAGATTCCCGGCAATCGCAATCATTGGCTTCCGGCTTCCTCCGGCGCACAGGCAGGACAAAACTTTCCAGCACCAAAAAGCACCTCTTTTGGAGGGATGACCTCCGTGTCGTCCGCCTCAAAGCACCTCTTTTGGAGGGATGACCTCCGTGTCGTCCGCCTCAAAGCACCTCTTTTGGAGAGATGACCTCCGTGTCATCCGCCTCAAAGCACCTCTTTTGGAG
>JACSRU010000075.1 GCA_014879575.1 Chthoniobacterales bacterium | reverse complement strand
CAGCCCGAGGCGGACGACACAGCCGAGCGAAGCGAGACAGCTTGTTCGAAAGAACAACCCGAAGGGTGGGCGCAGGCCAGCAAAGGTCATCCCTCCAGAAGTGACGCTTCGCGCTTGGAGGGACCAGCTCCGTCTGGTCCGCGGGATGGCACAGCCCGAGGCGGACGACACGGAGGTCATCCCTCCAGAAGTGACGCTTTGCGCTTGGAGGGACCAGCTCCGTCTGGTCCGCGGGCGGTTGGCGGGGATGGCGCCGGGCGAGGCGGACGACACGGAGGTCATCCCTCCAGAGGTGGTGCTTCGCGCTTGGAGGGACCAGCTCCGTCTGGTCCGTGGGCGGTTGGTGGGGAGTTTTCAGGTCATGAAGAAGAACAGGGCGTCTCCTTGCAGGACACGGCAAGCCACTCCGCGTATTCTTTCTCCCCGATTGCTCCCGCCGCCAGTGCCAGCGTGCGCAGCACGGCTTCTTCTTCCGGTGCTTTCAGCAAAAAACCGTTTGCTCCCAAAAAAATGTACGCCGTCATGAATCCTATGCGTTTGTTGCCATCAAGAAAGGGATGGTTTTTTACAAGTCCCGTTGCATAAGCGGCTGCCATTTCAAATATGGAAGGCTTGCCATAAGTGAAAATTTGACGTGGCCGATTCACGGCGGATTCCAGCAATCCCTCGTCCCGTATTCCTTCAAGCCCACCGAAACGTTCCAGCAACTTGACTTGCGTGGCGACGATGACTTCCTGTGTCACCCACACAGGTTCGTTCATTTTGCCAGTTCCCGCAAAGCGTTACGGTATTCTCTCATCCCGCGTTCAGCGATTTTCATCATTTCCTTGAACCCCGGTTTGTCCGCCGTCACACGCAACGCATTCTCAGGAGCCTCTGTCAGATGCAGCGTGGCTCCTTCCTCCACTTTCAATGCGTTGAGAGCTTCCTTGGGCAGAACAATGCCGAGAGAATTTCCGATTTTGCGAACTTTGGTCTCGACATGCATGTGATAACCGTAGTTCCCACATGCTGTTTTGTCAATGGCGTCCTTGCGAATATTCCGAGCGAGGTTTCAGACGGAAAATTGGCTTGGAGAGAACGCTTCGCGCTTCTGACTCTTGATGCGGAATTTCGTCGGGGTGTGGCCCGTGTTATTTTTGAAATGTCGGCTCAGCAAATTTGCCGAGGAATAGCCGCTTGCCCGGGCAATCTGATCCAGCGGCCATTCGGTCGTGACCAGCAGGTTGCGTGCCCTTTCTGTGCGGAAATGATCAAGCCATTCAAACACCGTCTTGCCGGTGTGTTGCTTGAAAATGCGGGCGAGATGTTCGCCGCTGAGTTGCACCTGCCAGGCGATGGTGGTGAGGGTGAGGGTTTCATGGCAGTTTTCCTGCAAATATTGCAGTGCATGTTCCACGGCGGCCCCGCCGCGATGCCACGGGAGCGAGGGCTTTCCATTCCGACGTTCCTGAGCCGGGGAAAGCAGTCCGGCAGTGAGCGTCTGGCAGAGACCGCTGATTTTCCACGCAGCGATTTCATCCGCATGTTCCATCTCCGCGAGGATGCGCCGCGAGAGTTGGTAATGATCCCCAAAAAGGCTGTGTGGGAAATGCTGAAATCCCGTGAGTCTCTGCTGCAAGACGATTTCAAAACGTTTCCCCCTGTCACGGCCCTTCGGCATTTTTCCGGGTGGTGTTTTCGACAGCGGCCAGCGGAAGGTCAGACGCAGGAAATGCAGGCGCATGTGGCGTTCCGGCCGTAGCGAACGGTACGTCTGCGTGGTGGAGAAACTCAGGGAAAACGCATCGCCCTTGCTCAAATGAAGTTCCGGATGATGGGGAACGCTGAGCGCGACTTCTCCTTCCAGAAAGAAGACGAGCTTGAACTCGTCGCTGGGAACCTTGAGGGACTGTCCCGGCGGGATCGTGAGATACCATTCCTCAATATAGTGGAAGGGTTTCAGGAGATTCCTGATGGCAAGGGTGCTGCGTCCCATGGCGTTTCAGAGGCGTGATGTGTGAGGAAATTGTATCAAATATCAATATCAGACGCAAATTGCAAATTCCAGCTCTTTACCGCGGGACGGTCCCTCTTCTATTAATTGCAGCATGTTCTCCAAAGACGCAACAAGACACCCGGCGCGAGCGTTCACGCTGGTTGAAGTGTTGGCCGGCTTTATGGTGGTCGCGATTCTCGCGGTCTTGATTTTGAAAGAGATGCGCTCGATGACGGAGCGGGCGCAGGGAGCAACCTGTGCGGCGAATATGCGGCAGGTGGGAGTGGCGCTGCTGGCCTACCGGAATGATCACGATGGCTGGTTCCCGCCGGGGAAGCCGAAACATCCCAATGTCGAGTTGAATTTCAATGGCATTCTCGTTCCCGACTATCTCACAGAGTTGCCGATCTGTCCCGGGGCAAGAAAGAAGCTGACTCCGAAAGAGCAGAAGGCAAACGGCTCGGTCAAAGCCTGGTATCAGAGGCAGGGCGGGACCTATGGCATCAATGCCGTGCTGACCCAATGGAGGCTGGAAGCCATGCCATGGCCGTCTCCCTCGTTCGGCACCGTCACGGGCTGGTATAGTGATGCCCGAATGCCGCTCCTGCTGGAAATGCGGCAGGGTTCCGTCTCATGGTCATTTGAGCATCAGAATATGGTACTCAGCGGAAATGAAGCCGCATGGGGGATTCCTCCCCGCTCTCATGGCGGCAAGGGTGACAGTCTGAACTTCATGTTTGTGGATGGGCATATCGAGATGATCTCACGGAATGATCCGAGCGATCGGGATGACAGCCTGAAGGCCTGGAGCTACTCCGCGAATCCCAACGGGCGTTTCCATTACATGGGCACTGGTGGGCGATACATCCAACACAATCAAATCAGTAAGGATGATTTTGAAAAGTTTTACCCGCAATGACCATCGTCCCCATGCGTTCCACTATCCCATCCGGCATCCGAAAAACGCTTCAACGCGCCGCGTGGATTCTGACCGGAGTTCTTTGCGTGCTTCCCACGCTGGCAAGCGCGGAAGAACTCTTGTGGGAACTGAACCTGGGCGACCATGCGCCGGGAGTGGCCCCGGAATTGGGTGAAAATCTGGAAATCCGCGAGGAAGACGGGCTGCGAATGCTCTCGAAACCTGTGCAGGGCACGCAGTTTTTTCCGAAAACGATTCTCCCCGTTCAAGAAAAAGCAGAATGGAAGGACATCGTGTTCCGGGTCCGTTATCGGTGGCCGCAAAAAGGAGACCTGTGGTTGGTGGTGAAAAAAGACGGGCAACGAGGCGAGGTGCCTTACATGCAGTATTATGTAGGTATTCACCAGGACGGGATCACTCTTCAATGCCACGGAATTCCGGTGGGGGAGGTGTCGATCGATCGCGACGATCCGCGAGTGAAGTCCATGGTCAAATTTGCAGATATCGGGGCAAACACGCTTGTTGGAACAGAGTGGACCATCGCCGAAGTTCGCGTGGGCCAGGAGAGCCTGCAAGTCTTGGTGAGCACCGATGACGGGGAAACTCGAAAGGTGGAATTCAAGACTCTGCCCGGTACCGGAGGAGTGGCGATCCTGGCGATTTCTCCTGTGGATGTGGCTTCCGCCAGTGTTCACAGCGCAGACGGGGAAGTGGTCGCGTCGGAACACCCTCAATGAATCCGCATCACAAAATCACCATGGCCTCGCACGTGAGAATCCCGATTCAGCTTCCGTCCTGCGGCATGTTTGTGGGGAGCGGCATCATGAACTCCGTGCCGGATTATCTGGTCTGCTCGGGACGTACGCACACGACATGGGTTTCGCAGTTGTTCACGCCAGTCGAACTCTTGGAGAGAATTCTCGATGATAATCAGGGGAATCTGGTGCAATACTGGGGCTTTAACGGCGGGCGTTCGCCGATTACATTTGCCCGTCATTACGCGCTGGAAGATGTGGGGATGACTCCTCCGGAACCGGACTGGCAGAACAAAAAAAACCTGCTCGTTACGGACTGGATCCATCCCGAAGATTATCGCGAACGCAATGGTGCGGGTGTTCTCAAGTTGATTCGAGAAGCGCGGGAACGCGGGATCTATATCGCGCTGCTATATACGGAGGCCGCGCCGGAATGGTCGGGGCAGTTTCAGGAGGCGGGCGGGGAGTTCTACCTTGGCTATGACTTCGGGGAGCGTTTCACGTTCCGGCTGGAGGAAACGCATTCGGATGCGGGAAATACGGTGACGTTGCAGACGCTGGCGGACGGGTTGATGCGACAGGTGAGTGCGCATGTGCGGGAACGTCACGCCACGGGATGGGGAAATGTGGCCGCGACGAGTTCGAATTTTCATCTCGACTACGAAATCGCCGCCGGAGCGGACATTCCGATGGTCGAGGATTTCGCCTTCAAGCATCTGAATCTTGCCTCGGCGCTTTCGCGCGGGCTAGCGCGGCAATACGATCTTCCGTTGTGGGGGACCCACCTTGCGCACGAGCACTATTCGTGGATTCCCTATTCCAGTAAACACAAATTCGATCTGTTGCGGGCAGCGATGTACCACAAGTATATGGCGGGAGCCAAGGCGATCATCAATGAGAGCGGCGGCTGGTATCTGGAAGCGCAACTGGTCACGGATTCACCCATGTTCGAGACGCCGCGTGTGGAACTTGGGAGTTATCGTAATCGTGATCCTTATGATTTTGCGGATGTCGTGGGGGAGGCGAGGAAAACGTACCACAAGATCAATTATCACTCGCCTGTCGCGGTGCGCTATCGCAAGGAGATTTCCGACTTCTATGATTTTGTAAAAGCCAACGGAACGCCTGCGGGACAACCGGAAACGACGATTGCTCTCATCAAGGGCAACCTCGACCTTGGCGGGGAAAGTTTTCATCCGAACGATGCCATCGCGGGCATGTTCACGCTCGCGGAGAAAAATCCGCTTTGGTACAGCGGGCAACCGGAACGCGGCTGGGATGTTGCCTGCAACGTATTTTTCCCACGTCCGCCCATACTGGCTCCGTGGCATAATCTGTTCCTCTCCGGCTCGCCGTACGGGCAGATGGATGTGACCAGCTTTGCCAATGACAATGTCGATGCGGATTTTCTCTCAGCGAACTACAAGGCATTGCTGTTCACCGGCTGGAATACATCTTCGGAGAAACAATACGTGCAACTGCTTCGTTATGTAAAAAGTGGCGGCATCCTGTTTGTTTCCATCCCGCATCTTTCAACAAACAACACCCGCAATTACGCCTCCTTCGGCGTGGACGAACTCGTGCGCGGCGGGGACTGGAGTGAACTTTGCGGGGTGAAGGTGAAAGGGAAGGGAGAGCGCTTCTATTGGGCCACCGCGCCCGACCGGAAGGGCGAACTCGGGTTCAAACACCCGCGCCGCTTCGGCATTCTCACCGTGTGCCGGGGGAACATCGAGATCACCGACCCCTCGGTCGAAACCCTCGCTGTCGAGGATGAGGAAATGGCACCCGTTCTGCTCCGGCACCGCTGCGGCAAGGGCACGGTCTATTTCCTGAACACTTGGGCCTACCCCGGCGCGACGGATGCGGATTTCGGCCCCGGTGCCACGTTGGATTCCCCCGGTTTGGCGGGATATGTGTATCGACACATCGCGCGTCAGGTTCGCCCCGAGGCCTGGATTTCGGATGATCAGGTGGATGCGGGTGCGGAATGTCGGTTTATCAACTATTCCCATTTCCCGCAGGACGGCACCATTTGTCTCCAAAACATCGATTTTTCCAGTCCGCACCGATTCTTCCTGCACCGTCAGGAACAGATCATCCCCGTGGAACTTGCCCCCGGTGAGTTTCGCCTGCTTGCGAGCACCGATTAGCGGCATTCTTCTCCGTAAACCCAAAAGACAGCCATACCACAACTATGAAAAACCAACAAAACATCATGCGCCGCCTCACCCTCGCAGCAGGGCTTGTCGTGGCACTATCTTCGGCTCACGCTCAACTCCGCACGTGGAACGGCGGGGGCACAGATGATCTCTGGAGTTCCGCCGCAAACTGGGGCGGAACAGCTCCAGGAGCCACCGGTGCCACGCTGGTCTTCGATGGCACTACACGCCTGGGGCCGGACAATGACATCGTGACAAGTCTCAATGGCATCACCTTTGCCGCCAGCGCGGGCAGCTTCGTGCTGGGTGGAAACACGTTTACTCTAAATGGGAATATCACGAACAACAGCGGTGTTCTTCAGACGATTGATAATGCGATGACACTGAATGCTCAGCGTAATATTGATGCGGCGCACGGGGATATTCGCATCAATGGTGTGATTGGCGAAACTGGCGGAGCAAGGGTTTTGACAAAGTCGGGAACCGAAACGCTCACTCTCGCCGGAGCAAACACCTTTACAGGCCAATTGGGTTTTCTGCGAGGGAAGATTCTGCTGGATGCCGGGGCGGGCGGGTCGCTTGCGGCAGGGGGGGATCTGTTCTTTGGCGTGAACGGCGCGGTAACGGACGTCAATCAGGGCGGTCTTTTCAAGGCTAGCGGAGCAAGTACCGGAAGCACTGTTATCAATACAGGCAGAAGGTTGTATCTTGGCCGCTCCACCGGAGCCAACCGCATTGTTGTAGATTCCAATGGCGGGGCCGGAACGACGCTCCGGTTTTCGGATTTCGCCCGCCTTACGGCCGCCACCGATGGTTTTCCCTCTCTGAATGTGAATCTGACTTCACCGGGGAGTGCCTTTCAGTTGGATGCTGTGGGAAGCTTTATGACAAATGGAGTCTCGCTCTTCAGCACTGTCACAGACAGCACGAAAACCGGTTTTGCAACTCGTGATGTCGGAACGGGCCTTGTCACCCGCTTCACGGCGATGACAGCCCTCCCGACGGCAGGTGTCACTGTGCCGGATACGCAGGCGAACCGCTACGTCTCCGGCGGGCAAACGCTGACAGGCGATGTGGCCGCAAATTCCTTGACCATTAACGGAGCAGCGGGTACGGCGGAACTGGATGGCAATTTCCAATTGAGAACAACGGCCATCCTGATGGAGGAGAACGTGGGCAATTACACAATCAAGACGGCGAGTGTTGGCAACGGATTCCTGACCGTTCACCAGTATTCCACCGGGACGTTAATGATTTCCGCCAACCTGAAGGACGCGGGAGGAAACTATTCAGGCTACACCTTCACCAAAACTGGTCCGGGCGCGCTGGTCTTCTCGGGCAATGCCACAAATATCGCCGGCGTGGCGGACGTCCAAGGCGGCTTATTGAAATTGGATGGCACGCTGAAGGATGTGGGGGTGGTGCAAGTGCGTGACGGGGCAACCCTTTCCGGCAGCGGGGAAATTGGCGGAGGGACCGCGTGGATTTGGAGCGCTAGCAACGTGAACAGCGGCACCCGCTACACCCCGGTGAATGTCTGGTCCGGCGGTACGCTGGATGCGAGCTATTCCTCGGCGGACGCGCTGGAAATCACAGGCTCCCTCGCGCTCGATGCCGGTTCAACCTTCCAGGTGGATCTTGTGGGCGGTTCGTTCTCCGCGCTGTCGGTGACGAATGTCACACCCGCATCAAACATCGTGACGCTCAACGGCGATCTTAAACTGACGCTTGGCTATGCCCCAATCCTTGGCGAGGAAATCGATCTGCTGACCTCCACCGACGGACTCATCACGGGAACGTTTGCCACGATCAATGGTTTCGCTGCGACGCCCACTTTCGTGATGGGGAGTTATGAATTCGGCATCAACTACGGCCCGAATCGTGTTTGGCTGGAAACGACCGCCGTTCCCGAACCGGGAACAGCGATGCTTCTTGTGCTCGCCGGTGCATTGGCGATTGTCCGTCGTCGCCGTTAGAAGCCGAATCTCTTCGATTCTATGACTGTCAAAAGGAAGAGTGTCTTGCTCTTCTGTGTTCTTCTGACGGGGTGTGCTGCGTCCTTGCACGCAGGCACTCCGGAAGAAGAAACACAGGCGCGAGCGTATTCCGATGGGCCTTTCACGCTGAACTACCGCATTTTCCTGCCGCCGAACTTGTCGAAATCGGAGAAAGTTCCGCTGGTGCTTTTCCTGCATGGCGCAGGGGAACGGGGCGAAGACAATGCCCGACAGTTGGTTCACGGCATTCCTGCGCTCCTGGAGTATCTGAAAAACACCAACCAGCGCGCCATTCTTCTGATACCGCAGTGTCCCGCCGACCGGCGCTGGGTGGAAGTGCATTGGGGGGACGATGCCCACACGATGCCTGAGGAACCCTCAGTTCCCATGCGGGCTTTGATGAAACTGCTGAATCAAACCATACACGAGTTCCCTGTCGATCCGAATCGTGTGTATGTGACGGGGATCTCCATGGGGGGATTCGGCACATGGGACATCATCCAGCGCGCGCCTGATCTGTTCGCGGCCGCTCTTCCCGTCTGTGGCGGAGGCGATCTCGCGCAGGCCGCGACGTTGAAGGATCTTCCCATCTGGGCGTTTCACGGAGCGGTGGACAAGGTCATCAAACCCGAACGTTCCCGCGATATGATTCGGGCGGTCAGACAAGCGGGCGGACGTCCTGTTTACACGGAATACCCCGGCGTTGCGCATGTTTCATGGACGCAAACCTATACCAACAGAGCCGTGCTGGATTGGCTTTTCTCCCAACATAAATCATGAACAAAAGCCTGCGAATTTCTCTTCTTGCTTGCGCGCTATTTTCGAAAGTTCTTCACGCCGAACTGCCCTTCCTTCCGCCAGACTGCGTTGTCACGGGAAAGGTGACGCAAACGGAAGCGGGGCTTGTGGCGGCAGCTTCGGAGACGGAACGGAGCACAGCCCGCCTTGAGGGAAGTATCCCAGACGAAATGCCTGTGTTTGTCTTGAAGGGAAGAACAGGAAAAGGAAAACATCCGCTTACGATTGAGTTGCAGGATGCCGAAGGGAAAAGTTCGTCTCTTCACATACGAGCATTGGATCACAAGATCGGGGAGAATGTTTACGAAGATGCCTATTTGTCGATAGGCGGTCTGGGTGGGTGGAACAGCTATTATGTGCGTCCGAATCCGAATTTTTATCACCGGAATGAATGGCCGAATCGTGTGGAAGCATGGAAGAAACTGCCTCCGGCTTCGGAGCATCCTTTCACGGTGGAATTGCGCCCGGTGGATGGCGGGAAGGTCGAAGTCTGGATTGATAAACAGTTTATCCGTTTGCAGGAGGGCGGAGTGCCGGTGAGCTACAAGGTGTATCTGGCTCCAGGCTCGACGGTGCATTCGCTTGAACTCACGCAAACGGTAGATGAAAAATACCGCACTTTGCCAGTGGAGTGGCAGGCGCGGGAGGGAAAATTTGCCAATGCGCAGTTGAAGTTCGACGGAAAGACGCCGATGCCGGAGGCGTTCCGGAAATGGGGCGACAAGCCGATAAAAGGCATCGCCGTGGGAGGGTTGGGGTCCTTCAACAAATGGGCCACGGATGATTTGCAGAACTTTTTCTGGAGGCGAAACGCGCTCAATAATATGCCCGAGCAGCGCATGTTTACCGTTCCGCAGGCGACGTATTCCCATGCCTGGGTGCTTTGCGCGGTGGAAGAGAACGGACTGAATGAATTCACATTTCGTCTGACTCGCTATGGGAATAGCCGTGGGAATGCGGTCGCGGATACGCTGGTGGAGGTCTCCGAAAAATCCGCTAAAAAAGTGGGAAGCGTGCGTTACGGTGACAAGTCGCGAGAGGCGGCGTTGTGGCTGGTCCGAGTGCCCGTGCGCAATGGAATGATTCAGGATGTTCTGCACAACGACACGAAACGGGCCACGGGAATGGGGACGCATGAGTATCTCGATGTGGAGTTGCTCGATCCCATGGAAAACGTGGAAGAGTCGCAGGTGTTTCCGCCTCCTTCCAAATTGGTCAAGCGGGCATGGAAGCCCACTGATCCGGAGATGAAGGACTACGATATTTACACCGCCTGGCCCGAACCGCAGACCAGCGGCGTACATGTGTTTGGGATCGCACTGGAAAAAAGTCCGGTGGAAATGGAAGTGCTCAGCAATACCGGTGTGCAGGCATTCTATGCCGCGGAGAATCCGGAATTTCTGGCACGGGTGAAGGCGCACGAAGCAGGCACGTATCAAGTGGAATGGGACGTGGCCGATATTTCGGAGAAAATTGTGGAAAGCGGAAAATCGACCGTGACCTTGAAAGCGGGCGAGGAACAAATCGTGCGGATTCCGGTGAAGCAGGGAAATGGCTGGTATGCGCTGCGGGTGCGTCTTTCCGACAGCGTCGAACGGATTGATTATCGCAGTTCGTTTGTGATGCTGCCTCCAGACACGCGAAAGGCGGGTTACGAATCGCCTTTCTATGGATGGTGGTTTCAGAAAAATCAAGGCAGCGATGCCAAGCTGGAGGAAGTGGGCCCGCTGTTGCAGAAGCTGGGAATCCGGCGTGTGGAACTGACGGAAGAGATGCCGGAAAGTCTGACGCAGAAATACGGGTTTACCAATTCCACCATTGGGTTTGCCTATGTGGGCGGCGGACGCGCGTTGCGGGACTTTCGGGACGGAAAGTTGACTCTGAAAGAGGCTGTGGCCATGCATGAGGAGTTTATCCAAAAGCATCTGGATCTGTGGCCGTCCATCGACCGGATGTTGGTTTTCCACGAGAGTGGCTCGACGGGGGCACCCTATCCTCCATCCGAGCTCTGGGGCGCACCGGCAGTGAATTATGCGAGCAACGGCGGTGACGCGACTTCTCCGGAAGCCTTGTTGCGTGCGCAGGGCGGCAGTGAAACGCAGATCGCAGCGACTGATGATAAATCGCGCGAAGCCTGGGAAAAGAATTGGCCCAAGCGCATCGAATATCTCACGGCGATGTCCAAAATGGTGCGGGAGAAGTTTCCCCAGCTCAAAATGCAATGGGGAAACGACGGCGACAGCCTCGGGATCATGGGAGAACTTTTCCGGCAGAAATTTCCCCGGAAATACATGGACACCGTCGCCACCGAAGACCTCGGGCAAACTTTTGCGCCGGAGCGGGTCCTGATCGGCGCCTTCCATTCCGCATGGTTTCTGCGGGAACTGGCTCGCAAGATGGGTTACGGAGACGTTCCGCTCACCGCCTGCACGGAATGGATTGGCCGAATGACGGAGCGGCTGGGGCCGCAAAAGCAGGCGGAATGGAAGGCACGCGACGGATTGATCGCGCTCGCCTACGGGTTCGATACCATCAGCATTGCGGGAATCAATGATGCCAGCAGCGCCTATTATTACTCCATCTGGGGCGGTGGCGGATTGACGGGACGGTATCCCATCATGGCTCCCAAACCTTCCTACGCCGCGATTGCGACTCTCACACAGGTGCTGGACAGCGCGAAGTTCGTCCGCTTTGTCCCGTCCGGTTCCACCGTGCTTTATGTCCAAGAATTTCAACGTGGGGACGAGTGGATCTATGCGGTGTGGACGCCTCGCGGCGAGCGCGATGTCACGCTGACATTTGACGGGGACTCGAAGCGCAGGATCATCGATCTCTACGGGCGGGAAATAACAAAAACCGGAGAAAGTGTGAAGGCGGTCGCGTCAACGGGCGTGCGGTATTTTGTTTCCAAAGAACAACTGAAATCCGTGGAGCTTGGAAGCACGCGCTTCCCCGATGATCTTCCCCCAAAAGAATCCTTGCAGGAAATCCCGCTGGATTCCCTCGCGAAGGTCGAGATCATTGATTTTCCGACAATCGAGGAACAAAGCAGACTCCGCCCGGAAAACATTCCTCAAAAACGACAGGGAAAATTTGAAATCCGGGAAGTGGAAGACCCGGAGATGGGAGCCTGCCTCGAGATCGAGCTGATCCCGGAAAAAGAACTTCGCTGGGACATGGAGCATGAATATGTGGCGCTCAAGCTGAAGTCGCCCGTCACGACCAAGGCGAAAAATGCCGGAATCTGGATCAAGGGCAACGGAAGCTGGGGTGATGTCGATCTCTGGAAAACACAGTCATGGGGCCCGTGGGCGACCAATGGCAACCTGCACATACGCTGGCCCGGAGAGCAGACGATGAACTTCGAGGGATGGAATTTCGTGCGCTACCCGTATTACGACTGGATACGCGAAATCAACAACAGCGTGCAGGGGCTCATTCTGACGTTTCCAAGAAAAGCGCTCGTCGGCACCGACATGCAGCCCGTGGAAAATCTCAAAGTGCGCATCAAGAAGATCGTTCTGTTCTAAATATGAGAATAAAATCCCTGTTTTTTTCCACAGCCCTGATCGGAGCGGGACTCCCTGCGATGCTATACGGTAGTATTGTAGTTTATGAAATTCCGGCCATAAGCTCGATCAGGCATCTGCCAGACAGGATCTCGCCGGAAGCGCAACGCGCAGGCGTTCTGCGAATCATTGCAACACCCGGCGAGTTCGAGCCTGCTTCGTTTCTTGTCGAGGCGAAGGCGGACATTGAAAAATTTGAGATCAAGACCTCCGCGTTGAAAGGGGAAAGCGGCGCGACGATTCCCGCCGATGCGATCAACGTGCGCGTGGTCAAGGCGTGGTATCAGGCGGGGACGGCGTGGCATAGCTACTTCGGCGATCCGACCCGTCGCGAACTCGTGCCGGAACTCCTTCTGCACGATGATTCGCTGGTGAAAGTGGATCGCGAGAAACAGGAAAACTCCCTTCGCGTGGGGGACGCGTATCAATGGATAAGCTATCCCGCAGAAAAAGCACCGGACGGCTATTTCAATTATCTCACCGAACCCGTGGCTGATGCGCCGAAGCTCTTGCCGGTCGCTATTCCTCAGGGGGAGAATCGCCAATTTTTGGTGACGGTGAAAGTCCCCGACGATGCAAAAGCCGAGATTTACAGCGGATATCTGGAGTTTGCGGAAAATGGAAAACCGGCGGGGAATCTGAAGCTTCAGGTGAAGGTGCTGCCGTTCAAACTTCCGACACCAATGACGTATTACAATCTGGAGAACGAGTATCTGGTCACCATTTATGCGACGGATGTTCTCGATGCCGGGAGGCGACGCAATCTCGAACCGGAGAAAACGCAAGCCCTGCAAAAACGAATCTACCGCAACTTGCTGGATCATAATGTTCGAAACATCAAGGCTGTCATGGACATCAACAATCGTCCGGATCGGGATCAGGCGCGTGAGGATGTGCGAACGGAATTGCGGTTGATGAAGGAGGCGGGAGCGCCGATGAAACCGTTGCTGGCGGCAGGCTGGGTCTTTCCCTCGCCGGGAGATGACAAACGCGAAGACAGGGCGGAACGTTTTCGTGAACGCATCGACGACTACATCAAAACGGTGAAAGGGGAGGTCGGACACGATGACATCTATCTCTCCACATGGGATGAAGCCGGTGAAGCGCGTGTAAAAGTTTTCCGTGAACTGGCCGAACACACGCAGGAGCAGGACATGAAAGTCTGGATGACCACGCACGAGGGACGGCATTTCGATCTTGCGGGGTATGCCATTGATCTCGCCAATCACGGCGGCTGGCCGGATCGGGAAAAAGCGGCGCGATGGCACGCGATCGATTCAAAAATTGCCAGCTATGCCGGGCCGCACACAGGGCCGGAAAACCCCGATGTTTTCAGGCGTTGGGAGGGACTGGCGCGTTACAAGGAAAACTACGACGGTTCGTTTAATTACAAATATTTCGACCAGTTGCATACGAGCAATGCCGCACGCAACAAACAAAACGTCTGGAATGATTTTCTGCGCAAGGAATTTCGCAGCTTCTGCATGGTGTATCCCACGGCGGAGGGCATGATCGATACGATCGCATGGGAGGGTTTCCGCGAAGGCATCGATGATGTTCGCTACGCCACGCTGCTTAAACAGGAAGCACAAAAAGCCATCGAAAGCGGCAATGCCACAGCACGGCGTGAAGCAAAAAAAGCACTCATGTGGCTGGAATTACTGGACGCAAAAACCGCCGACCTCGCGGCGACCCGTCAGGAAATCATCGAATACATCCTCAAAATTCAAAAAGCAAATTCATGAAGCGTTCCATTTTTGTAACAGCCGTCGGACTTCTTTCCGTGGCAATTGCCGGAGCAGAAGCTCAAAACACGTACGAAGTTCCTTACGTGGAAGAACTGCCCGATGGCGTAATCGCCTGGCAGCAATCCGGTCTGCTCAAGGACAGGCGGGAAACACGGTTTGGCCCTTATGATAAAAAAGCGGCCGAACACTTGATTCTGGATGCCACGGCGGATCGCGGTGTCGCGAAAGAGGAAGGTGCGCCTGAACGCGAAACCGCCTTTCGTATGGCGTATGATTCGCGTGGAGTGGGGATTTTCATCGAGGCGGCGGAGCCGCTGATTCGCGAATTGCTGGATTCCACAGTGGATCCGACTTCACCGGGACGACATGAATCCTTTGAAGTGTTCTTCACACCGGCACTTTCCGGCGAAGCGTATTATCAATTATTCATCAACACATTTTCCGGAAAGACGGACTTCTATGACTGGGGAAGTCCGCATCAAAACTATCGCTCGCTCAGGGAATACGCGCGAGTGGAAACAAGATCACTCAAAACGGGGTTTGGCGTTTCCATTTTCATTCCATGGGAAGCCATTTACGAAAATCTTCCGTTGAAAGGCGGCGACTGGCGATTTTCGATCATTCGCTGGATGCCGTTCGGCAAGGCTGGCGGCGTGACGTGGGGCGGACAAGTGCATGAGACCGGACAGTTCGGGTTGCTGCGTTTTGCAAAACCGACGGAGGAACAGCGACTGAATATTGAACGGCGACTCGCCCGTTATGCATGGTTCAATTTTCTGGCGAAGGCGAAAGCCGCAACGCATTTTTGGAGCGACGAAAAAGTGGGTGATCCGGATTTCTATAACAGCGTTCTCAAGTCGCTGATTGCGGGAAATACAACGCTCGGTGAATCGCTTGGTAATCCCGACGACTGGACGGCGGAAAGCCTGAAGAAGATTCAACCCGTGCAAAAAGACTGGCTGGAATTTGACTACAAAGTTTCCGATCTGCGCGGGAAATATCTGGTTCAGAAACGTTTTGAGAATGCTCGATAGATTTCAAACGCACAAGATCACGTGCGACATTCTTGTTGCGGGTGGGGGGTTGTCCGGCGTGTGCTGCGCACTTTCCGCAGCGCGTGCCGGTGCGAAAGTGGTGTTGTGTCAGGATCGTCCCGTGCTGGGTGGAAATGCCTCCAGCGAGATCCGGATGCATATCATCGGCGCGAACTGGAATCGTCCCGGTGTTTCACTGGAACTGGAGGCGCGCGAGAGCGGGATCATTGAGGAGATTCGTCTGGAAAATGCGTTTCGTAATCCGCAGCGCTCGCCGTCGATGTTCGATCTGATCTTGTATGAAAAGTGCCTCGCGGAGCCTTCGTTGACATTGCTGCTGAATACGCGAATCCTGTCCGCAGATGTGGAAAATGCGCGCATTTCCAAAGTCACCGCACTCCGGACGAGTACGGAGGATCAATTCGAGATTGCGGCGAAAGTGTTTGTCGATTGCACGGGCGACGGCGGACTCGGTGTGGCCGCTGGTGCGGAGTATGTCCGTGGCCGTGAAGAGCAATCCCATTTTGGCGAACCTTCCGCAGTCGAGACGGCTGATGGTAAAACGCTCGGTTCTTCGCTGTTGTTCATGGCGAAAAAACACAACGTGCCGATGCGCTTCCTCCCGCCGCCCTGGGCGAGAAAGTTCACCGCCGCAGATTTTTTCGATCGCGAATGCGTGGGGCCCGCGGACAGTCCGGGCTGGGAATATGGGTTCTGGTGGCTGTCATGGGGCGGGCATCTTGACACGATCCGCGACAATGAAACGATCCGGCATGAACTGCTCGCAATCCTCCTCGGGATTTGGGATTTTATCAAAAATGGCGGCGATCACGGAGCGGATCACTGGGCACTGGAATGGTTCGGTGCCGTTCCCGGAAAGCGCGAAAGCCGCCGCTTTGTCGGGCAGTATGTTTTGACGGAACAGGATTTGATGGAGTCGCGGGAATTTCCGGACGCGATTTCCTACGGGGGTTGGTCGATGGAGTTGCAACCTCCGGAAGGCTTCGATGCCAAAGGAATCAAGCCGGTGCGGCATCGAGAGATGCCCTATCTCTACGATATTCCGCTGCGCAGTTGCCTCTCTCGCAACATTTCCAATCTCATGTTTGCCGGACGGAATATGTCGGCCTCGCATGTCGCGTTTTCCTCGACGCGCGTGATGGCGACGTGCGCGGTTACCGGGGAGGGCGTGGGGCTGGCCGCCGCGCTGGCTGTGCGGAAAAGCGTCCCGCCGGCGGAAATACCCGGAAACACGACGTGGGTGGGAGAACTCCGGGCCGGCCTGGCCCGGCAAGACGCCTTTGTGATCGGGGCTGTCGATTTGCAATCGGACAACCTTGCCGCCCACGCCGCGGTCCGCGCGTCCAGCGAACGCCCGGACGGTCCCGCCGCCCACGTGCTCTCGGGTCAGAACCGCTGCGTCGCCCATCCCCGGGGCGTGCGCGCCCACCGTGTTTCCCCGGGGACCCATCGCTGGATGAGTGAGCCGTGTCTGCCGGCCTGGTTGGAGTTCACATGGACGACGCCACAAACAATCAACCGCATCGAATTTGTCTTCGACTCCGGCCTGCACCGGCGCTTGACGATGAGCCACTGCGAAGCCATCGCTTCCCAAATGACCTGGGGAACGGGCCAACCGGAAATGGTGCGGGCTTTTTCCCTGGCCCAACAGGATGAAGCCGGAGAATGGCATGCCGTCTGGCAGGAATCTCTTTGGTGGCAACGTCGGTGGGCGCGCGACTTTCCCGAGCCTCTCCGCACCCGCGCCCTCCGCATCACCATCCACGAAACCTGGGGTTGCGACCATGCAAGGATCATCTCGGCCAGGATGGCTTGATTCGTCGCGCCTTGTCAGCCGTCAAAACTCCTGCGACATCTTGCCACCTTGATTTATTGACACCGCCTAATGTTCAGTCACGGGGACTCGGTTGCGCTTCATCTTTTGCGTCTGAGAATCTGATCGTACTCCGCATGTGGCCCGATCCAAAACCAGATTGCGGTGTCACCGTCCATGATGGCTAACGCGCGATAGGAATCTGTAACTCGACAGGACCAGTAGGAATGAATCTTCTTGAATTGAAGCGACGGATGCGTGCTGTCTCGAATCCACAATCGGTGTTGCTTGACGGCAATGAGTTGAACGTCGGTCGGCAAATCCCTGTAGGCCTTCCAGAACTTGGAGCTTGCCCTACTTCTCATCGGAGGGCATCGGCATACTCTGCCCGGCTCGATGCTCTGCGATAGCCTCTGAGGCAAGCTCATCCAAAAGGCCAGCGGCAATGTCTTCTTCAATCTGCCGATCCCATTGGTCGGAGAAGCGTGAAGACAACCAATCCGTGAGTTGAAACAATTCTTCCCGAGGAAGCTTTTCAATCGCTTTCTCGATTTCTTGAACCGTACTCATATCTCAACGCTACGCGGACCTGACCAAGGGGCAATATATTTTTGTCCAACGCGATAACGAAACAAGGGCCTCGTGCGACATTCTTGTGGCGGGCATGGTTCCTCCGGGCTTTCGTTCAGACGGAAAAGTGGCTCGAAGAGAAAGCTTCGCGTTTCTGACACTTGATGCGGAATTTGATTGGGGCGTGGCCCATTCCTTACCTCCGCTGCACCCTTTAGGGTTAACCTATTTCTTGTAGTGGTAGCGCAGCTGAATGAGAAGAATGCCTGATTTAACTTGACGATAGATTAATCTGTGTTCCTCGGTGATGCGCCGTGACCAATATCCTGATAAGCTTTGACGAAGGGGTTCAGGCTTGCCAATTCCCTCATGGGGTGAACGAAGAACGTCCTTAATCAGTTCGTTGATTCTTTTGAGAATCTTCTTATCGCCCTGAAGCCAGAACTGATAATCATCCCATGCATGAGGAGTGAACAAAAGATTCACGCGTCCAGATCAATATCCTTCTGGATAAGGTTGCCCTTCTCCGCAGCATCAATGGCGTCGAAAAGTCGCTTGGCGTTGGCAGGACTTCGCAAAAGGTAGGCGGTTTCTTGGAGTGATTCATAATCGTCCAAGGAAAGCATCACGACCGCCTGATCTCGATTTCGTGTGATAATTACGGCATCACGGTCTTTGCAGACACGATCCATCGTGGAAGCGAGGTTTTCGCGGGCAGCAGTATAGGTGATTGCAGTCATATGGACGGTATCATGTCCATTCGAGGGCGGGTGTCAATGTTTTTCACCCGTGCCCTCCGGATCACCATCCACGAAACCTGGGGTTGCGACAGGGGCATGGTTTCGAGTTCTCCGGGCTTTGGTGCCTCGGGTTCCCAGTCCAGAGGTTGCACCAGTTCCTTGCGGGAACCCCTCAAACCGAAAAGGGATTTGAAAATGAGATTCAGAGAGACGGACGGATCACCGGCTGCGATCTTTGCCAACCGGGATTGACTGGTGTGCATCTTCAGGTCATTTGCCTGCTGAAAATTTGTCCGCCCAGGCCTGGATTTCCGGCGACATTTTGACGAGGGATGGCCAGCCGCGGGTGTAGCCTTCGGAGGGCAGTTTGCGGGTGGCGTCGAAGCCCATGTGGGTGCCGATATTTGCGACCGTCGGGGCGTGGTCGAGTGCGTCGGTCGGATTTTTGATGATCGTGGTGTCGCGTTGCGGGTCGGTGTTTGCGCACAGCCGGAAGAGGACCTCGCTGGTATTGTGGACATCGCAATCCTCGTCCACGACAACGATGTATTTGGAAAACATCATCTGACCCATCCCCCAGAGTCCGTGCATGATTTTGTAGGCCTGGAGAGGGTATTGTTTGCGGATGGAGACGAAAACGAGGTTGTGAAAGACGCCCTCGGCCGGGAGGGCGATGTCCACGATCTCGGGGAAATTCATTTTGAAGACCGGCAAAAAGATGCGGACGCTGGCAGCCCCCATGTAGAAGTCCTCCATCGGCGGAACCCCGACAATCGTGGCGGGATAGACGGCATCGCGTCGGTGGGTGATCGCTGTGAGGTGGAAGACCGGGTAGTCGTCCACGTTTGTGTAGAAGCCGGTGTGGTCGCCGAAGGGACCCTCCGCCCGGAGTTCGCCGGGCTGCACGTAGCCCTCGAGAACGAAATCCGCATTGGCAGGGACGTCGATGTCCACGGTCACTGCCTTGATGAGTTTCACGGATTTTTTCCGGGCGAATCCGGCGAAGAGGATTTCATCGAGCCCATCGGGGAGGGGGGCGGTGGCGGAGAAGGTGAGCGCGGGATCGCCACCCAGCGCAACCGCAACGGGCATTTTTTCTCCGCGTTCGTAATAGCGTTTTCCATGCCGGGCACCCACCTTGTGGATTTGCCAGTGCATGCCGGTGGTCCAGTCATCGTAAACCTGCATGCGATACATGCCGACATTTCGGTCGCCGGTGTCCGGATCTTTTGTAAAGACCGTCGGCAGGGTGATAAAGCGCCCGCCATCGTCCGGCCAGCAATGAAGGATGGGCAGATCGGCCAGGGAAAAATTTCCACCGGGCTCCCGGACGACTTCCTGGCAGGGGGCGGAGCGGACGTGGCGGGGTTTGGCGTGAAGGACATCAATGCCGTTGCGCAGGAGGGCAAAGGCTTCCTTGAGGGTGCGCGGCGGCTTCGCCTTCATGAGGAACTGCATCTGGTCGGCCAACTCGTCGATTTTTTCCAGGCCGAGGGCCATCGCCATCCGGCGGCGGGAGCCCATGGTATTGATGGCGAGGGGAAATGCCGATACCCGTCCGGAGATGGTGGGCTTTTCAAAGAGGAGGGCCGTTCCCCCATTCGCGGACTTCATTTCGCGGTCGGCGAGTTCGGTGATCTGGAGTTCGGTCGCAACCGGCTCCGGGATCCGGCGGAGTTCCCCGCAGGATTCCAATTTGTCGCAGAAAGATCGAAAGGAAGGATAGGACATCGAGGCGACCCCACCGGCAGGTGGTTGGACTGCCGGTGAGGACTCGTGACACCTACTGAAAATTCCCGGACAAGGCAAATGGATCAGAAGAAATCTGAAATTATCCGCTTTTCATTTCCGGGGAAATGATTTAGTAAGCTGCCGATATGAACTGGCTGCTCATTGCCGGAGGCTCGTTTCTTACGGCCTTCTCCGCCCCTCAGGAACCCGTTATGATGAATCACACGCTTCGTGGAGAGCAGATTCCTGCGAAGGAAGTTGTGTGTCGGAATCGGTGGGGAACGCCGATGCTGCCAGATGGCAAGGGTGGGTATAGCCTGATTGCTCCGATCAATCCGGAGTTTATCGCTCAAAGCCTGATCCAGCCACCCAAGCCCCTTGTCGGCTCGCGTGAGCGGTATGTTTTTCGTCCGGCTTCCCTGGTTGCAGAGAATGCGGCTCCGGTGACAATTCCGTGACCGCTCGCGGCAGATTTTTCGCGGTGTTCCCTGCGGGGGGCGTGTCTTTTCCGGATCCCGGCGGCTTCCATTGTCTTCTCCTCCCCCCACTGGCGGAGTGAGCTTTATTTCCCGCTATTACCCCAAGGGCTTGTTCAACGCCCATTGGTTTGGGCTCTGTAACGCGATTTCGTTTCAGATTATTCTGGGGGCGCCGATTATCCTGTATGCGCAAAGCATCGGCGCCTCTTCGACCGTGCTGGGCATTCTGGCTGCATTCACTCCGCTCATGACCGTCCTCCAGCTGCCTGCCGCACAATTTCTGGGGCGATATGGCTACAAGCGCTTTGTGCTGATGGGGTGGGGACTGCGCACCATTTTTATCTTTGTGGTGACCTTGGTCCCGCTGGCCTACTTTCTGGACGATACGTCCAAACTGGCAGCCATACTGGCGGCCTTGTTTCTCTTTAATTTTTTGCGGGGCATTTCGTCCGTGGCCTGGATGCCGTGGATCACGGTCCTGATCCCGGAGGAAATTCGCGGACGGTTTCTCTCCCTGGACCAGATCTTCATGCATGTGGGATCTCTTCTTGCGCTTGTGGCCTCGGCGATCGTGATGACTGGCCAGGTGGATTCCTGGGAGTATGCGCTGGTCTTTTTCATCAGCACGGTTGGAGCCACGCTCAGCTTGAGTTTCATTCAGAAAATTCCCGATGTAAAAGCCGTCGAGAGTGTCCGCAAGTCCTCCGAGCCGGTGCCGTGGCGGCATATCATCGCGTATCCCCCGTTCCGGGAACTTCTTCGTTTCAATGTGCTCTTCATGGCGGTCATTGGCAGCCTCGGGGTCTTCACGGTGGAATACCTGCGGGAGTTCCCGAAGTTTGATGTTTCCACCGTCCTCTACCTTTCCGGCCTTTCCTTTATCGGGGCATTGGTCAGTTTGCCCTTCGTTGGACGGCTTGTGGATCGGGCGGGGAGCAAGCCGATCATGACCGGCGCCCTTCTCTTATTCAGCTTGGTGATTCTTGGCTGGTTTCTGGTGGCGGCCGACGTATTGCCATGTTCGCATTTGATGATTGGAATCTTGAACTTTTTTTCGGGAGTTGCCGGATCGAATTTCAATCTGGCAAATGCGCGCATCGTCATGGTCACGATGCCAGAGATGGGGCGGAATCATTTCTTTGCCCTGTTTACAGTGATTACCAGCCTCGGCCTCGGCGCGGCTCCGGTTGTCTGGGGAATCTCGCTGGATTTTGTCGGAACCTATGAAGTGGTGACGGGGGCCTTTCACTGGCGGAGACACAGCATCTATTTTCTGGCGCTTTTTCTTTTGAACATTGTGGCACTGCGACTCATTCGGCGACTTCACGAAGCCCGGGGCAGCGAGTCATCCAGCCTGGTCTATGCGTGGTTGCGGCGGGCGAGCAAGCTGTGGCATCGTTGACCGGCATGGCTTTTCGCATCCATCAAATTTTTCGGCGGGACGCCCCCTGGCCCAGGGGCGGCTGCCATCCGGTCCTTGTCACACTTTCTGCTGTGGAGAACCGAATATGAAGGATCCCTTTAACCGGAGCATCGATTACCTGCGGATATCCGTCACGGATCGCTGCAATGAAAAATGCCTTTATTGCATGCCGGAAGGATACAAGGGGTGGGCGCAGCGAAGCGACCACATGAGTGCGGAGGAAATCCTTCGGACAGTCAGAGCCGCTGCGGATCTCGGGTTTAAGAAATTCCGGGTGACCGGTGGCGAGCCTCTCTTGCGCAAGGATATCGTCGAAATATGTCGGCGCATTTGGGAGGTGCCCGGGGTTCGCACCCTGGGGTTGAGCACCAACGCCACGTTTCTGGCGCCCTTGGCGCGTGATCTCAAGCAGGCGGGGGTCCGATCCGTGAATATTTCGCTCGACGCCATGGATCCCGCTGTTTATCGCCGCATCACCGGGGGAGGGATCGAGAGCGTCTTTGCGGGGATCTCCGCAGCCTTCTCCGCAGGCTTCGAAGTGATCAAGCTGAACTGCGTGCTGATACGAAACGTCAACGAAACCGAGTATCTTCCGCTGATTCGCTTTGCGGCGGAAATTGGCGCCCCTTTGCGCTTTATCGAACTCATGCCGCTCTCGCGCACCGACGTGCTCAGCGAACAAAACTTTCTTTCCATCGGCGAATTGAGGCGGCGGCTTGCCTCTCATGGCGAGATGCGGGAGCTGCCGGATTACCGCCCGGGAAACGGCCCCGCCCGATATTTTTCCTTCGAGCCCTCCGGAGCGCGGATTGGATTGATCGGGGCGCTCACCGCGCCGCATTTCTGCGAGAGCTGCAACAAATTGCGACTGACGGCGGATGGGAAATTGCGTCCCTGTCTCGGACGGCACGGAGAAATCGATCTTCTCGGGAGGTTGCGCACCGGAGAGGATCCCGCTGCCGCCATCCGTATGGCGATCGCCAACAAGCCCGAGGACCATGAATTTCTGCAATCCTACCAACCGGAACGTCCGATGACCGCGATCGGTGGCTGACTTCTCCAACGACCATGAGAGTTCTCTATTTCGCCCAAGCCTCCGATGTGACGGGATGCCGTGAGGAAGACTGGAAGGTGGACCGCGATCTTACGCTCGAAGAATTTTGGGCGGAAGCCTTGCGGAGGCATCCTGCGCTTGCAGAACTTGCGGGACAATCCCGGGTGGCATCCGGAATGCGCTATGTCACCGACAATCAATACTTGGACAGGCTGGAGGAGGCGGCCATCATCCCGCCTGTTTCCGGAGGATGAAAATCGAAATTCTTCTTTGCCCGGAAGCCCTGAGCCTGCCGCCGCTTGCAGCGGCGGGTGTCGGCGCGATTGCGCGGTTCGAGGGAATTGTTCGGGATCTCGAAGGGGGGCGGCGGATTACCGGGCTGAATTATGAGGCTTATGAGCCGATGGCGGACAGGATGATTCGTGAAATTTTGGAGGACCTGGGACGGGTGCATCCCTTCCACATCGCCCGCGTGCATCACCGCATCGGGTTTGTGCCAGTTGGGGAGGCAGCCATCCTGATGGATGTGTCTTCCAAGCACCGGTTCGAAGCCTTTTCCGTTCTCACCAAATTTCTCGACCGCCTCAAACAAGAGGTCCCGATCTGGAAGCGGGCTGCGGGGGTTTCATCAGAAATCGTAAATAGCCAAGAGGAGTCGGCCGCGCATTGACATGATGGAGATCGAACAACTTTGGAAGGAAATCGATGCGAGGGTGGCCTGCCTTCCGGTTCGCACCGTTTCCCTGGCGAACTCCCTGCATCGCGTGACAGGTGCTGCGGTGATGTCCCCTTGCGAGGTGCCCTCATTTGACCAGAGTTCCATGGATGGCTATGCCTTTGCTGGCACCCCGCCGGGAATTTGTCGGATCCAAGGCTCCCTCTCCGCAGGGACTCCGCTCTCTCAATCTGTCACTTCGGGAACGGCGCTTAGGATTCTCACTGGCGGCATGATTCCCGAAGGCACCGTGGCTGTCGCGAGGCAGGAGGATTGTTCGGTTGAAGGAGATCTGGTGACTTTGAGGCCCGGCCTCTCGATTTCTCCCGGCGAGAACATCCGGCGGCGCGGCGGGATTGTCCGAACGGGGGATCTTCTGATTCCTGCCGGGACGAAAATGACGGCCGGAGGAATTGCGTTGCTTGCCTCCGTCGGCAGGGAACATCTCCCGGTCATTGGAAATGCGAGTGTCCTGCATCTTGTGACGGGCGACGAGATTCTTGGTCCCGGAGTTCCGCTGCCACCGGGGAAAACCTACGATAGCAACGGACCCATGATCCGGGCTTTGCTCTGCGATCTCGGGGGGGAAGTCGCGCAGGATCGCCTCGCGGATGATCCCGACGTCTTGCTCCGAAAGGTTCTGGCAAGTTCGGCGGATGTGCTTCTGATTTCCGGAGGCTCCGGTCCGGGCGACCGGGACCACACGAGGGGCGTGTTGGAATCCGCCGGCTTCTCGATCCATGTCTCCCGCTTGAACAGCCGTCCTGGCAAGCCCTTGATTTTTGCGACGAAAGGCTCCCGGATTGCCTTTGGCTTGCCGGGCAATCCTCTTTCCCAATGGGTTTGCTTTCACGCCTTTGTCAAGCGGGCACTCTGCCGCCTGCAGGGGTTGCCGGTTCCCGGGATGCGCAGCGTTCAACAGATTTCCGCCGTGAAGGAGAGCACGGATCCTCGTCGAACCTGGACACCGGGAATTCTGGAGTGCCGGGACGGACAGGAAATGGTCCGTCCCCTTCCATGGAAACACTCGGGGGATCTCACCCCAATCATCCGGGCGGAAGTGTTGATTCTCGATGCGGATAAGTCCGGACGCGCGAACGTCATGATCTTATGAACCCCAAATCCTTCAGTCACCTGGATGATGCCGGAGAAGCCCACATGGTGGATGTGGGCGGAAAGCCCTTGCAAACCCGCGTGGCCCGCGCCACAGCCGAGCTGCACTGCCAGCCGACAACCATCAAGCTTCTTGCGGACCAAGCTCTGCCAAAGGGCGACGTGCTGGCCGTCGCCCGGATTGCCGGCATCCAGGCGGCCAAGCAGACCGCCGCCCTAATCCCGCTCTGCCACAGTCTCCCGTTGGACAAGGTCACGGTGGATTTTGCCGTGAAAAATGACAAAATTTTGATCACAACAATGGCGAAGACCCATGCAAAAACCGGGGTCGAGATGGAAGCTCTCACAGCCGCCAGCCTCGCCGCGCTGACACTCTATGACATGATGAAGGCGGTGGATAAAACGATGCGGATCGAAGGGCTCCAGGTCGTGGAAAAAACCAAGGAATGAAAATCGGACGCATCACGCTCAGCGATCGGGCCCACGCCGGAATTTATGAAGATCTGAGCGGCCCGGAAATCGAGCGGATCGTTCGTGATCATCTGGACTCCACCGCAGAGGTTCTTTCAAGAATCCTGCCTGACGAACCGGCGCAAATCCAGGCGGCCCTTCTGGAGCTATGCGACCAGGCAGGCTGCGATTTGGTGATTACCACTGGTGGCACGGGACCGGGCCTGCGGGATGTGACGCCGGAAGCCACCCGCGCGATCCTGACGCGGGAACTCCCGGGTTTCGGAGAAACCATGAGAGCCCTCAGCTTTCAAAAAGTTCCGACAGCCATCCTCTCGCGCGCCACCGCCGGAACCCGCGGACAATCCCTGATCATCAATCTCCCGGGAAATCCCCGCTCCATCGCGGAATGCCTGCCGCCCCTCGTTCCCGCAATCCGCGAATGCCTCAAACATTTGGGCGAATCGTCTGCTGTCCAACCCTGCCAGCTTCGAAGTCAAAAAAACCCCTGAGCCCAGACAACTGCTTTCACGAAAAATTCATCAAGCCAGTCAGTCTGCCGAGAGGATTGAGGCGAGTCGCTTGACCGAAGGAAACGAGAGCATTTCGGCCCACGCGCATTTGACGAATTCCACGCGGGCCGAAGGGAGAATCGCTCTCCAGGCGTCGGCGGCATCCGAGGAAAAGTCAGATGGGAGGATGATGCGGGCCCGCAGGTCGCGAGGGGTGAAGCGATATCGAAAGCAGGCGGCCAGATGGGTGCGCGCGGGTTCCCCGAGGGCACTGAAAGGTTCGATGCGATCTTCCGCCGACAGGCGCTTGAAGGCGTTCTTCATCGAGGAGAGCCAACCCGTGGATTTTTCCAGGAGAGGCGGATGCGTTCCGATGAGGATGAGCTCCGGGACGCGGCGTTGGGCGGTGGCAAGCTGGCGGGCCATTTCCAAAGCCGCCAGGCCTCCATAGCCAAATCCGCACAGATCGAAGGCCAGGGAGGGATCTTCTTCCGTGAGAGCCTGGATCCAGGCGGCGGCGGCACTCTCGATCGTCGTATGGCAGGCCTCCGCGTCGCTGACGCCCCTCGCGGTCAGGCCCAGAATCCGACGTCCCATTCCCAGGGCGGCGATAAAATCCTGGTAGGTGTCGGGAATTCCCGAGGCCGTGGGCACAAGGACGAGAGAGGGAGAAATGCCCTTGTTCTTTTGGAGAATGGCGACCGGTTTCCATGGACCAATCGGGTGGGAAGGTTCCTGGGCAGCCGGGAGCGGAGCTTTCTGAGGGGCGGGGATTTCCGGTCTTGGCAGAGCGGCTTCGTCAATCCATCCGGCGCGAGTCAGCGGCCATTCGGAGACCGGTCGGGAACCTTGAACCGATGCGGCAGAGAGCGTCCAGGTATGCTCGCCGATCAGGGCATCGAAGACGCCGGGATGGGATCTCAGGTGGAGCGCGGCGGGGGAGAGGTCGGGGAATCGGCTTTTGTCCCCTTCCACATGGCAGAGACCCTTCCCATTGCGCCAGGCGCGAAAGCCTGTGTCCAGGCCCCTTCTTCCGCCCTGCGGAAAGATCTTTTTCCAGCCGGGAAATTTCATCCGCAACATGCCGGAAAATCCGGGGGGGACATCCTGCCCGTCTTCATCGCACACGTTCATTTCGACATCGGGAGTGGGGGCGCCGGCCAGGAGGATTCCATTTTCCGCAGTGGCGGCTCCAGCCAGTCCGAGACCGCACAGGCCGGCGGGACTGAAAAAGCTGATGGTTTTTCCCTCGTTTCCCGTGCAGGAATTCCAAATCGCGAGAGATTGTTCGGACGCGGTGCCATACTCCACGGCGACGAAGCCGGGAGTCGTTGCCGGGCGGTTCTCCGCCTCCCGGGACCAGCGGGCCGCCTGATTGTTCCATTCCGGAGCGGTGAGGCGGATGTGGGTGGTATCGGTTGCCGCAGGATCAAGCACGTCATCGTCCGCCACGCACACGGAACCGCCTGCCAGGATCGGGAGCAACCACTCATCAAAAAACGCCCCTCCGCCGGGTGCGGAATGGGCAAGAAAAGAATCCGAGGCACCGAAGTTCAGAACTCTCGCGCCCTCGAGTGCTGCCGTGACAAGCATTTCGTGAGTAAGGGCCCGGATCAAAGGCGGGGGGGTGTCCGAGTGTCCGGGGAGGATGGCTGCCGGGGATTCCGGAGAAAGAGTCGGCTTGGGAAGTTCGCCGGTTGCCAAGTCGTCCCATTCCTGATCCAGGACGATGCGCCTGCGCGCAGAACTGTCAAGGAGCGGAGCACTGGCCGCGTCGCAGATGACCACGCCGGCATCATGCGAGGTAAGCATGGACTCGATCCACTCCGGCGGAGCCGCCGGGTCCAGTGCCAGGCAGGAATTTCCCGCCTTCCAAGTTCCGATGAGCGCGATGGCAATCCACGAAGAGGGAGAGAGAAAGAGCGCGACATGCCATCCTTCCGCCAGCCCCGCATGTGCGAGATAGGAGGCCAAGCGATCAGAGAGGGTGTCGAGTTCGCGAAACGTGAGGGCATAGTCGCCGTCGCGGACCGCGACATGATCCGGGTGTTTGGCGACCGGGTGGCGAAAGGCCTCAAGGATATCTTTCGGACGTTCCAACCCTTCCGGACCCCGTGACCATTGTTTGAGGGTGCGGACTTCCTGGGGCATCAACAAGGGGATCTGGCCGATCGGCTTTGTGATGAGGGTATCCAGCGATTGCATCAATCCGGAGAGTCTCTCGAGGAGATCCTTTACCAAGAGCCGGTTCTCGATCCGCGCGTGAATTTGCAAGGTGATCTGGAGGGCACTACGAACTTCCAACAACATCAGATCCGGAGCCCGCCTCTGGATTTTTGCGTCAAAGTTGATCCAGCGAGGCATGGCGGTTTGGATTTGATCCCTGACCTCGGGCCCTCGCCAGGCGAATCCGGTTTCCAGATGTTCGAGCGCAATCGGCACCGGGGAGGCCGTCAGGGCGGATGCGGGGGAGATCCAGGCGTTATTCGACACCGCATCGTAAGCCTGCTGGGAGTCCCTCACCCAGTCCTTTGAATTCCAGGGATGGACGACAGGGAGCCAATTTTCAAAAAATCCGGCTTCGCCCGAATTGTGAGGCACTTCAAAGAGTCCCAGGCTCACATTGCCGGTGGCACCCAGTCGGCGCAGGAGAAGCCCCCACAGAAAATGGAGCACCGCACGGGGATCGAGTGCGTGCGCTTTGCAGGAATCCAAAAACGCACGGGATTCCTCCCGTCCGATGGCCAGCGATTCGGTAATCGAATCCCGTCCCGGTGGACGGGGGATCAATTTCATGGGGCCTTGGGCGGGCTTGAGAATTTCGGTCCAAGCCGTCGCGTTCGCGAGGGGAACAACCAGCGGGGTGACCGGAGCCGGAGGGCGATCGAGGGCGACGAGCCAATCAAGCAAAACGCGGCCTATCGAGGTCTCATCGAGAAGGTAGCCGGGAAGCGTCAAGAGGTAGTGGGTGCCACCCCCCGGCAGCAGGATGACCGTGATGCGCACTTGGGATTGCGGATCAAACGCCTCGGATTCATCCGAATTTTGCAGTTCGGTCCACTTGTCCGGGATTTCCTCCGGGTTGAGAGCCTGCCAGTCCACCTCGCGCCAGGTGGTGGTTGCGGCGGAGGCTTCCTGAAACGTCACGCCACCGATCGCCGTGTGGGTGAATTGGGATTTGAGGACCGGATGGACGCCGCAAACCACTTCCCATGCAGCCCGCAGGGCGCCGACATCCATCCGCTCCCCGAAACTGATGGAAACCTGGGTATGGTGTTTTTTCGGGGAATTGCGCTCCCGAAGAAACGCTGCTGCCTGCATGGGATTTGCCGCGCCTTCGCTCATCGGAGAAAATTAGAATCCAAAATCCGTCACGGCACCCTGGGAAGCCGTCGAGACGTGGGCGGCATACTTGGCGAGAACACCGCGCCGGTAACGGGGTTTCGGCTTTTTCCAAGCCGCGAGGCGTTTGGCGATCTCCTTGGCGGAGATTCCAAGCGACAGCTTCCGGGTGGTCGCATCAATAGTAATCGCATCCCCATCGCGGACGATGGCAAGCGGGCCACCTTCAAAGGCCTCGGGCGTAATGTGTCCGACAACGAATCCATGCGTGCCACCGGAGAACCGTCCGTCGGTAATGAGTGCGACATCCTTCCCAAGGCCCCGGCCCATCACCGCGCTGGTTGGCGACAGCATTTCACGCATTCCCGGACCGCCGCGGGGCCCCTCGTAGCGGATCACAATCACATCCCCCTTGCGGATTTTTCCAGCCAGAATGGCGGAGAGCGCCTTTTCCTCGGACTCGAAGACGCGGGCTTTCCCACTGAAGCGTTCGCCTTCCTTCCCGGAAATTTTCGCGACGGCACCATCCGGGGCGAGGTTTCCGCGCAGGATGACCAGGTGGCTTTCTTTTTTGAGCGGCTTGCTGACCGGAGCGATGATTTTCTGGTTCTTCGGGTAATGCTTGAAGGCCGAAAGGTTTTGCTTGAGCGTTTTTCCGGTCACGGTGAGGCATCCCCCGTGGAGGAGGCCCTCCGCCAGCAGGGTTTTCATCATCGGAACGATCCCGCCGATCTCCACCAACTCGGACATGAGGTAGCGTCCGCTGGGTTTCAAATCCGCCAGCACGGGGACGCGCTTTCCAATGCGCGTAAAGTCTTCAATTGTGAGCCTGACGTTTGCGGAGTGCGCCATGGCCAACAGGTGCAGCACGGCGTTTGTCGAGCCACCAAGGGCGATGCAGACCGTGACCGCATTTTCAAAAGCCTCCTTCGAGAAAATGTCCGACGGACGGATGCCCTTTTTCAAAAGGTTGAGGACCGCGACGCCCGCGTCGCGGCAATCCTTTGTTTTGTGATCCGAGATGGCCGCCTGCGCGGAACTGTTCGGAAGGCTGAATCCCAGAGCCTCGATGGCGGAGGCCATCGTGTTCGCCGTATACATGCCGCCGCACGAACCGGCACCCGGAATCGCGCACGACTCGACATCGTGAAGCTCCTTTCCAGAGATTTTTTCCGCCGCCCGCTGGCCGACCGCCTCAAAAACCGAAACGATATCAAGATTTTTCCCCGCGAGGCATCCCGGGAGAATCGTGCCCCCATAGACGAACACGGCCGCACGATTCAAGCGTGCGATGGCGATCATGCAACCGGGCATGTTTTTGTCGCAACCTCCGATCGCGACAAATCCGTCAAAGCCCTGACAGCCCACAACCGTCTCGATGGAATCCGCGATCACCTCGCGCGACACCAGCGAGTAGCGCATGCCCTCAGTGCCCATGGAGATTCCATCCGAGATGGTGATGGTGTTAAAAATCGTGGCCTTCCCCCCGGCCGAATCAATGCCCAGAGCCGATTCCCGGGCGAGTTGGTCGATGTGCATGTTGCAGGGAGTGACCATGCTCCAGGTCGAGGCGACTCCGATTTGCGGCTTTGAAAAGTCGCTTTCCTTGTAACCCACCGGATAAAGCATGGCCCGGCTGGGTGCCCGGCTCAATCCGTCCAAAACCAAGGAAGAATACGGACGAAGTTTGGCGGAAGGTTTGGAATTCATAAGCCCTGCACTCTAGCAGAACCGTCCCCGTGTTCATCAAGGAAAACCAATGCGCAAACGCAGGAATTTCCAGGGACGGCGACGAACGCCCACTCATCCAGGCCTCTCGCCAGCCGTTCCCGTGAGGCAGGATTTTTCCGGCCACCGGAATCAGCGCACCTGCCGAGTTCCGGCAAGACGGCTATTCCCGGCCGATGCTCGTGTAGGTGAAGCCGAAGCTGCGGGCGGTTTCGGGGTCGAGAAGGTTGCGTCCGTCGAAGAGGAGCGGGGTGTGCATGATGCTCTTCAATGCCGCCAGATCCACCGCCGCGAAGGGTTTCCACTCGGTGGCGATGATCAGTGCCTCTGCGTCCCTGGCGGCTTCCAGCGGTGAGGAGGCTGTTTTGGCACCCTCGATGAGTTTGAACTCCAATGCTTTTTCCGTGCCTTTCGGATCGTAAACCGTGACATCGGCGCCTTCCGCGACGAGGTCATTGACGAGTTCCACCGCCACCGAGGAGCGCACGTCATCGGTATCCGGCTTGAATGTGAGTCCCCAAACGGCGATCTTCTTGTCCTTGAGCACCCAGAGTGCCTCGCGAACTTTTGCGATGAAGCGGTCCCGTTGTGTCCGGTTGATCCGCTGGACTTCCTTGAGCAGGGTGAACGGCACCCCGAGGTTTTCGCTGATGGCGATAAAGGCGGCGATGTCCTTTGGGAAACAGGAGCCGCCGTATCCGATGCCGGCATTGAGAAAATTCCGGCCAATTCGCCGGTCCATGCCGATCCCATCCGCAACTTTTTCAACATTTGCTCCACTCGCCTCGCAAATCTGGGCCACGGCGTTGATATAGGAGATTTTCAGGGCCAGGAACGAATTAGCGGCGTGCTTGATCAATTCCGCGGAGTTGATGTCCGTCACCAACACAGGCGCCAGGAAGGGTTCGTAAATTTTTTGCATGAGGGCAATGGCGCGCTCGCTGTTGCCGCCGATCACGATGCGATCCGGTTTCATGAGATCGGAGACCGCGCAGCCCTCGCGCAAAAACTCGGGATTGCTGACCACGTCGAACTCGGCACCCGTCTTGTTGTAGCGCCGAATGGTATCCGCAACCTTCTCGCCGGTCTTCACAGGCACGGTGCTCTTGTCCACGATCACGCGGTATTGACCGGGCTGGAGGACCGCCGCAATTTCGCGGGCCACTTTCTCGATATACGACAAGTCCACGCTGCCATCGGGCTGCGGGGGGGTGGGGACGGCGATGAACACGACCTCCGCGTTGCTCACGCCCTCGGCCGTGCTGGTTGTAAACTGCAGACGTTTTGCGGAGACATTTTGGTGGATGAGTTCCTCGAGGCCGGGCTCGTAGATGGGAACTTTCCCCGCGAGGAGTGCGTCAATTTTGCGCTGATCGTTGTCCACGCAAGTGACATGGTGGCCGACTTCCGCGAAGCAGGCGCCCGAAACAAGACCAACATAGCCGGAACCGATAATGCAGATATTCATATGGATGGAAAAGCAGAAGATGTTTGAAGTGAACCGACCACCCCTATTGCTCGTTCGAGGGGCCAAGCGGGTTGGTGGATTGGCTGAAGGCGAGGGGAAGCGTCACGGCCGGCGCGTCTTTCAGCGTCATTACCAATAGAACTCCCAGCTCCCGGTCCCCACCCAAATTGTCACGCACTTCCGCGCCAAACGAAGCCACCCAGCTCGAGAGATCCCTGTGGATCATGTAGCGCTGGTATTGGAACACCTCGGAAACAAATTCATATTGCTCGTAGAAGCTGAACGCCCAATGGTCGTTGATTCTCCAATACGTGGAGAAGTTGAGCTGACTGTCATTTGCGAAGTAGGGATTGTCGTCAATGTAGCGATGGCCGATGCTGAAGAGGAGGTCGCGTGTCGGCATGAACGTGAGGGCCGTGTTGACCTCAGTGAATCCCTCGTTCGTGACCGGGAGCTGCGAGACGATGCTCAGGGAAACCCAGGGAACCGGACGAAAGGCAATGATGTTAAAGACGTTGGAAACCGGTCCATCCGAATACGGGTTCTCCATGTTGATATCCATGAAGGTGTCGAGGGAAAACCAGTCGAGCGTCCGATGGTCGCGCCGGGTCTGAATTCTCTGGCGGGCACCGAGCCGGATGATGTTCCAGGTGTCGATCGAGTCAACAGCGGTAAACTGCGGGAAGTTCAAGGGAAGCAACTGGGTGGACTCGACAACGCGATCAAACTGGTAAATGTCGCTCGGACTTGGACCAAAATTATAGACGCCGGAATAGTTGAGGTAGGGTTGCAGCACGTGCCGCACGCCATCAATGCCCAGCCACCGGCTCTGGATTTTTTCAAAGGCCCGCGAAAACTTCGTGGAAACCTCGAACCCGTAATTGGCGGCCACGCGGAAGGCCTGTCCCTTGCTGTGCAGGGTGGGGGTGGGGTTGTTGAGCGG
>JACSRU010000044.1 GCA_014879575.1 Chthoniobacterales bacterium | reverse complement strand
GAACGTGAGCCTGGCACTTCATCGCAGCAAGGGGAGCTTGGCGGAATTGCCGGTGGCGCTTCAGGAGTTCGTGAAAATGCAAGAAAATGCAGCCTGACCCCCAGTTTCCCCAGTTTCCCGACAGAATCGGAAGAGAGGCGATGATCTTGCTGCTGTCGAATATCTCCAGAAGGCACAGAAGGCAGATCCAGAGATTGAGAAGAAGAAGGTGAAGGCCACCCTTGATGCGGCACTCAACAAACTATAAACAAGCCGAACCAACCAGTTCACCGAATCCCGTGCCTTCGGAACTTTTGGCATTTCGGCTGCGGAGCAGCCTCGGATGTCAGAAGCAAGCAGGGACAGGTCACTGGTAATGTTGACTCGCCCGTCGGACACGACCCATAATCCTCCTCATGGCCGTCATCGGAATCACCGGAAGCATTGCCTCCGGAAAATCCACCTTCAGGGATCTGCTCGCAGAGGTTCTCGGGGCGGAATCCCTGGATGCGGATGCCCTGGCAAAAAACCTGCTCGGAAACGATCTCTCCGTGCGGTCGGAAGTGCTGGCGGCGATTTCCCCGGATGCCTACGCCCCGGACGGATCGCCCGATCGGAGTCTCATCCGACGCATCATTTACAACGACCCGGCGGCAAAGCTGCGACTTGAGGCGATCCTTCATCCCCGTGTCAGAAAACTCTGGGAGGAGGCGGCTGGCCGCGCACGAGTCCAGGGGAGTCATCTGATTGTTGACATCCCGTTGTTATTTGAAACGGATGCCGCCGGGTCGTTCGACCATGTGATCACGGTGGCCTGTTCTCCGGATGTCCAATTCCGCCGCCTCGTGGAACGGGGGATCGAAGGCGACCTGGCAAAAAAGATCATCCGTTCTCAAATGTCGGTCCCGGAGAAAATCGCCCGATCCAGCCAGGTTGTTTGGAATGATGGCAGGCTTCCCGCCTTGCGCGACCAAGCCGAGCACTTTGCCGCCAGCAGGGATTTCACCCGTTGCTTGCATCCCGCCATTGCCCCCGCAGGCGATCCGTCTCGATGAGCGGACAAAGGACGTTTGGCCTCTCCCGCATTTTGATTCGACGCGACTTCGGAACTCGATCACCCTCCTTCCCATGAGATTTGTTGACCAGATTCGTATCCACGCCAAGGCGGGGGATGGGGGGAACGGATGTTGTAGCTTCCGCCGGGAAAAGTATATCCCGCATGGCGGACCCGATGGCGGGGACGGCGGGAACGGGGGTGACATCATTTTGCAGGCCGACCACGATACCGACAACCTGGTGGCCCTTTTCTTTGAACCCCTCGTCCGTTCAAACCGGGGGGCTCATGGCAAGGGGAAGAACAAACACGGACGGAATGCCGGACCGTCCATCCTTCGCATTCCTGTGGGAACGGTCATCCACCGGGCCGGTCAGAATCCGGGAGAGCCCGTCGAGGAAGAGGCCATTTGCGACTTCACAGAGGACGGACAGCAGTTTGTCCTCTGCAAGGGCGGAGATGGAGGAAAGGGCAATACCCATTTCAAAAGCTCCACGAACAGGGTGCCGCGGCAGCATACCAAGGGCTATCCCGGCGAAGAGGGTTGGTTTTATCTCGAACTCCGCACCATTGCCGACGTCGGGCTTGTGGGATATCCCAATGCTGGAAAATCCACCCTTCTCGGCGCCATTTCCGCTGCCCATCCCAAAACCGCCCCCTATCCTTTCACGACCCTCCATCCAGTCGTTGGAGTCGTCGCGCTTGAAGAATACCACCGCATCACGGTCGCTGATATCCCGGGCATCATTGAGGGTGCCCACGAAAATAAAGGACTCGGACACGAATTCCTCCGTCATATCGTCCGCTGCAAATTCCTCCTCTTCGTCCTCGATATGGCCGGTAGCGAAGGCCGCAATCCCATTTCCGATTACCAATCCCTCCGGAAAGAACTCGGACTCTACGATCCCAATCTTCTCAAAAAACAATTCGCAATTATCGCGAACAAAGCGGACTTAGCAGAATCCGCAGCCAACCTAAAGTTCTTTAAGAGGAAATATCCAAAGGTGAGGGTGGTTGCCCTGTCGGCTCGGGAGAAAACCGGAGTCAATGAAATTATCGAAATGTTCCAATCGTTTGGAATGTAAAAAGTTAGTATTTATTTTTTCGATATTTTTTCTCTCCAAAATTTTTGCTTTTCGCGTGAAATTTTGAGGGATGGTTCTGGGTATTTTTCTTTGGAAGCAAGGAAATTTGGATGGGGCCGAATGGCGAATCGGATTGCCGCGGGCTTTGGGAGAGGAGATGAAGAAACGGCTTCGCCAACTGTGCGAAGGACTGTGTTTGGGAGATTTCAATGGAGCCGACGGAGTGAGGCGGGAGGCCGAGGGAGTCATGGAGGATGTGGGCGATGTCCCTTGGGGTGATCTGGTTTTTGCGGCCGACATCCAGGCGGACCCATTGCATGCCACGCATGGGCGGGGGCAGGGCTGGCTGAGAGGGTGGCAGCGAGAGGGGGGGCGGCTCCTGTTTGGCGGGTGTTTTCGGTTCCTGGCGCGGGTCTGAGAGCAGGCCAAAGAGGGCGGCGGCGATATCGGTGGAGTTGAAACCTTCCTCAAGCAGGCGATCCACCTGTGTGGTGGGGAGATTCCCCTTGTTGAGAAGTTGGCGAGCCTGATCGAGGAGGGATTCCGCCTTGCGTTCCTCGACTTCCCCGGCGGAGGGAATGGTGCCCCGGCGGATTTTCGTGCGGGTAAACTTCTCAATGTATTGGAGTTTGTAAATGTCCCGACCGGAGACAAACGTTGCTGCGAGACCCTTTTTTCCGGCGCGTCCGGTGCGTCCGATGCGGTGGACGTAATCCTCCGCGTCGTAGGGCAGGTCGAAATTCACGACAAGCTCGAGGGCGTCCACATCAATGCCGCGGGCGGCGACATCGGTGGCCACGAGGAACTCGAATTCCGCCTTTTTGAATTTATTCATGACCCGCGTCCTCTGGGCCTGGGCGATGCCGCCGTGGAGGCGGTCTGCGGAGAATCCCTGGGCGATCAGGTGATCGGCGAGTTCGTCAACCATGCGCTGGGTGTTGCAGAAAATGATCCCGAGCTTGAAGCCATGGAAATCCACCAGGCGGAGCAGAGCCTCGAACTTCATGCGTTGAGGGGTTTCGAAATACCATTGTTCGACCGAGGGGACAGTCAGTTCCTTTTGGCGGATTGTGACCGATTGGGGGGATCGGGAATGGCGTTCGATCAGCTCCCGGATCTGGCGGGACATCGTGGCTGAGAAAAAGACGGTCTGACGGTTTTCCGGTGTGCTCTGGAGGATTTTCTCAATATCGTCCCGGAATCCCATGTCCAGCATCCGGTCGGCTTCGTCCAAAACCACCATTTTCACGCTTTCGAGGGACAGGGTGCCACGATCCAGGTGATCGAGGAGGCGTCCGGGGGTGCCGATCACGATTTGCACACCCTTTTTCAGCTCGTAGAATTGTCGTTCATACGAGGCACCTCCATAGATGGGGACGGCGTGGAGACCCTTTTTGTGGGTGGAGAGTTTGTGGATTTCGTCCGCCACCTGAGTCGCCAGCTCGCGTGTGGGGCAGAGGATCAGGACCTGGACTGAGCGGTCGGCAACCTGACAGCACTCGATGGCCGGGATGCCAAATGCGGCCGTTTTTCCGGAGCCCGTCATGGACTGGCCCACCAGGTCGTGGCCTTCCAGAAGGAGGGGAATGGTGGCGGCCTGGATGGGAGAAGGCTCTTCAAAGCCCAGGGTGGTGATGGCTTTGAGGATCTCGGGTGACAACCCCAGGTCGGAGAAGTTTTGTCTGTTTACGCCGTGGTCCGGCGACACTTCCGCCGCAGGGGATTTTTTATGTGGTTGCATGCAATGGTTAATTCCCGAAAAGTTTGAGTTGCGGGGCATTCAGGATGCCATTGTTCGGGGAGGTGGCCGGTGGATTCGGTGCCGCCTCGGTGCCGCCGCCCACCCGTTTTTTCAGGGCGGTGGCGAGGTTTTCCTTCGCGTCTTTCAGGTTGGGATTAATTTTGAGAGCGCGTTCAAAGGAGTCAATGGCTTCCTCATTTCGTCCCAGAAAGAAAAGGGCCACGCCGTAGTTGCAGAGAAAGGTGGGGTTGTTGGGGTCGCCCTTGAAGACGGGCTCATCCGGATCTCCCTCGAGAAGGATTTTGCAAAGTTTCGCTCCCTCCTCGTATTTGCCGGTCCGGATGAGGAGGCTGCTGAGATTGACCTTGTAGATGGTGATGTCCGGGGCCAGGCGGATGGCGATGCGCAGTTGTTCGACGGCTCCCTCCGTATCGCCCTTTTTTTCGAGCATGGCGCCGTAGTTATTGTGTGTTTCCGCGAGGTCGGGTCGCAGGCGGACAGATTCGCTGATGTGATAAAAGGCCGCGTCGGCGTTGCCCATTTCGAGCATGACCTTGCCGAGGCGACTGTGAGCCTGCCAGGCATTCGGATTATACTTCAGGGTGTGGGTCCACATGGCATGTTCGTTGGCGAAGATGCCGGCATAGCGGTGGCTCCACATCACAAAAAGGGCAAAAAAGACAACTCCTCCCCTGAAGAGCCATTGCCTGTCCTCCTCCTCCATCGTGTTGTAGGCGGTTCCGGCAGCCGCCGTGAGCAGGCCAATGATCCCGATGACCGGCAGATAAACAAAATGGTCGGCCACCCAGGTGATGCGCATGTAGGACATCGTGATGAAGCCGAGAATCGGGAAAAGATTGATGACAAAAAATCCGATTCCAAAGAGGGCATGGCGGCCCCAGGTCGCCCGCTTGGACCAGAGCCAGAGGAACAGGCCGAGCAGAATCGGCCAGGGCAGGAATTGCCACCAGGACGGGGGATCCACTTCCCAGCGGGGGTAAATCGGCAACAGCCCGAAGGGCAGAACACATTTCCAAAGATAAAACAGAATGGCCATGCCGGCCGTGGCCAGACGGGAAAGGAATCCTGATACGCTCAGGAGGTTTGCCACAGGAATCGTCTCATAGCCGATGGCGCGCCCGAACTGGAAATGGATGGTCAGAAGCCCCATCAGCAGCGAGACCAGGAAGAACGGGGTGCTGCGGACAAGATCCTGCATCGAAATTTTCCCCCGTTTCCACCAGGCATAAAGCAGGAGAACGAAGGGATACATCACCACGGATGTCTTGGTCAGGATGGCGGCAATGAAAAAAAGGACAGCCAGCACATAATCCGCCCGGCGCCTTTTCTCCTCGAAATTTATCCAGGCCAGCATCGAGAAGATCAGGAAGGGCAGGGAGAGCGTGTTTTTCAACTCCGAGACCCAGGCGACGGACTCAATCAGAATCGGATGAATACAAAAGATGAGCCCCCCCAGCCAGGCTTCCGGCACCTTCAGGCGGGCAAACAGCTTCCAGATCAACAGCGCGTTGAGAAGATGCAGGGAGATATTGAGGAGGTGCCAGCCGGTGGGGTTGGCCGAGTTGACACGAAAAAACAGCCATTGCGCGGTGGCCTTCAGGGGAAAATAATCCGCGCCCGACTTGCCGGTCCAGATTTTGGAAAGTCCCGCCGGATCGGGCAGAAGGGCGTTTGCCGTGATCTCCTGGTCATCATCCCAGAGCCAGCCCCCATGGAAAACAGGAGCGTAAATGAGGAGGCCGGAGAGGAGGATGATCAAAACCTTGAAAGTCAGGTTGCGCTCATTCTGGGGCGGCGGCGGACTGGAGGGGGGATTTCCTGCGCGGGGCGGTTTTTTCTTTTGGGAAAAGCTCGGCATGGGATTTGAGAGGTTAGGTTTGCCGGGGGGAGTTACGGGGAGATGTTGTCCGGGACGAACGTTGGACGGCGGTTCAGGGACTTTGCGGGTGTGTCAGGAAAAACCCTCCGGGGGACGGTGCTTCCATGAATAAGCGGACCACCTGTTGTCCCGGACATTCGCCGTCGAAGCTTTCCCCCGCATACATGGATTGTCATCGGACACGGCGAATCACTAACTTTCGATCCCCTCCGAGTCAAGGGAATCTCCCGTTCGCCGTGAGACGGAAAACCACTCCGGGCTAAAGTTTCGAGGTGAGTCGGATGACTTGGTGGGAGAACTCGGCGGCATTGCCAAAAAAGTCCCGCAGGAATCCGATGGCGGTGACTCCAGGGGCGGCGATGATCAGGAGAATCGTCAGGATAAGCAGGTTGAGAGTGTAGATGAGGATCAGCGAAAAAAACGTTCCACCGTATGTCAGATCCGGCTGGCCTTTCGGAATCATCCAGAGCGTGAAGGAAAGGTGGAACGCCCAGGTGAACCCGACGGCGCCATACAGGATCTGGCGGTAGGAGGAGACATCGGTAAACAGGGCGGCCGTCCCGTAGATCGTGAGGACCATCAGGCTGTAAAGGGGGAAGAAATACGGAGCGAGGGCAATCCAGGTGTTCGTCTTGTCCGCCAAGATATGCCCCCCCTTCCGGCTCACATGAAACTTATGGACGCGTCCCCCCATGATCAACACCCAAAGGGCATGGGTGAATTCGTGTCCGAAGACATAGATCCAGAGCGGACGGGGAAGTCCGAAAAATATCACGGTCCAGAGCAGGGAGCCGAGCGCAAAAAACCAGAATTCCTCGGTCAACCAGAAGACATCGTGGAGGGTTGTGCGCGCAAAGGCCGTGAAGAAAGTCTGCGTGAGCACCCAGGCCGGTGGCAGAAGAAAGAGACCCACGACAAATTTCACCCAGCGCGTCGGAATCGTCTCGGGAACAGTTCCCGCAAACGAGGCGTGGAATTTGACCGGCTCGCGCTTTTGACGTCGTTTGCCGGCCATGATGCAGGCGGAGTTTACGCCCGGCCCAGGTAGGAACCGTCGGCGGTGCTGACCTTGATGAGTTCGCCTTCCTTGATGAAGAGGGGAACGGTGATGGTCTTCCCCGTTTCCAGCTTCGCGGGCTTTTGGACATTATTCGCGGAGTCGCCCCGAACCCCGTCGGCGGATTCCGTGACTTTCAACGTGACCGAGGAGGGAAGAAGGATTTGTGCCGGACGCCCCTCGATGCTGAGGACTTCCACTTTGAGATTCTCGACAAGGTAGCCCTTGCTTTCCGCGACGAGATCCTCATGCAGGGTGATCGTCTCGTAGGTTTCGGGATCCATGAAGTGGTAGCCCTGGTGGTCGGAGTAGCTGAATTCCAGCTGCTGGCGGTTGACATCCACCGTTTCCACCTTCTCCGTGGAGGAGAAGCGGATGTCCGCCGATTTTCCGGTGCCGATGTAGCGGATAATGCACTGAACAAAAGCGCGGAGATTGCCGGGTGTCCGGTGCTGGATGTCGAGAACGATGGCCGGATTTCCGTTGTAACGGATCGCCATGCCTTTGCGGAGATCATTTGCTGCTGCCATGAGAAGTTTTTGTTAGTAGCCGCAATCCTTTCGGCATGCAAGAGGCGATTGTTCTTAATCGGAGACGACGAATCCGGAGGCGGCCACGGTGGCGGAGCGGGGGTTGAGAACCGATTTTGACAAATGCTGGGCGGCCGCAACACGCGGGGTGGTGGGGGTGGCGGCCCATTCCGCAAGCAACAAGGCGGAGAGGCGGTCGAGGCGGACTCTCAGACTTTCCAGGGAGGGCGGTTCCCCGGCGGGGAGTGGGGCGCCCCTTCGCCATTTGGACATCCAAGCCTCCTGTTCCATGCGGGAGGCCTCCATTTGTGCCCGGAGGAAACGGACGAGCAGCGCCTCGTCAATGCCCGCCCTTTCGCCCTGTCGGGCAAGTTTTTCCAGGATGCCCGCCTCGCGTTGAGGATCGTGAATCGGAAGGTTGTTCCGCCATTTGACCCAGGCCACTTCCTGGGCGAGGCGCAGACGTTCCGCCATCAAATTCACGACCGGCTCGCTCTCAGCCGGCAGCGGATGGGGAGTGGCGCAGGCCGGGAGAAGGACTGCGCAGAAAAGCCGTGCCAGGGAGTGCCTCACCGTTGCAGCCAGCGGGGACGTGTTCCGGCCAATGTGGGCTCCCGGCTTCTTCCGCAAAATTCGCAGGAAAAATGGGATCGCAAGCTCCCCTTGTGAGTGGCCGGTGGCAGGGGACGGGACTTCGTTCAGGGAATCCTGGCGCACAGTCATGGGTCTTGGCGAGGGAGAGCCGGGAAGAGACGGACTGCACCGCCAATACGTCGTCTGAAAATCCGGCATTTTCATCACAGATTTTTTGGAAGAGCCATTTTTCAATCGTCTTGATCGCGCAGTAAAGGCGATGAAGCTTCCCATCGCGAGCCTAAAAAGCCAGAACAGTGTCATTGCATATGCCCCGGCGATTCTCAAGCCCAGGCTGCAAGGCCTGGGTTTGAAGGCCAGACGAAGTTAGCGGGCTGAAGCTCCGCCACCCGCTCCACGCAGATCCCAGCCCTTCAGGCCGGATGCCACGATTCTCAATAACCCAGCCCT
>JACSRU010000174.1 GCA_014879575.1 Chthoniobacterales bacterium | reverse complement strand
TGGCGCGGCCCGAGGCGGACGACACGGAGGTCATCCCTCCAGAAGTGGCGCTCCGCGCATGGAGGGACCAGCTCCGTCTGGTCCGCGGCAAATCGATGCGGCAGCGCGAAGGTTTTGCCTCCTCGGCGTCGGCAGGCTTCCTTGCGGAGCCCTCGAGAAAGAAGTTGCGCGCCGGGGGGTGGAGCCTGAGAATTCCCCCTGCATGAAGGGACTTGCGTGGCTTTCAATTGTTTTGCTGCTCACGGTGGGATGCTCGAAGCCGTCGGCACCTTCGGCGGCACCCCCGGCTCAATCCGATGCCGGGGAGTCGGCCGTGGTTGAAAAGTCTGTCGGCCAGGTGCCATTTGTCGGCACGTGGTCGCTCTCCGACGCCCAGGGGCAGCTTTTTGATTTGGTGATTTTTCCCAATGGCCAGGCGGTCAGCAATTGGACAAAGGGACCATCCGGGGCCCGCGGACAAAGGGGATTCTGGCGGAGGGAGGGCACCCGACTTTTGGTGGTTTTTCATGATGGCTGGACGACTCTGCTCGCCGAGGCCCCCGAAGGATTCGTGCATCGGGGGTTCGAGCCGGGTGTTGCGTTGGATGGTCAGTCGAAGGGCGAGTCCCCGGCCAAAAAGCTCGAGGGGGAGGAATTTGCCGGGGTCTGGTGCCTGAACAAGGAGCCCGACGGCAGCTATTTGTATGTGGCCTTGCAATCCTCCGGACGCGCCATGAGCACGATCAATGGCGGAACGGAGGGAAAATGGGAAAAGACCGCCGAGGGGGCGCTCTGCATCTGGCCAGACGGCTGGAACGACCTGATCTTTGCTTCGAGTGAGGGATTCCTGAAGCGCTCCTGGGTCGGCCCCGCCGAACAGAACAGCACGCCGGCGGACATCTCGCCGGCGTTGCGCGTGGGAGACGCCAGGTTTTCCATCACCCCTTAGCTTTCCGATGCAGGGAAGATTTTCCGTTCCCGCGCATGCCATTCCCCGCTGAAAAAGGATTGCACGCGGGGAGAAGGGCGGGCACCTTTGCCCACCATATGATCGTTGCTCCAAAAATCCGCGGCTTCATCTGCACGACCGCCCATCCGCAAGGGTGCGCCCGACATGTGGCCGAGCAAATCGCTGTCGTCAAAAACCGGGGACCGATTGTCGGTGGTCCCAAAAAGGTTCTCGTGATCGGTTCGTCCACCGGCTACGGCCTTGCCTCCCGCATTGCCGCCGCCTTTGGCTCGCAGGCTGCGACACTCGGAGTCTTCTTTGAGCGGCCGGGCACGCAGGATCGCACGGCCACGGCCGGTTGGTATAACACAGCCGCCTTCGAGGCGGAGGCCAGGGCTGCAGGCCTCTACGCCCGTTCGATCAACGGCGACGCCTATTCCCACGAAATCAAAGCCCAGGTCATCGAGGCCATCAAGGCCGATCTCGGGCAGGTGGATTGCGTGATTTACAGCCTGGCCTCGCCGCGGCGGATTCACCCCGTCACCGGCCAGACATTCACCTCGGTGCTCAAACCGGTTGGCGAGCCCTTTACCAACAAAAATCTCAACACCGGCAACGGGGAGGTTCGCGAAGTGACGATTGCTCCCGCGAGCGAGGAGGACATCGCCCAGACCATCACGGTGATGGGGGGAGAGGATTGGGAGATGTGGATTGAAGCGCTTTCGAACGCCGGCGTGCTGGCCGGGGGAACCCGGACGGTTGCGTATTCCTACATCGGGCCGGAACTCACCTGGCCGATCTACAAGGATGGCACGATTGGCCGCGCGAAGGCGGATCTCGAACGCGCACAAAAGGCTCTCGATGCCAAATTGTCCCCCATCAATGGGAAGGCCTGGATCTCGGTGAACAAGGCACTCGTCACCCAGGCCAGTTCCGCCATCCCGGTTGTTCCGCTCTACATCTCACTGCTTTACAAAGTCATGAAGGCTCGCGGTTCCCATGAGGACTGCATCGAGCAAATGGACCGGCTTTTCCGCGACCGCTTCCGCAATCCAGATCCCGATGAGGCCGGACGCATCCGCCTGGATGACTGGGAAATGGATCCGGAGGTCCAGACGACTGTGCAGCGGCATTGGGAGGACGTGACCACGGAAAACTTTCCCGCACTCAGCGACTTCGAGGGCTACCAGACGAGCTTTCTGCGCCTCTTCGGCTTTGGGCTCGACGGTGTGGACTACACCGCAGAGACGAACCCCGAAGTCGGAATTCCGTCCCTTGGGTAGGTTGCCGTCCATCCCCAAGGCAGGGGCACGACGCGGAGGAATCCTCCTCGCTTTCGGGAGGGCTTATCCGGCATTTCTGTTACGAGCAACGGAATGCCTGGAGCTCCGCCGGCAGGGTTGTGAGGGGCTCCCGCTGGACAATTCCCGGATCTTCCAGTATTGATCTGGGGCAATGAGCACCCCAGATCGTGAGGCACAGGACTTGACACCCGAATCGGCTGCGCCGACAGACATTGCCCCCTTGGGGCGGACGGCGGAAAAGCCGGCGCATGAGCGGACAGGAGCCGAGGATGCGGAGCTGGCGGATTGGGAGGCGATCGAGGCGGACGCGGATTTTGTCGCGCTGTTGAAATCGAAGGCGATGTTCGTGGCACCCGCAACGGTCTTCTTTGTGGTGTATTACTTTGCCCTGCCGATCGGGGTCGGGTGGTTTCCGGGGCTGATGGAAAAGACGGTCTGGGGGGCGGTGAATGTGGCCTACCTGTTTGCGTTTTCGCAATTTCTCATGGCGTGGGTTCTGGCGGGGTTTTACGTCATTGTGGCGGCAGGGTGGGATCAGCAGGCGGCGGCCGTGATCGCGAAATTCCAGGGGAAGGAGGCCAAATGATCGCGGAAGCCCTGGCGTCCGCCGGCGACAAGACGGCCCTGTTTATGTTTCTGGCCTTCGTCGCCGCGACGCTGGTCATCACGTATTTCAGCGCACGCAAATCCACGGGGGCGAGCGCGTATTTTGCGGCCGGTCGCCGGATTACCGGCTGGCAGAACGGGCTGGCGGTGGCGGGCGACTACATGAGCGCGGCGAGCTTTCTTGGGATCGCCGGCATGATTGCCTTCAACGGATACGACGGCTTCATGTATTCGGTCGGATTTCTGGTCGCGTATTTGACGGTTCTTTTCGTGGTGGCGGAACCGTTGCGGAATGCGGGAAAATACACGATGGCCGACGTCTTGGCTTATCGCTTGAAACCGCGTCCGGTCCGCGCGGCGGCCTCGTTGAGCACCCTGACGGTTTCCGTGTTTTACATGATTGCCCAGATGGTGGGGGCGGGAACCCTGGTCCGGCAACTGATCCCGGGAGTCAGCTACGAGGTGGCGGTCATCGGGGTCGGAATCCTGATGGTCATCTACGTGGTCTTCGGCGGCATGCTTGCGACGACCTGGGTGCAGATCATCAAGGCAATCCTTCTGATGAGTGGAAGCGTGTTTTTGAGCATTCTTGTTCTCAACAAATTTGGCTTCGACCTTGGGAAGTTCTTCCAATCGCTCACGGCGATTTCCTCGACGGCCGCAAATGGGGAAACGGTCACGCGAAACTTCCTGACGCCCGGCCTGCTCTTCAAGAATCCGTGGGATCAGATTTCGCTTGGGATGGCGCTCGTGTTCGGGACGGCCGGTCTGCCGCACATTTTGATCCGGTTTTACACGGTGCCCGATGCAAAGACCGCGCGGGCAAGCGTCGTATGGGCGATGCTCATCATCGGGCTCTTCTACATCATGACGACGTTTTTTGGTTTCGGAGCGGCGAGTTTGCTCGGCCCCGATTACCTGAAGGCCCACGGGGGCACGAACATGGCCGCCCCCCAGCTCGCGCGGGCACTCGGGGGCGAGGTGTTCTTTGCCTTCATTAGTGCCGTCGCGTTTGCCACGATCCTCGCGGTCGTGGCGGGGCTCACGATCAGCGCAAGCACGAGTTTCGCCCACGACTTTTTTACAAATGTCCTCCACCACGGGAAGGAACACCGTCCGGGCGAGGAAGTGAAGGTCGCCCGGATCACGGCGTTCGTCGTCGGTGCCGCCTCGATCGGGATAGCGATCCTGCTCGGCCCCTCGGTGAATGTTGCGTTTCTTGTCGGCCTCGCCTTTGCGGTGGCGGCGAGCGCAAACCTGCCGGTCATCGTCTTCTCGATTTTCTGGAAGCGCTTCACGACCACCGGTGCGGTGTGCGGGCTGCTGGTTGGTCTGGTTTCCAGTATTTTGCTGATTCTGGTGAGTCCGGATTTTCTCAAGGAGGCCTGGTTTCCCTTGAAGAATCCCGCCATCGTGAGCATCCCGCTCGGTTTCCTTGGGGCGTTCCTCGGAACCTTCCTGTCCCGGGAGCCCTCGGCGGAAAAACTCTTTGCCGAACTCAAGGTCCGCGGCAACACCGGTCTCGGCGCGGAGAAGGCATCGAGCCATTGAGGACAGGTCTTCGCGGATCCGTAGGACATCGGTATGACTTCTGAAAATGCGCTTGCCGGCGAGAAATCGCCCTACCTCCTCCAGCACAAGGACAATCCCGTGGATTGGATGCCGTGGGGCGAGGCGGCCTTCGCGCGGGCCCGGGCGGAGCAGAAACCGGTTTTCCTGTCGATCGGCTATTCGACATGTCACTGGTGCCATGTGATGGCTCACGAATCGTTTGAAAATCCGGAGACGGCCGGCCTCCTGAACCGGGCGTTTGTCAACATCAAGGTGGACCGCGAGGAACGTCCGGATGTGGACCGCGTCTATATGGCGTTTGTGCAGGCAACGACCGGGGGCGGGGGCTGGCCGATGAGCGTCTGGCTCACGCCGGAGGGCCATCCATTCTTTGGCGGAACGTATTTTCCGCCTGAGGATCGCGGCGGGCGCGCGGGATTTCCGCGAATCATCCAGCAAATCGCCCGCCTGTGGCACGAAGACCGGGAGCGGATCGCCACCGAGGCGGCCCGCGGGATCGAAGAATTGCAGGAAGACGCTCGAGGGCAGGTGCCGACGGCGGAACTCCGGGACACCTGGATCGGCCAGGCGCACGCGGCCTTCGCGCAAATTTACGACGCCAGGCAGGGCGGGTTTGGTGGGGCGCCAAAATTTCCGCGTCCATCGGTGCTGAACTTCCTGTTGCGTGGTGACGGGGAGTCGGTCCGGATGGCGCTGGAGACGCTTCGTGCGATGGCGCGTGGCGGCCTGCGCGATCAGCTTGGCGGGGGATTTCACCGATATTCGGTCGATCGCTTCTGGCATGTCCCGCACTTCGAGAAAATGCTCTACGACCAGGCCCAGATCGCGATCGCGCTCGGGGAGGCCTGGCAGATCACGAAGGAACCAATTTTTTCCGAAACCCTCCGGAGCACGCTCGATTATGTCCTACGGGACATGACGCACGCGGAGGGGGGATTTTATTCCGCAGAGGATGCGGATAGCCGGATCGCCCACGGCTCACCGGAGCATGCGGAGGGCGCCTTCTACGTTTGGACGAAGTCCGAAATCGAGGAGGCACTGGGTGCGGCGGAGGCGGAGGAATTCTGCAAATTCTACGACGTCCGCGCGGAGGGCAATGCGCCTGGGGAAAGCGATCCCCACGGGGAATTCACGGGGAAGAACATCCTCCATGCCACCCGCGATGGGGAATCCCCGTCGCTTGCGCAAAGCCGGCGGACGCTCTTTGATCTGCGGACGCAGCGGCCGAGACCGCATCTGGACGACAAAATCCTGACCGCCTGGAACGGGCTCATGATTTCCGCCTTTGCGAAGGCGGGAGGGATGTGGGGGGAACCGCTCTATCTGCGGGCCGCAACCCGGGCCGCGGAGTTTGTGAACGCAAAACTTACGTGGGATGGCGGGCTTCTGCGCACATGGCGGGGGTCGGCATCGGGCATCCCGGGGTTTGCGGAGGATTATGCCTTCTTCATCCAGGGGTTGATTGATCTCTACGAGGCGGGATTCGAGTTGCGTTGGCTGAAGCTGGCGGTGGCCCTTCAGAAAAGCCAGGAAGAGTTGTTCCGGGACGGGGATTCCTACTTCAGCAGCCGGGCGGGGGATCCCCTGGTGCCGTTGCGCATGAAGGAGGATTATGACGGTGCCGAACCTTCCGCAAATTCCGTGAGCGCGGGAAATCTCCTGCGACTGGGGCGCATGCTCCACGACGATTCGATGGAGGCGGCGGCACGGAAAATCCTGTGCGGCCACGCACGGCAAATGGAACGGATGCCGACCGCCGTCCCCCAGATGCTTGTCGCGCTCGATCTCGCGCTCCATCCGCCCTCCCAAACCATCCTTGTCGGTGACCGGGATGCCGTGCAGTCGTTGCTCCAGCCCTTGCGTGGCAAGTTCCGCCCCCACACGGCAACCTTGCTTCTCGATTCGCCGGAGGCCGTGGAGATTTTTTCGCGGAATGCCCCCGGCGTTCGCGAAATGAAGACGACCGCCGGTCGCCCCACCGTCTATGAGTGCGAGAACTTCACCTGCCGGGCACCGGTGACCGAACTTTGAACCCCGGGGCCACTCTCGCGGACGGAAGGATCCGTCGGCGGGCACGCCGTCTTCGGCAGGCGCACAGAAAAAATGGTTCCCTCCCCCGGAGTCGAGGTGAAGTCGGTCCGCCCGCCAAGAAACCGTTCCGTGAGAAGCCTGACGCTATAGGTTCCGAGTCCGCGCCCGGAACCTTTCGTGCTGAAGGAACGCTTGAAAATCTGATGTTGGGTGTCCATGGGCATGCAGGCCTCGTTGTGGACAAAAAATTCGACAGTCTGCGGGGAGGGCGCATGGCAGCCGATCGTCACGGTGCCGCCGGGTGACGAGGCCTCGAGGGCGTTCTTCGCCAGATTTCCCAGCACGCGCAACAGAAGGGCGCTGTCCGTCGAGAGCGGGATCTCTTCGCAGACCGCCGCAGATTGGATCGTTTTCCCGTCGCAGGCCTGATTTTTCAAATACATCGCGATGGTTTTTGCCACAATCTCCCGGCTGTTGGCCGGACGAAATTGCGGGTGCAGCTCGCCCCGTTCGGCGGAGAGCAAATCCCGGTGGGATTGGATTTCATCCACGAGTTGATCCGACAGACTGGCCAGGATGTCGTGCAGCTCGCCGAGTTCTTCCGGCGCGGAGTGTCCGAGGATTTCGCTGAGGGATCGCAGACCCCCGGCGGTGTTCAAGAGATCATGAAAGAACAACTTCTCGAGGATCTTGCGACGCTTTTCATCGCTGATGTCCTGGATCGACAAAAAGAGGAATGGTTCCTTATCAATTTGAAAAGGACGCACCCAGATTCGGAGATCCCGTGCCGTGCCATCCTGAAGCATCATCCGGCATTCCTCGACAGGGGATTCCCCCTCCAATCCACGGGTGATTGCCAGGAAGGCACCGCAAACCCGGCAAGATTCCGCGTTGCCGCATCCCCCCGGAGCTTCCCGGCTGTGGATGCACTCCGCAACCTCACCGGGTCGCCTGCCCCACAGATGGGAGGCACTCCGGATGTGAAAATAATCCACCGCCGTCTGATTCGCATAAACGATCTGACGCGACGAATTGACCGCCAGAAGGATATCGGGAATGGCATCAAAGAGCCCCCGGATTTCTGACCATTCCGCGAGCTTGTGCGCTTGCGAAAGGATCAGGTCACGGGGCACTCGCCCATCCCTGGGGGCTGACTCGCTCATCGCAGGGCTTATCGTAGATTCGCCGCCCGGGTTTCGACAAGGAAAATTCCCGCTTGATTTTCTTCCGTGGCTGCCCGCATGATGTCTCATGGAACCCACTGCGCCTTGCCTGTCGGCGGAATTGGACGGGTTGTTCTATCGTCCGGCCGAGGAATTTTTCACCGAGCACTCCGGATTTTCCCTGACCTACGACGACGTGACGTTGTCCACGAGGTATTCGGAAATCCTTCCGAGGGATGCAAACTACGAGGTCGGGCTTGCGCCGGACCTTTCGCTGCATCTGCCGGTGGTCTCCGCAGACATGGATACGGTGACCGAGTCGCGCATGGCGATCGCCCTGGCCTTGAACGGCGGACTGGGCCTCATCCACTACAACATGTCACTCCGCCAGCAACTCTCGGAGGTTTCCCGCGTGAAGAACCATGTGCATGGGCTGATTCGCGAACCAATCAAGGTCGCCCCCGATCAGCGCATCGGCGATATTCTGGCCCTGATCGAGGAAAAAAAATATTCCTTCAGCACGTTTCCCGTCGTCGGGGAGTCCGGGGTGCTCCTCGGCCTGCTGCCGGGGCATTGCGTGCGACCACGCTTTGCGCCGAGGGTGGTGACCGAAGCCATGATCGAACGCTCGCAGGTGCTGACCATCCGCGAGGACGAGCTCGGAGATGATCCGATCGCAAGGGCGGACCGATTTTTTACCGAACACATCGGGATTCACAAGCTCCTTGTCGTGGATGCGAACGACCAACTGCGCGGGCTCTTCACCCTCAGTGACATCGAGCGCATCACCCAGGAACGGCTCCTTCAGACCAAGCCGGCGCGGGATGAGAAGTTTCGTTTGCGGTGCGGTGCCGCCGTCAGTGCCCCCCGGCTGGCCACGGGGGAGATCGACCGCCGGGCACTCCTCGAACATGTGGAGGCGATGAGGGAACGCGGACTGGATGTCGTCGCGGTCTCAACCGCCCACGGGCATACGAAGGGGGTGGGGGAATCCGTGCGAATGATCCGCGACGCGTTTCCCACGCTTCCGATCATTGCCGGAAATGTCACGAGCGCGGCCGGGGTGGAATTTTTGGCGGGCTGCGGGGCGAATACGATCAAGGTTGGCCAGGGCCCTGGTTCGATCTGCACGACCCGCGTGGTGGCGGGCGTGGGCATCCCGCAGTTGACCGCCCTGTATGTCTGTTCGCAGGCAGCCGCCCGCTGCGGAGTCACGATTCTTGCCGATGGGGGAATCACAAAATCCGGAGACATCGTCAAGGCGCTCACCCTCGCGGATGCGATCGTCTGCGGCAGCCTCCTGGCGGGATGTCCCGAAGCCCCCGGACAGATCATGGAAATCAACGGGAAATTCTACAAACAATACCGCGGGATGGGGAGCCATGCGGCGATGAAGGCCGGGAGTGCCGCCCGCTACGGGCACACGAAGGAGGTTTCCAAAAAATCCGCCGCCGAAGGGGTCGAGGCCCTGAAGGAAGTCTCCGCCCCGGCGGATGCCGTCCTTGCACAGCTTGCCGGCGGACTCCAGAGCGGCATGGGCTACCTGGGTGCCGCCACGCTCAAGGATCTCCGGGCCAACGCCCGCTACACCCGGATCACAGCCGCCGGCCTGAAGGAAAGCGCCCCGCATGATGTCATCGAGGTGAAAACCGGTTAATCCTCCACCATGCGACACCTCGCGGCGCATCACTATCCCAACCTGGTTCGCCGCTGGCAACGCGTCGCGCCGAAGGCCGGCCTGATCCTGCGGGAATTCGCGGAGAGCGGAAATCATCCGCTCTACTCCCTGGCTTCCGTTCCCGCCCGACACGAATGTCCTTCCGTCTATCTCTCCGCCGGCATTCATGGGGATGAAGCGGCCGCCCCCGAGGCACTCATCACCTGGGTGGAGAAAAACGCGCGGTGGCTGCGCAAATTCCGCGCGCTGATCTTCCCGTGCCTGAATCCCTGGGGACTCGTGAACAACTCGCGTCTGGACATCCGCGGAAGGGATTTGAACCGATGCTTCAATAATCCCCGCGTTCCACAAATTCGTGCCCACTTGAAAATTCTGGGCAGGGCACAATTCGATCTGGCCCTGATGCTGCACGAGGACTACGACGCAAAGGGGCTCTATATTTACGAGGTCGCGCAGAAGCTCCCCCATTGGGGCGAGGAACTTCTTGCGGCCGCCCTTCCCGGCATGATGCCCGACACCCGCAAAAGCATCGATGGCCGCAGGAACCGAAGCGGGCTCGTGCGACGAAAAATCACGCCCGATCTGATGCCGGATTGGCCGGAGGCGTTTGTTCTGCACTTCTCGCACGCCACGCGCACCTTCACGATCGAGACCCCGTCGGAATTTGCGATGGACGAGCGGGTGGCCGCCCACGAGGCGATATTGAGTGTCGCGCTCGGCAAGTGCCTCGCCGCGTTCTCTCCGGCCTCAGCAAACCGCTTTCCTTTTCCCGGGGGCGGAGATTGAGTGTCCGACATGGAAGCGTTTGATTTGGCGGGGGTCACCGGGATTGTCTGGCGGCGGATTGCCCCCGGCCAGGAGGCGACCGCCGAAACGATCATGCGCAACATCATGGCCCTCGCCAGAACATTCGAGGGACACCTCGGTTCCGAAATTTTTCCTCCGATTCCCGGCGTGCAGGATGCCTATGTCATTCTTTATCGCTTCGACCGCGGGAACCATCTCCGCCAGTGGCTGGCGTCCGACCTGCGCCGGGAAATGCTCCGGGAAATGGACGGCCAGTTGCTCGAGCCCTCGCATGAGTTTTTCTTTGCCCACAGCCGACGCCAGGCCGGGACCGCCTCATCGGTCTTCGCCTACCGGATCCGGCCGGATCGCGAGGCGGAGTTTCAGGACTGGCGGCGGCGCATCCAGGAGGAAGCGCGCACGTGGGAGGGCTTTCTGGGCACCGAATCCTTCGACACACTGGATAGTCTCCATCCGGAGGTTGTCGTCGTCGTGCGCTTTGACAACCGGACGCATCTGGACGCCTGGCTCGCCTCGGATGCCCGGGGAAAATTTTTGCGGGAAGTGCGCAAATATGTTGACCACTACGCGCTGAGGAGGATCGGCAGCGGGTTTGAAGGGTGGTTCGAGACTTCGGAAAACAAGCAGGGGCCGGCTCTCTGGCGTCAGGCCCTCGTGATCCTGACCGCCCTATATCCCGTGATCATGACCCTCCGGCATTTCCTGTTGCCGCTGCTCGGGGGTCTTCCGTCCCCGCTGGCTTTTCTCCTCCTGCTGATCGTTGATCTGGCAATCCTGACCTACCTCGTGATGCCCCGCTTGACGCTCCTGATGAATTTTTGGCTGCGGCCGGGACCTGCCGCCACCTGGCGGAGCGAACTGGCCGGATGGGGCATCCTCCTGGGGGTGGTGGGACTCACTCTGGCCATTTGCCTGCGCGCTGGCTGAGTGACGCGCCGCCCCTGCCTCCGACAGGGGAAGAGTTTTCACGAAATCCAAAAATCCCCGCCGACTCGTTTTTATTTGCCCTCCACCCTGCCAAGTGCATAATACGCTTCCGCGATTTCGGAATCGGGTGGCGGCAGAGGGGACTGTTTCGGAAGCGGTCCTTGTCCGCAAGCCCACCCGACACCGTCGGCAACTTTACGGGGTCTTAGCTCAGTTGGTAGAGCGCCTCAATGGCATTGAGGAGGTCAGGGGTTCGAATCCCCTAGGCTCCACCACTCCGCCCAGGTTGTTTTGGCCTGTATTGATGCGGGTTTGCGGGCGATTCGCGGGTTTTTTTGCTAGACGACGGCATTTTCTCCATTGCCCAGAATTGCCCACTATACGCCGATTTTCGCCGAAAGTTTCGCGCTACCGATACGCCGATGGCCGCATCGTTTGGAAGGTGGAATGGAGAGTGTCCGGGAAGCGCGAGAGGAAGTTTTTCGCGGCCCGAAACGATGCCCGCGAACATGCCCGCCAAGTCGCATCGAGACTGCGGAAAGCTGCGTGTGATGTTGCAGGGGCGGACACGATGGAGATTGCGCTTGCTCTCGCTGCGTGGAGATCGGGCGGGGGAAAAACGCCTTCCCCTGTCCCTGCGCCTCTTTCATGGCGAGAGTGGGCAGGACGGTATCAACGAAGAATAGAGTGCAGTGAACGGCATCGCTGTGCGATCAACAGCACATGTGCCCGCGTTCCGTGGCAGACGGTCCCTCTCCTGGAGATCGACGCGGCGAGGATAGAGCGGTGGCTGGTCTGGGCGTGAAAGGCATTCCGGCCTGGATCACGGGAAAAGGAAAAGACAATGGGGGGCTGATCGTGACAACAAATAATGGGGGCGTCCAGATCACCATGACAAACGCTGTGAAATTCATCGGAGGGGTTCGCGGCCTTCAAGGAAAGTGCCAGGCTGCTTTGCAGGCGCAAGAACAGGCGATGCGCCGGGAAATCAATGCCCTCCTTGACAAAAGGAGATAACAGGGAAGCCAAGAGTCGGGGGGCTTATTTCAGGAGCCCGAAAAGGATCGGGAGCAAAACGAAGCCGCCCAGAAGAAAACAGATCACCAAGAACACAAGAAAACCCATCACGGCGGCGGGATTGGGGAGTTCCAGCCATGCGGCCTTTATGCTCTTGCCTTTTTGGGCATCTGGGGGAAGGTTCATGGTATGAAATGGACGGGCATTTTGATGATGATCGGAATTGTCAACGTCTGCCGGGCGGAAGACCCCGCAAATGTGCCGTCGTCTGATTTGGCTGCCATTGTCGCCGTAGTAAGCGGAGGCGAGCCGGTGCGCATCACCAGAGGGGCCAGCGGATTCAATCTGTATGGCAAGGCGCAGCCCGGCCAGATTGCCGCGGCAGCGGGGGGATTGTCCGTCAGCTACGGGGGGATGATTTACCGCGCGGCCCGTGTCGCTGGTGGGTGGTCGGTGACTGGGAACGGGATGACGGCCCGCGTGGCATCGCGTGCCGGTGGGCACACTATCTCGGGCAGCGAAAAGGGGTCCGCTTCCGCATTGACCACCGGCGAGACGCGAATCCGCATCAATGAAAAAAACCTGCGGTCGGTCCCGACGGCCACCGGCGGGCAGGACTTGCGGTAGCCTCCCCTACTGGATCGGGGTGTAAATCAACCGTGAGGCTTCCAGACGCTCCCGCGTCATCACTCCCGTAAGACGCCACCTATTTTTGATTTCAAAGCACGCGCCGCGCTGGGTGATTTGCGGCGGAAGCACGAGCCATGCGCGATTCCGGGGTGTCGGGAACCCGCCGGGAACTTCATCCACGATACTCCACACGCCCTGAAAAACGTCCTCTCCGACAGCCTCCTGTGCTTTCGTCTCGGTCCACATCCCGAAGAGGTCGATCCAATCGGTTACCCCGAGCATTGGGTTTTCCGTCTCCTGACCCTTCTTATTTTTCAGCGTCTTCGGCCACTTCACATCCTGCAAGTCGTCGTCCCACCTCCCACCGTATCGAAGCCAAAGTTCTTTGATGTTTGGATTCAGGATGATGTCGGTCTGACTTTCTTCCGGCGACCACTCATAGGTCCTGTTCACGAACCGCTCCGCCGCCAGCCCCTCATATTTCGCGGTGACGACATGTTGCTTCCCCTCTTCGGCCTGTGAGGAGGAAATCTCCACAAGGTCAAGCACCCCGCTGCCGCCTACCGAGTTGCGCTTGGTCGGCACATCATCAACTCCCCCCTCGCTCGCCACGTAGTATTGGTCCCACGCCGAGACGATCCCCTCTTGGGAAATCTGGATTTTCGTTCCGTGAATCTGGATCATTGGTTGTTGGCCGGGTTGTCAAGGGGACAGGGAAGTATCTCAACCTCTGTCCACCCCTTGCCGCGCACGGCTTTTTGCCGGAACTGCAACTCGATGCTGGCGGGGGCGTCGTCGGCTATCAATCCGTGGTAGCGGAGTTGGTCAATGAGCGGCTTGCAGCCGCCGACGAAATTGTCGGCATCGAGGAGCCGGGGGGCACAGCGCGTAATGCGCACGAGAGTGCGTCCGCTGCCTTTTTCTTTTCGCGGTTGAGGACGGTCCAGTGTTTCCCCAGGAGCCGGTTGAGGGACGGCGTGAGATAGCCGGGCAGGACGAGCTTCACGGGAATCTGGCCGGGAATAGGAACCGTCGGCCTGCCGGATGTAGCCGAGCTTGCGCAAATCATCAAATGTCACTTGGCGATGGCGTGGTTGATGGCAACGAAGACCTGCGCAAGTTGCGGGATGGCTTGCAAGTTCTCATACTTCCGCGCAAAGGCCCTCAACTCGCTTATCGCGGCGGAGGCGACTTGCTGCATGGCGTTCTTGTCGGATGCGATGGTGGCGATGGGCATATATTGCCCCCTCTTGGCGTAGTCAATGTTGTTGGTTGTTGGTTGGTTGTTTCGCTGTCTGTCGTCAGTCTCTTATACCCCGCTCACTGACTGCGGTGTGTGCCTTGCCTGCCTTTCCGCGCCAGGCCCGGCCGCGCCTCGCCAAGCCACGCCGTGCCTGCCTTGCCGCGCCGTGCCCAGCCCTGCCAGCCTTTACGTTTTTCTTTCATCTCGTCCAAAACTGCCCCATTCTTCCCGGATGCGCTTGAATCGTCCCTCGAAAGCCAGTCTTCTTTCCCGACCGAGCTTCGGCACCTGGCTCACCCTCCCGCAGCCTGCTGTCGCCGAATTGATGGTGCGTGCGGGGTTCGAGTGGGTCACGGTGGACCTCGAACACAGTCCCATTGGCCTGGAGAGCACCGCGGAGTTGATTCGCACGATTGACCTTGCCGGTGCCAGGCCCTTCGTGCGCGTGGGCAGCCATGATGCGAATGTCATCAAACGGGTGATGGATGCGGGTGCGCATGGCGTGATCGCCTCGACCGTCAACACGCCGGAGCAGGCCGCCGCCATCGTGGCGGCGGCGAAATACCCGCCGCACGGCACGCGCGGCGTCGGGCTTTCCCGGGCCCAGGGGTATGCCGAGGAATTCGATGTCCACTATCGCTGGCTGAACGAGGAGAGCATCGTCTTTGTGCAGATCGAGCACATTGACGCGGTGGGCCAACTCGAGGCGATTTTGCGGACGCCGGGTGTGGACGGCTTTTTCATCGGGCCCTACGATCTTTCCGCCTCGCTGGGGATCCCGGGGGATTTCCAGCACCCGAAAATGCAGGAGGCCATGTCTGAGGTGAAACGGGTTCAGACCCTTGTCCCGACGGTGCCCGGCATCCATGTGGTGCAGCCCGTGCCATCGGACGCCCAGGCCAGGTTGGCGGAAGGTTTTCGCTTCATCGCCTTCGGAATTGACTACCTTTTTCTTCTCAACCATGCGAAGAAAACCCTGGGTGCCGTGACGCGGAACCTCTGATTTTTTTATGAAAATTACCGCCATCATTCCCGCCCGCATGGGCTCCTCCCGGTTCCCCGGGAAACCCCTCGCAAAAATCTGTGGTCACACGATGATCGAACATGTTCTCCGCCGGGTCAGCCTGGCCAAATCGCTCTCCGAGGTCGTGGTGGCCACCTGCGACCAGGTGATTGCCGACGAGGTGACCCGCTGCGGGGGACGGGCCGTAATGACCTCCGACAAGCACGAACGGTGCACCGACCGCATTGAAGAGGCGGCGGATGTCGTGGGCGGGGACATCATCGTCAATGTGCAGGGGGACGAACCTTTTGTGACACCGGAAATGATTGACCTTGCCGTGGCACCGATGCTGGAGGATGCCGCGCTCGTTTGCACCAACCTGATGGCCCGCATCACCGACTTGGAAACCCTGGAGGATCCCAACGAGGTCAAGGTGGTTTTTGATCGGAACCGCGACGCGCTTTACATGTCCCGCGAGCCCATCCCGAGCCTCAAAAAAGGCGGCACCTTCGACCACGCCTGGAAGCAGGTGTGCGTGATCCCCTTCACGAACCGGTTTCTCCACCAGTTTTCCCGGCTCGAACCGACCCCGCTGGAAATCCGGGAGTCCGTGGACATGATGAGGGCCATCGAACACGGCTTCAAGGTGCGCATGGTTCCCTGCGAGGCCACCGGCCTCAGCGTGGACACCGAGGGCGACCGGGCCGAGGCGGAACGGGAAATGGCCAAAGACCCGCTGTTCAACCAGATCTTCTGAATTTATGCCCTCCCTTCGCGGCTTCCTCAAACGCAAATGGCTCGAATCCCGGCTCGAGCAACCGCCCTTGATCAAAACCGCACCCGTTCCCGGAACGGATGTGTCGGTGGATTTCGTGGTTCACACCTGGTATGAACACAATAATCGCGCCCAGGGGAGCTATGTGGGCGAGCCGGACATGGTGGACTGGCTAAAGCGGGAGTTGAAACCCGGCGATGTCCTCTGGGATGTGGGAGCCAATGTCGGCGCGTATTCTATTTTGGCGGCAAAGCTGTGTCCCCGGGCGAAGGTGTTCGCCTTCGAACCTTTCATCCCGACCTTCGCCCATCTTTGGGACAACATCGCGCTCAACGGGGTGAGCGAACAGGTCTTTCCGGTGAATGCGGGGCTTCTGGACCACACCGCGCCGGAGGAGATGGCAGTGAAGGACACACGCGCCGGGTCAGCGGGCCATCAGGTGGGCGAAGCGGGCGGACAAATCCGCCAGGGCATTCTCTGCCTCAAGGGAGGCGATCTGCCGCAACTCCTTGGCCTGCCCCGTCCCACGTTGTTAAAGCTGGACATTGATGGCTTGGAGGTCCGGGCTGTCGAGGGCCTTCGGGACGTGCTGGCGCATGCCTCGCTACGTCAGGCCATGATCGAGATCGAATCCGGCAAGACCGAGGAACCCGTGCAGGCGATCTTCGAGGAACTGGGATTCCAGCGTGTTCCCAACCCTCTGACCCATCCGACGAACGGAGTCTTCAACGCCCTCTTTTGCCGCAGCAAGGGAGAATAAAACAGGTCTCCCGCAGGAACGCGGAGATGGGAGTTCCTACGGGAAAAGGAGGGGATTTCGGGCGACCAAATGCCGGAAGCTGGAAAAATCCCTGTCGGCCGTCCAAAGTTCCGAGACGGCATTTCCCAAGCAAATCGCTGCGATGCGGGCGTCATGAATCCGCCCGCCCTGGACACGACTTTCCTTCACAATTTTCCCCAGAATTTGCAAATGGTCTTCGGTCTCCGAGAGGTAAAGCAGGGAGGGACTCGATGCAAGGGTTTCCAGAAAATCAAGAGCCTCCGCCGCCTCCGTGGGTTCCTTGAAGATCCGCGCATTGGTGCAGATGGCCAGAAATTCATGCACACAGGGCCACGGGATGGCCCAAAATGCGGAAGACTCCGCCAAGGCAATCACCTTCTTCCTGGCCTGGGAATGAAAAGGAAACTCCTCCCGGTGGGCATAGACCAAAATGTTGGTGTCCACGGCAATCATGCTCCGTGATCCTGATAAATCTCGTCGCGAATTTGTTCCCAACGGCCCTCTCGAAACTTTTCCGCAAGCCCCCCCCCCCGCGTCTTGAGGTTGCCCAGACGGAAGGGGGTTCCTTTGCGTTTGTTCTTCTCCACAACCCAGCGCAGACCTTCCTCAACCAAGGCCCGAAACGTGGAGTTTTCCTGTCCCGCGATGTGCCTGACCTTTTGAAAGAGCGGGTCGGCAATATTTATGGTTGTTTTCATATGGGCGACCATATCACAGAGGTTGACGCCTGTCCACACGGCGGGTTTCCTCCTGACGGGCGCATCTCCGTTTTGTGCAACCAAAGGAGCGTGGGCATCCTGCCCAATACTGTTAACTTAACACTTCAACTTCATTCAGGACGCTCTTCACTCTGACTTTTGACCCCAACGGTCGCGGAGCAAATTTTTGTCGCGGTTTTGCCTTGATGCTCCGTTCTTTGGACTTGCCGCGACTGCTGGAGACTTTTTGCCGTCCGATCTCTTTGAGCAACGCCTCCTGTTGACTCACTCTTTGCTGAGGGGGGAAAAAGGCCAGAACTGGTCCAGTCTGGCTACTGCGAATGATTTCCACGCTGCTCTGATAGCTGAGAACGTCGGGGGCAACGTCTCCGTCCAGTGCTGCTCGGGCCATCATCTTGCGCACAATGTAATGAGCCAGGAGCACGCCCCAGAATTTCTGTCGCACCAACTCGGGCATTTTGCTGCGCAGGGTGATTTGGCCGGATCTGAGCACGTGCTTGCCTTCCTTGATAGCCAACTCAATTTCCCAGCACTGCGGGTAAAGCGCAGCTAGTTCCCGGGCGGGAGCTGTCTCGTGGTCAAGCAGACTGGTGATCAGGCGGAAGGTTTCCCCGTTGCCGCCTTTGAGCCGGTATTCGATGACCCGCACGCTCACTCCCCGCTCATCTTTCTGTCCTCGCGTGGCAGATTTCCATGTGGCCAGCCAGGAACCGTCAGGCAACACTTTGTCGACTTTGAGCTTCATGCTGACCTTCGCACGCCAAAGCACATGCGCTCCGGAGGCGGTGGCTTTTTCCACAACGCCAGACCGGGGAAGAGCCGGTCGGCCAGACACAGCATGCCCTTGCGCAGCCCGCAGACGACTTTCTCCGCCAGAACGATCTCCGAATCTTTGTATCGGCCCAGTTCGGCCCGGAAGATCACCCCACGGACAAGGTTTTGGCTGGACGCAGCATGTGCCCGATCCGAGCACAGAATAACGATCGAGTAAAGTGTTACGTTAACAGTATTGGGCAGCCTGAGCCTGACGGCAGGGGCGGACTTTGTGTTCAGCCTCACCTCCACTCTCACCGTCAATGGAACCAGTGTGACCTTCGGCGGCTTCTCGCTCACCAATGTCATCGGCTTGGATGGCTCGGTCGCCGCCGGAACCTACACGCTCATCAACGGAACGGCAAACTTCGGCAGCTACGCCAACGTCTCGAACTTCGGCCTCCTCAACAAGGCCAGCATCGGCGGGGGCAAGGAAGCGTATTTCCAGGGCACGGGTCTCCAGGTGGTCGTGATTCCCGAGCCATCCACCGTGCTTCTCGCAGTGTCGGGCCTCGCCGCGACCCTCCTGCTCCGCCGTCGGCGGAGCTGAGCGTATGTAGAACGGGTTTCCAACCCGTTGCTGAAGTATGGACATTTTTTTCACGCCGGAGGTGTGTTCAACTTCAGAAGCCAGGGGTTGCGCGAAGCGACACCCCTGGGATGGAATCCAAAAAAACTCAGCACCCCGGATGGGGTGCCAGCCAGGAGTTGAAACTGGCAAGCATCGTATGCGAGGCAAAATATCTGGATTGAGCGGGGCTGCGATCCCATTTGGGATCGGGCCTTTTTCCGTGTGGAGAACTGGGGGTGTCGCTTCGCGCAACCCCCGACTGCCGAAGCTCAGATGCCTTTGGCATCATCCCAAAAATGTCCAAACTCCAGGAACGGGTTTTCCAAACCGTTGCCGGGGCCTGGCCATTTCGACTGCGCCAAAGGCGCATCATCCCATAGCCCAGGCCAACGGCCTGGGTTATGGGCGGAGAGAATTCTGCGGCCTGAAGGGCCGCGATACCATCTGCCAATATGCCACAATCTCTTTTCAGAATGATGTCCTATGCAGGCGATCATTGAACTCGAAGCGCGCCACCCGGTGCTGCCGAAGTTTCCGGACTACGGGATCTGCATTCTCGAAAGTCGGCACTCCGAGACCTTTGCGATGGCACCGTCCCGGTATGATTTCTCGGAGGTCATGCTCGTGCTGGATCATTCATGGGAAGATCCGGCATCCGATCCGTCGGCACGATCTGATGGTGATCCCCCGGGGGGAGGAATACCGCATCGAGGACCATCCGGCCTCGCCGCTCGCCGTCCTGTGCCTGTGCATCCGGCCCCGGAGCGACCAGGGATCCGTGTGGGCCGGCGTGCTTCCGGAGGAATTTTCGCTTCCGAGAAATTCCAGTTTGAGCCGCGAGGTCGCCCTGCATTTGCGGGCGATCCTGTTCGAGCAGTCGCTCGCGCGCGAGCACACGGGGGCGGTGGTGATCGCTCAAACCCTGCTCCTGCTCAGCAAATTGAAACGCCGCCGGGTATCCGGCAAACAGCGCCCCCAGGCCGTGACGGCCATCGCCCGCGTGCAGCAGGATGTCCGGCAGCTCGCCGTCAGTTTTCACGAATCGGAAACCAATGAAGCCGCCGCCGCGCGCCTGGGCATGAGCACGAAGAGCCTGACCGCCTATTTCCGGAAGCTCACCGGCCGCTCGCGCCCGCAGTATCTACAAAAACTGCGCATCGGCCACGCTTGCCGGCTCCTGAGGGAATCCTCCGAATCGGTGGCCTCCATTTCCTTCGCCTGCGGATTCGAGGATCTGTCCACGTTCTCCCGGGCCTTCCGCTCGGAACAAAAGATGAACCCAACCCAATGGCGGGCCGGGCAGAAAGATTTTCCCCAATCCCGTTGAACCTCTATATCAACGGGAGTGCCTCGCGAAGGATGTCGCTCAGGGAGGAGGCGGCGGATCTCCCTGCGGAGGTGACCTCCTCGTGACTGAGGTGACCGGGAGCGAGACCGGCACCCCAATTTGTCAGGCACGAGAATGCGGCGACTTCCAGTCCAAGAGCCCGAGCCTTGATGGCTTCCGGAACGGTGGACATGCCGACGGCGTCCGCGCCGAGACGCTGGAGCATGCGGACTTCCGCAGGAGTCTCGTATTGCGGGCCGGGCAGAGCGGCATAGACGCCCTCGTGAAGAATGGTCCCCTGCCTGGACGCAACCTTGTGGAAGAGACTCCGGAGCCTGCGACTGTAAACCTCTGTCATATCCACAAAATGCGGTCCCCCGCAAAGGGGCGACTGCCCGGTGAGGTTGAGGTGGTCGGAGAGCATCATCCACGACCCGGGGGAGAAATCCGGATTCACGGTGCCGGCCGCATTGGTCAGGATGAGCGAGCGGATTCCGATCTCCCGCAGGAAGTCCACCATCCTTACGACTTCGGACGCGCTCCAGCCTTCGTAGAGATGCACGCGGCCCTGCGCAATGAGGAGCGGGCGCCCCTGGAGCCGGGCGACCAGGATGCGGCCGGCGTGACCGGGAACTTTCGACACCGGGAGACCCAGCGCGGCGTATTCGTGGGAACAGACGGGCTCCAACTCCTCAACAAGGGGCCCCAGTCCCGATCCCAGCACAATTGCGGTGGTGGCGCCGCATTCCACGAGTTCCCGGGGGATGCGGTTTTTCATGCGAGGGCGTTGAGTTGTTGGCAGAGTGCGGCCAAATGGGGGGTCTCGATTCCCGCCCGGCGCGCCCGGCGCAGGGGTTCCCCCCAGATCGGATCAATTTCGAGCGGGTTTCCGGCCTCCGCGTCCCCAAGGGTGGAGGGCCGGTAGGCGCCCATGGGACGGGTGCGCTCGACCTGATACGCCGCGTAGTGGTGCGGAATCTCGTGCCCCTCGGCGGCGGCGATGGCCCGCGTTTCTTCCATGAGAGATTCGCAACGGCGAAACAAATCCGGATCGCCCAAAACGCCATCCACCCCGACGCGATGGACCGTGCAGAGTCCGTTGAAGGGAATGTTCCAAACCAACTTCCGCCAGCGTTCTCCGGCGAGACTTTCCACAAGGTGGGTCTCCACCCCGCCGTCCTGGAATGCCTGCACGAGCTGTCGTGTCCGGTCGCGTGGAGGACCCTGGAACTCCCCGATCGAGAGCGTGCCGTGCCCGACATGATCGACCTCCACGGGATTCCGCCGCGTGAGGCAGACGAAGCAAAGCCCCCCGAGGATCCGGTCGGCTCCAAAATGCGCGGCCAGAAATTCCTCGTTCCCCAAGCCATTCTGAAGGGTGAGGATCCACGTCTGATCGCCCAGAAGCGGCGGGAGCAAGACCGGAAGGACATCATTCGATGGGGACTTCACCGCGACAATGACGCCGTCGCAGGCACCGATCTCCGCCGGGGATTTTGCGATGGCCGGATTTTCCAGATGCAGCGGGCCTTCCCCGGAATGGATGCGAATCCCCCCCCGCGTGGCTGCTTCAAATCCGGAGCGCATCAGAAAATGCACACGACATCCCGCCGAGGCGAGCCTTGCGCCGTAAAAGAGCCCGATCGCTCCCGAGCCGACGATTGCGATTTTTTTTCCCTTCATCCCGGAACCCTCGCGGGAGCTACTCACCCAGCCTCTTGGCGGCTTGCAGGTAGTTCACGGCATAGTCCCGAACGGCATCCTCGAGGGATGTGGTCGGCGTGTGGTATCCGGTTTCGCGGAGTTTGGAAATCGCCGCGCACGTGTAATATTGGTATTGGCTCCGGATGTTTTCCGGCATTTCGATAAACTCGATTTTTGGCGTTTGGCCGAGCGCAGAAAAGAGCGCGTTTGCCAAATCCACCCAGGTGCGGGCCGCCCCGGAACCGACATTGAACAGGCCACCCGCAGTTTCGGTTTCCGCAAGGTGCAGGGTCATGTCCACGGCGTCCTTCACATAAACGAAATCCCGCTGCTGCCCGCCGTCCGGATATTCCGGCTTGTAGCTTTTGAAAAGGCGGATTTGTCCTGTCGCGCAGATCTGCTCGTACGCCTTGCAGACGAGGCTGCGCATGTCGCCCTTGTGGTATTCATTCGGACCAAACACATTGAAATATTTGATGCCGACAATATCGGGGAGGATTTCCTCGCGCCAGGCGTAGAGATCAAAGAGTTGCTTGGAATAGCCGTAGAGGTTCAATGGACGGAATGTCCGAAGGTTTTCCTGTCGGTCATCCATCCCGGCCGAGCCGTCCCCGTAGGTGGCGGCCGAGGAGGCATAGACAAACCGTGCCCCGCTCGCGAGCGCCCATTTGCAGAGCGCCTGCGTGTAGGCGTAGTTGTTTCTTAGCACGTAGGCCGCGTCCGTCACCGTCGTGGCGGAGCAGGCGCCGAGGTGAAAGACGGCCGCAAATTTTCCGTGGTGTTCCGGATCGCGATTGATGCCATCCAGAAACTCGTCTGCCGGGACATAATCCTCGAACTCCAACGGCAATAGATTCCTCCACTTCTCGTCCTCCCCGAGAAAATCGGTGACGACGATCTGGGTGAGTCCCCGGCGGTTGAGTTCATGCACGAGGGCGCTTCCGATAAACCCCCCGGCACCCGTGACCAGGATGCGGGCTTTTTCGTGCAGAAGGAGGCCGCGCGGGGTGGCTTTTGTTGCCGCAAGCGGATTCTGCCGTTTGAATCGGCCGGTGGTAAAGGGAGCGGGTTTCATTCAGCGAAGGGCGATTCCGAGATCGTGAAACGTCTCGTCGAATAATTCGGTCTTGGTTCCAAAAATGTATTTGGCACCGGTGACATACTCGAGCGCCTTTTTCTTGTTGCCATTTTTGGATTCCACGGCGGCCTGACTGTAATACCAGGCCGGCGTGTCACCGGGATACTTGATCCCTTTCAAAATCTTCTGCGCCGCCTCCTTCTCCCCGAGTTGCAGATTGCAGAGCAGGGCTTTGAATTGGAGCAACTCGTTGCGGGGATCGGCTTTCAGCATCTTCTGAAAATACTCCAGAGCTTCGGCATACTGACGCTGGAGGAAGAGGAGCTCCCCCTTGTTGAACTTCGCCGGGAAGAAATCCGGCTGCTTCTCCAGAGCTTTATCAAAACACTTCTCCGCCGCCTCAAAATTTTTCTTCTTCGTATAGGCCGCCCCCAGGAGATTCTGGACAAACGGATCCTCCGGAACCTTCGCCACAATGTCCTCCAACTTCTTCAGGGCGGCATCGTAATTTTTTGTGTCGAAGTCGCCCAGCGCCTCCTGAACGGCGAGCTTCAACGCATGGGCGTCCTGAGCCGACGGACTCTGCGCATCGGCCAAAATGGTTCCGAAAAAAATGGCGGCCAGGAGGAGGAATAGGGTTTTCAAAGTGGTGTCAGTATGTCGCGGCCAGAGCCCGCGGTCAATCGCGCAGAAGGTAGAAGGGGTCAGTCCCATAAGTTATAATTGACTCCGAACCTGGAAATGCCGAGGATGGCCCCATGACCAGATGTGTATCAATCCCCCTACAAGAGTCTCCTCATCGAGGAAGGGCGGTCGCTGCTGCCTGGATTGGTCAACTCCATTCGCCGGAACCCCGTCCACGCGAGGCTTGCTCCTTCCTTGCTGAATTGCGGACCTCTTTTTAAGCCGCGACAACGAGAAATTATAACTTATGGGACTGACCCCTTCTCCTCTTTGGAAAGTTGTTCTTTTCAGTTCTCTCATGCTGGTGTTGGCGGCTGCCTCGAATGCCACCATGGATGCGCTGAGCTTTCGTTACGGGAAAACCTGGTTCGCACGGCATCCGGCGATGGAAGGCTGGTGGAATCCCGCGATTTCGTGGCGGAACAAGTGGAAGGATGGGGACCGATCGAAGGGGGAGGCCTTCCCCTTTTCCTCCACCGCTCTGGTGGCCACGACCGATGCGTGGCATGCGTTCAAGTTTCTCATGCTCCTCTGCCTGTATCTCTCGGTGCTGGCCCCTTTCACCCGGCTTGTCACCTTGCCGTGGTGGGGCTGGGTCGGAATCCTGATTGCGCTGAAAATTGGCTTTGGGCTGGTATTTGAAACGATGTTCCGCTGGCTCTCCGGGGAACTGTAAAATTCCCTGGCGCCCAAGGCTCCGTGACGCAAGGAAGGAGTGCCCGCGCTCCGGCTAATACGGTTTGGAGACGTGTCCGTCCGCGTAGAGCCGGTTCATTCTCCCGGAATGCACGCCGACAAAATCGGTGCAGAGCGTAACCCGCGAGGGTTTGACAATTCGAACGCCCGCCCCCCGGCGGCCTCCGTAGATTTTTGGGGAAATGGCATTCTCATCATCAATGATCGGACGCCACTGATAGCTGGTGCCATAGGATTTTCCGTCAATGACCGTGGTGCGCTGCGCGAAGTAGTTCGGCCCCTTGATGTCGGACGGGCAGGTGAGCACTTGTTGCGTGACCCCGTAGGGTTCGAGTTCGACATAGAGCGGCGTGGCTTCGTCCTCCGGCAGATACACGGGCGAATTTGGATTCGGTTCGATGATGGGGAACAAATTGTCGTTCTCGCCGACATAGGCAAGAACACCGATCCCGATCTGGCGGAGGTTGTTCGTGCAGACGATGCTCTGCGCGCGACTTCGAACCTTTTCAAAATGAGGAATCGCCAGCGTGGCAAGCATGGAGAGGATCGCGACCACCGCAATCAACTCAAGAAGTGTAAAGCCGGAGGATCCGCGTTTCATGCCTTCGGTGGCGCGCCTTTGATCTGCTTCTTGCGTTCGATGTAATTTTTCATGCGTCTTTCCCGTTGTTCGGGGGATCGGCGGGCATCCCGGGCGGCCATGCGTTGTTCCATTTTTTCCTGAATATCCGGACGGCTCATGAATTCCGCGATTTTCGGGCGGCGCTGGTCTTCGGGCAGGGCGCGGACTTCCTCCCAGAATTTTTTCATGGTGTCGTAGTCTGTCCGGGCAGCCTGTTGCTGATCGGCCGGGAGCCTGGCAATGGCGGCCTCCGTCCGCTGGGCCAGCCATTCGGGATTCATTCCCTCCCGTCCGGAGCGGGATCGCCCGTCGCCTGGCGGTCTCTCGCCGGGCATCCCCTGGGGCGGCGGCGGATTCCCGCGATCGGCCACCCACTCGCGTCCGCTGCGGACGATGATCAAAAAGCTTTCCTGGAACTGTCCGCCGGAGGACTGGATGAGTTGTTTCACGAGGCTGGCAGCGGTGGCGGATTTTGCGGGCATTTTTGCGGTGGGATTCCAATCCTGCGGGACGGCGGTCATGATGCCGGACTTCATGGCGATCTGGCGGAGGGCGGATTGGAGGTCGTTCTTCGTGTCGGCTTCCGGCTTCACGGTGAGTGTGCGGGGATCCACGACGGCCTCATCCTCAAGCAGGCCCATGGCGGGAAACCATGCGGTGGCCCACTGATCGGATCGTTTGTCGGTTGCGACGCCCTCCACCACGGCCTGCGCCTGAGCCTTGGTTGGAGCCCCGGCATAAACGACACGCCAATCTCCATCGAGCCTCACGGCAAGGGTTTCGAGCGCCTCCATAAGTGGCGCCCTTTTCACCTGTATGGTCACCGGAGTTTCCGGCGGGACATTGGTGGCAAGGCGAATGCGTCCCTGGCGTTCGATGGAGGCGATCACCTTCGAGACAGGGGCCTCATGAAAATCCAGGGTGATCAAACCATCCGACCGGAAGAGTTGCCATGCGCCAAAGAGGAGGGTCAGGACGGCGGCGGCAAGCAGGATCTTTGTGCGGACGGAGTGCATCATTCCATGAAACTCCCCGCGCGCGCAGAAGTTGCGGAAAAATTGACACCGGGGGGTTGGCTGGCGATGATCCACCCTGCATGCCTAGTCCAAAGATCAATCCCGAGCTGCACACGAGCAAGAAGCCGGACTGGATCAAGGTCCGCCTTCCGAACAACCCGGTCTTCTTTTCCACGAAGGATCTGGTTTCGGATTTGCGGCTGCACACCGTCTGTGAAAGCGCCCAGTGTCCGAACCGCTGGGAATGCTGGAGCGGGGGGACCGCGACTTTCATGATTGCCGGGGAGCGCTGCACCCGCGCCTGCGGATTTTGCGCGGTGGATACCGCGAAACCCCTGCCCCTGGAAGAAGACGAGCCGCAGCGCGTCGCCGAGGGGGTCAAACGGCTTGGCCTCAAGCATGTGGTCGTCACCGCCGTGGCCCGCGATGATGTGGCGGATGGCGGCGCGGACCACTTTGGCCGGACGATCGAAGCGATTCGAGCCCTCGATCCAAAAATCGCCATCGAAGTCCTCGTGCCGGATTTCAACGGCAAGGATTCCTCAATCCGCCGCGTGCTGGATGCCCGTCCGGATATCTATAATCATAATATCGAAACCGTGGAGCGCCTCACCCCACTCGTCCGCTCCCGGGCGAAATACCGGCTTTCCCTGGCCGTTCTCAAGCGGGCCAGAGAGATGGAGCCCGGAGTGATGACAAAGAGCGGGTTGATGCTGGGCCTTGGGGAGGCGGAGACCGAAATTTTTGAGGCCATGGACGATCTGCGCGAGTCCGGAGTCCAGGTGCTGACGCTCGGACAATACCTCCGTCCGACGCCAAATCACCTGCCGGTGGTCGAATATGTGAACCCGGAGACATTCCAGCTCTACGGCGAGATCGCCCGGAAAAAAGGCTTCACTTTCGTGGCCAGCGCACCCCTCGTCCGCAGTTCGTATCACGCTGGGGACTTCAACCCCGTCACCCGTTGATCTGGAAGATCCTTGCGGGCGGACGGCCCGCGCCCGGATTTGCCCGGGAGGGAATCCGGGATGACCTGGCGCGCATTCAGGGCTTCACAAAAATCGAGCCGCAGAAATACAAGTTCCGTGGGCTTTTGCGTGTCGGAATCAGAAAGTTCAGAGCCTGGTTCCAATCCCCCACGAAAGGCTTTTCAACCCGGCAAGTGGCGGGCAAAATGCCTTCATGTTGAGAATCGAGGAGGACCGTTGATGCCCGCGCTACCGGGATTCCGGGATTTTTATCCCGAGGACTGCGCCCGCAGGAATTACGTTGTGAAAACCTGGCGCGAGGTGGCGCAAACCTATGGGTTTGTCGAATACGATGGCCCGACGCTGGAGGGCGGCGATCTTTATCGGAAGAAGAACGAGGAGGGGGCCGAGATCCTCGAACAACTTTATTCGTTCCGTGATCGCGGAGATCGCGAGGTCGCCCTGCGTCCGGAGATGACGCCCACGCTTGCGCGGATGGTGGCCGCGCGGGAGAAGCATTTTCGCAAGCCGATGAAGTGGTTTTGCGTCTCAAACTTTTTTCGTCATGAACGCCAGCAAAAAGGCCGATTGAGGGAGTTTTTGCAGTTTAATGCGGACATCCTCGGGGAAAGTTCGCCGGAAGCAGACGCCGAGATTGTCGCCCTCGCGGTGGATTTGATGCGCGGGTTCGGGTTCAGCCGGGAACACTTCGTCGTGCGCCTCAGTGACCGCAGGGCCTGGAGGGATTTTTTGGCTTCGCGCGGGTGCGACCCCTCGCAATCCCAGGCAGTCCTCGCCTGCGCTGACAAAATCGAGCGGGAGTCGCCGGAAAAACTCGACGAAAAGCTGGCCGCCTCGGGGCTCACGGTCGTTGATCTCAAAAACTTCATCGCGGCAGGGAGTCCGGAGTCCTTCGCGCCCGTGCTGGCGGCACTCGAAGCGCGCGGGATGAGCGACTTCATCGAGCCCGATCTGTCGATTGTCCGGGGACTGGCGTATTATACCGGGGTTGTTTTCGAGATTTTCGACCGGTCAAAAAATCTCCGGGCGCTTGCCGGTGGTGGTCGCTACGACAACCTGATCAAGGGATTGAGTGACGGCGCGTCCGACCTGCCCGCCATCGGGTTTGGGATGGGGGATGTCGTTCTGGGGCATCTGATTGACGAGATCCCTGCCGCTGACGGGAAAAGGCGTTCCGTCGCGATTCCCGCGTGTGAGGTGTATGTTGTGGTGGCCGACGAGGCGCAACGACCAAACGCCCTGAAGATTGTCCAACAGCTCCGCGATCAAGGCTGGAAAACCGATTTTTCGTTAAAGCCCGCAAAGGTGGGTCGCCAGTTCCAGGATGCCGAAGGCCTGAGCGCTCGTCACGCAGTCGTCGTGGGGGCGGAATGGCCCGCCGTAAAACTCAAAACGCTGGCCACCCGGCAGGAAATCGCCATTGCGCATCCGGAACTGACCGGGCATTTGGAAAAGTTGCGCGCAGGGTCGCCGGGATAAGAACCGCTCCGGCTGCAAATCCCCGCCATGGATTGTTCTTCGGCTAGCTCCGGCGCCGTTTGACGCGAACCAAGGCGAGGGATTTTTGGAGGGAGGCCTTCACGGTCGCGTATTCCTCATCGCCCAGCTTGTTATCCTTCATGGCCTCTTCGGCGCGCCGGATGGCGGCTTCGGCGGCGGACTCATCAATATCGCTCTCCTTGACCGCCATATCCGTGAGGACGGCCACTTTTTCGGCCGTGATTTCGACAAAGCCTTCGCCGACTGCGAGGCGAAGTTCCTCGCCACCCTTGATCACCCGGAGTTCTCCGGGCAGAAGCTGGGTCATCAACGGCACGTGTTGGGGAAGAACCCCCAACTCACCCTCCACGCCGGGAATCACCACCGAGTCCACATCGTCGGAGTAGGTCTTCTGCTCAGGAGTGACAATTTCCAAGTGTAACATGGGAACGGGGAAAAGGATTTATGAGCGAGGAGGCGTTGAGGAAATTTCTCAGGCCTCCTGAATCATGTCGATGTTGCCCTTCATGTAGAAATTTCCTTCGGGCACATTGTCGTGCTTGCCATCGAGGATTTCCGCGAAGCCGCGGATTGTCTCGCTGATCGGCACGTATTGGCCCTTGGTTCCCGTGAAGATTTCGGCCACATGGAAAGGTTGGGACAGGAAGCGCTGGATTTTGCGGGCGCGATAGACGGTAAGTTTGTCATCCGGCGAAAGCTCATCCATACCCAGAATGGCAATGATGTCCTGCAGATCCTTGTAACGCTGGAGGACGTTTTGCACTCCCCGCGCCACCCGGTAATGTTCCTCGCCCACGATGTCCGCGGAAAGCGCCTTTGAGGTCGAAGCCAGAGGATCAACCGCAGGGTAGATGCCCAGTTCAGCAATCGAGCGCTCCAGCACGATCGTGGAATCGAGGTGCGCGAAGGTGTTTGCCGGTGCCGGGTCGGTGAGATCGTCCGCAGGCACGTAAACCGCCTGGAACGATGTGATCGAACCTTTGGTGGTCGAGGTGATGCGTTCCTGGAGGTCGCCCATCTCGGCGGCAAGCGTCGGCTGGTAACCGACGGCACTCGGCGTGCGTCCGAGGAGGGCGGACACCTCGGAACCCGCCTGGGAAAACCGGAAGATGTTGTCAATGAAGAGAAGAACGTCCTGGTTTTTCTCATCGCGGAAATATTCGGCCATCGAGAGGGCGCTGAGAGCCACGCGCAAGCGGGCACCCGGAGGTTCGTTCATCTGTCCGTAAACCAGGGCGACTTTGGATTTGCTCAGATCTTTTTGATCAATGACGCCGGACTCGCTCATTTCCGCATAAAGGTCATTTCCTTCCCGCGTGCGCTCGCCCACACCGGCAAACACGGAATACCCGCCGTGACCTTTGGCGATGTTGTTGATGAGTTCCATGATGACGACGGTCTTGCCGACGCCGGCACCGCCGAAGGCACCCACCTTGCCGCCCTTGGTAAACGGACAGATCAAATCAATGACCTTGATGCCGGTCTCAAGGATCTTTGCCTGGGTGTCCTGCTCAAGAAGCGGCGGGGCATGGCGGTGGATCGGATACTTTTTCTCAAAGGGCACGGGGCCGCGTTCGTCGGTGGGATCGCCGGTGACATTGAAGATGCGGCCGAGGACGCCTTCGCCGACGGGAACGGAAATGGGAGCTCCCGTGTTGAGGACTTCCATCCCGCGGGAGAGACCTTCCGTCGAACTCATGGCGATGGACCGCACCCAGTTCTCACCGAGGTGTTGTTGAACTTCCAGCGTCAGTCGGTTGGACTGCCCGGCCGCTTCGAAAGTGATCTCCAGCGCATCGTAGATTTTTGGCAGAGCGCCTTGGGATGTATTGAATTCGACGTCCACGACGGCGCCGATGATTTGAACGATTTTTCCTTTGTTACTCATGGGAATGGTTTTGCAGACCTCCTGAAAAGGGGAGCCCAGAGACATACCCGTGACGTGTCCCTGAGACAATAGGATTTTTGCGATTTTTTTCCGGACGCCCTCCGGCCGGTTTTTGGACGTGCAATCCCCTTGGGGGGGAGCCCGCCGGAGGCCTTGCGGTGCATTTTTCAAGATTGCCTGCTTGCGAAAAATGGCCGGTTCCCGCATGTTACGCCCACTTTTCACCTTGTCGGGAATAATTTCCGCCGGGGTTTCATCCCATGACTTTTGTATGAACACTTCTCTCGCCGCCCGTCCGAACGAGGCGTTGATTGACCTGAACTATCAACGCTGGTTGGAAGACCGGCACTCGGTCGGCGCGGATTGGGCCGCATTTTTCGAGGGGTTTGAGCTGGGCTTTGCGCGGAGCCAGATCCATGGGGAGTCCCTGCCAGATGCGCCCGCGGACGGGGCAGTGGCACCGTCGCTCCAGACACGCGTGGACGCCCTGGTGTATGCCTACCGGACGATGGGGCATTCCATCGCCCATCTGGATCCGCTCCAAAATACTCCCCGCGAAAACCCCCTGCTCAGTCTGCGGGAGCTGGGATTCTCGGAAAAGGATCTCGATCTCCAGGTATCGTCCCGATTCTTCCGGGAGGATCGAAAAATGCGACTCCGAGAAATGATCGCCGATCTGACGGCAACTTACTGCGCGACGGTGGGCGTGGAGTTCAATCACATTCAGAATCCCAAAATCCGGAACTGGGTGCGCGACCGCATGGAAAACCGGCAACGCGCCAATTTCCTCACGCCGGCCAGCCATCGGGACATCCTGCGCAAATTGTATGAGGCGGAGACCTTTGAGTCCTTCATCCACACGAAGTATGTTGGGCAAAAGCGGTTTTCGCTGGAAGGCGGGGAGTCCCTGATTCTTGCGTTGAACGCCATTTTGGAGATCTGTGACGCGCGGGGAATTGACGAATTGGTGATGGGCATGGCCCACCGCGGCCGCTTGAATGTGCTCGCCAATTTTCTGAACAAACCGCTGAAGGTGATCTTCAATGAGTTCCAGGACAATTTCATTCCGGAACTCGTGGGCGGCAACGGCGATGTAAAATACCATCTCGGCTACCAGACCACCCGCACGCTCCCGAGCGGGCACAAGGTGGAAATCCGACTTGCCGCGAACCCCAGCCATCTCGAAGCGGTGGATCCGGTCGTGCAGGGCAAGGCCCGGGCCCGCCAGCGCGTGCTTGGCGACACCGAGGAGCGAAAGCGCGTGGTCCCGATCCTGATTCATGGGGACGCGGCCTTTATCGGGCAGGGCATTGTGGCCGAGGTCTTCAACATGTCCCAACTCCCCGGCTATCGCACGGGCGGCACGGTTCACATCGTCGTCAACAACCAGATTGGTTTTACCACGACCCCTGCGGATGGGCGCTCGACCCTGTATTGCACCGACATCGCCAAGATGATCGAGGCACCGATCTTCCATGTGAACGGCGAAGATCCGCTCGCGGTGATCGAAATCGCGCAGATGGCGCTCGAGTTTCGCCAGGAATTCGGACGCGACGTGGTCGTTGACATCTATTGTTACCGTCGGCATGGCCACAACGAGACCGACGAGCCGACCTTCACGCATCCGAACCTCTACAACGTCATTAAAAACCATCCGTTGTTGAGCAAAAAATTTTCCGAAGAAGCCGCTGCGGCCGGCACCGTGTCCCCTGCGGAGGCGGAGGAAATCAAGGCGGTCGCCCTTGCCGAGTTGGAGGCCGCCCTGGTCGAGGCCAAGAAGCCGCTCGACTCCAAAAAGCACGAGTTCGCCGGCTCGACCGCGATTTTCCAGCCACCGTATAAGCACGAGCCTGCGAATACCGCCATCACGGAGTCCACTCTCGAATTGCTGGTCAAGGCACTGACGACCACACCGGAGGACTTTCATGTCGTTCCAAAAATTCAGCGCACCGTGCTGGACCGCCGCCTCCAGGTCTGGAAGGCGGGGGGACCCTATGATTGGGGTTTTGCGGAGCTTCTGGCCTTCGGATCCCTGATGCTTGAGGGAACGCCGGTCCGGCTTTCCGGACAGGACTCCCGGCGCGGCACCTTCAGCCACCGCAACTCGGTTCTCTTCGACGGAAAAAATCCGAAGCGAAATTACGTTTCGCTCATGCACATCGCTCCCAAGCAGGAACGGTTTTGCGTTTATAACAGCCCGCTCTCCGAGTATGCGGTGCTGGGGTTCGACTACGGGTATTCGATGGATTTTCCGTCAATGCTTTGCATTTGGGAGGCCCAGTTCGGCGATTTCTCCAATGGGGCCCAGATTATCATTGATCAATTCATTGCCTCGGCGGAATCCAAGTGGCGGCGTCCGAGTTCCATCGTCATGCTCCTGCCGCACGGGTACGAGGGGCAGGGCCCGGAACACTCGAGCGCGCGATTGGAACGCTTCCTGCAGCTCTGCGCCGAGGACAACATGCAAATCTGCAACCTGACCAGCCCGGCCCAGTATTTTCATGCGCTGCGGCGGCAGATCCACCAGAAGTTCCGCAAGCCGCTCGTCATCATGACCCCGAAGAGCCTTCTGCGTTCGGAGGATGCCGTCTCACGGAGCGGGGATTTCACGAATTCGCGGTTCTACGGGATTCTCGATGACCCGGCGATTCCGGATCCCAAAAAGGTGACCCGCCTGATCTTTTGTTCTGGCAAAGTTTACTACGATCTCGTGCATGGCCGTACGGCGGCCGGGCAGGATGGCCGCACGGCGATTGTCAGAATCGAACAATTGTATCCGCTTCATGGGGACAAACTGAAGCGAATCGCGAAAAGTTATCCGAAGGTCACGCGCTTTGTCTGGTGCCAGGAGGAGCCCGAGAACATGGGTGCCTGGAACTTTATCGCCCCGCGCATTGCCGGGTTCGTCGGTTCGCTCATCGGTTACGCCGGACGTCCGGCCAGCGCCAGCACGGCGGCCGGTTCATTTGGCACGCACAAGGCGCAGCAGGCTGCGCTGGTCAAACAGGCTTTTGAAATTTAGAAAAACCGAACCATTCTCATGAATATTGAAGTGAAAGTCCCTGCCGTGGGGGAGTCGATCTCCTCCGGCATCCTCTCCGTCTGGCATAAAAAAGAAGGCGAACACATCCGCAAGGACGACATCCTTTTCACGCTGGAGACGGATAAGGTTTCGCAGGAAGTCTCGGCACCCGAGGCGGGAATTGTCCGCCGGAAGGTCGCGGAGGGCGACGAGGTAAAGATCGGCCAGACCGTCGCCGAGATCGAGCCTTCGGCAGCCCCTGCGCCGAAAAAAGCTCCTGAAAAGAAAGGCCGATTT
>JACSRU010000045.1 GCA_014879575.1 Chthoniobacterales bacterium | reverse complement strand
CTTCGCTCAACCCCCGGCTGCCGAAGCTCAGATGCCTTTGGCATCATCCCAAAAATGGCCAAACACCAGGCGGACTCTGAGAGTCCGCAATGTCACGAAATTGTTACAATCTCCGGGTTGTGACAAAGCGGAGAGGCTGATTTCCTCGACGGGATGAAATTTCTCTCTCTTCTCGTTTTGGGTGCTGCCTTTGTCGGATTTGCCAAAGCCGGCGTCGAAGTGGACCCGGCCATTCCCTCCTATGCCCAGACCAGTGGCGTGACGGGGAACCTGAACTCGATCGGCTCCGACACCCTGAACAACCTCATGACCCTCTGGGCCGAGGGATTCAAGAAGGAATACCCGAATGTCAACATCCAGATCGAGGGCAAGGGCTCATCCACCGCGCCCCCGGCCCTGATCGAGGGGACCGCCCAGCTCGGGCCGATGAGCCGTCCGATGAAATCTTCCGAGATCGACGCGTTTGAAAAGAAATTCGGATACAAGCCGACCGAGATTCCGGTGGCGGTGGACGCCTTGGCGGTGTTCGTGAACAAGGACAATCCGATCAAGGGTCTCACCATGAAGCAACTCGATGGGATTTTCTCCAGCTCGCGCAAGCGGGGAGGGGAGGACATGACGAGCTGGGGGCAGCTTGGTTTGACCGGTTCCTGGGGCAGGAGTCCCCTCTCGCTTTTTGGCCGGAACAGCGCCTCGGGAACCTACGGGTTTTTCAAGGACGAAGCCCTCGCAAAAGGCGACTTCAAGGCGACCGTCAAGGAACAGCCCGGTTCGTCGGCTGTCGTGCAGGGAATCGCAAGCGACCTCACGGCGATCGGATATTCCGGCATCGGATACAAAACCTCGGACGTCCGTGCCATTGGGCTCGGCGGGGAGGACGGGCAATTTGTCGAGCCGGACTACGAGCACTGCCTCTCCGGGGATTACCCGCTGGCCCGCTTCCTCTATGTTTACGTGAATAAAAAACCGGAGGCACCAATGGACAAGCTCACGCTCGAATTCCTCAAATACCTCCTTTCAAAATCCGGGCAGGAAGTCGTCGTGAAGGACGGCTATTTTCCCCTGCCGAAAGTGAAGGTTGACGAGGTTCTCGACTCCCTCGCCAAGTAGAGGGTATTCCTTGCGCTTTTCCCGCTGGGAACGAGAGACTCACACGCCCGGCTCAGACATGGATCCCACACTGGAAACTGACACGACCGACCGCAGGCGCTTCGAGACCGGGCGGATGACGCTGCTGATCGACCGCGTGATGACGTGGCTCATCCGATGTGGCGGGGTGTTGGTTGTCACCGTGGTCTTCGGGATTTTCCTCTTTATTCTTTTCCAGGTCTTTCCCCTTTTCCAGGCGGCCCGGGTCCACGAGTTGAAGACGGTCCAACTCCCGCAAAAAAAGTTCACGATTCTCGGGGTGGACGAATGGGGCGCCAAACCCTTCCTTGTCGAGCCGGACGGCAACCTGCTTTTCGTGGACTACGCCAGTGGCCAGGTTTCGGAAATTCCCGTGGATTTCGGAGGAGGCCCGGCTCATGAGATTACGGCCGCCGGGATCAACAAGCGCGAGCAAAAATTGATCGTTGGGACAGCCGATGGAAAATACGCGCTGGTTTCGCCCGGCTACAAATCCTCCACCGGTGAAGGAAAAAATGAGGTGACCGCCAGTCCCACAGCGACAAAGTTTTCCGACATCGGGATTCCGGGAGCCCGGATCCTGGACATCGCCTACGGGGATTCCGGTTCCCAGAAGCTGGTCGTGGCATTGCAGGATGCCGACGGAAAAAAGAGCGTGTCCGCACAACTTTTGAAGCGGAAGCGTTCGCTCCTGGGAGCCGGGAGTGCCGAGGTGGCCACCGCCTTCGACCTCACGCCATTTTTTTCCGGTCAACCGAGGGACATCCTGGTCCCCGCCACCGGGGATGCGGTGATCGCAACCACGGATGAGGGGGAGGTGATTTACCTGTCCTTGCAGGCGGACGGAGGTTTTCAAAAAGTCCAGACATTCCAACCCTTTGGGGACCTTGCCGATTCGCGCGTGGCACTCGTGGATTTCCTCTTCGGGGATGTCTCCCTGATCCTCGCGGCGGAGACCGGCGAGAACCGGGTGTTCAGCCTGTTCTATCCGAAGGGTGCCAGCGTCCGGACCTTCGGTCTGACCCAGGAATTTCCCGTGCTTCCCGGCAGACCCAGTTACCTCGTTTCCACGCAGCGCAACAAGGCGTTCCTGATCGGCGCCGCCAGGGAAGCCTCCCTGCGTTTTCGGACAACCACATCCGTGCGTTGGCAGGAACTGCTTCCGTTTACCGCCACAAAGGCCGTCATCTCCGGAAAATACCGACGGATCCTCTTTCTCGATGAGCAGAACAGACTGCACTTCTATGAGTTGAACGACCCGCATCCCGATTCCGGATGGAAGGCACTCTTCGGGAAGATCTGGTATGAGGGAGCCCCGGAGAAAAAATGGGAATGGCAGAGCACGGGGGGAAGCGATGATTTTGAGCCGAAGTATTCCCTGGTGCCGTTGATTTTCGGAACACTCAAAGGCACGCTCTACGCCATGCTTTTTGCGGTGCCGATCGCCTTGCTTGCGGCGCTCTACACCTCGCAGTTTCTCGATCCCAATTTGCGTGGAGTGATCAAGCCGACGATGGAAATCATGGCCTCGCTGCCCTCCGTCGTGCTGGGATTTCTCGCGGCGATCTACATCGCGCCGCTCGTCGAGCATCGGATTCCCTCCCTGATGTTGCTGGCGGCCGGTCTGCCGGCTGCCGCCGCACTCTTTGGCTGGTTTTGGAGCACATTGCCGATCCATTTGCGCAAGAGGATTCGCCCGGGAACCGAGTGGATGGTTTTCCTCCCGATTCTTGCGCTCCTTGGCAGCCTGCTCTGGAGCCTTGGACCGGCGTTCGAATCCCTCGCCTTTGTCACCACGGATCCCGCCACGGGAAAAAAGGTTGCGGACTTCCGGTATTGGTGGCCTGCGGTGACGGGAACGCCATTCGACCAGAGAAATTCCCTGGTGGTCGGGTTCATGATGGGATTCGCCGTCATCCCGATCATCTTCACGATTGCGGAGGATGCGCTTTCCAATGTGCCGTCGGCCTTGCGGACCGCCTCAATGGCGTGCGGGGCGAGCCGCTGGCAGACAGCCATGCGCGTTGTGCTCCCCACCGCATCCGCCGGAATTTTTTCCGCGTTGATGATCGGCCTGGGGCGGGCGGTGGGCGAGACGATGATTGTGGTGATGGCCACGGGCAACACGCCGATCATGGAATGGAACATTTTTTCCGGAATGCGCACGCTCTCGGCAAACATCGCGGTCGAGCTTCCCGAGGCGCCGCATCATGGGACGCTTTATCGCACGCTCTTCTTTGGTGCGCTCCTGCTTTTTCTTTTGACGTTTTTTGTCAACACGGTGGCGGAAGTGCTCCGCCAGCACCTCCGGGAAAAATACAAAACCGTCTAACCGTCATGTCCGCCGCCAAAGCTCCTTCGCTTACGAAAACTCATGCCGCTCCCGGCGAGCCCCTTGTCTGGCTCACGGCCATGGGTCTGGCCCTTGGGCTTCTCATGGTTGCCGGGCTTCTGGGGGTGATTGTGGCAAACGGGGTGCCCGTCTTCTGGCCGGCCCCCCTCGTCGAGGTCACCCTGAAGCCGGGAGTCCAGAATCCGGTTCCCGGGGGCGGGGAGACATTTGTCGGACGTCTTGTCCAGCAACGGGTCAAGCGCACGCCGGTGCTTGATGCCGCAGGCAGGCCGCAGGCCGACCAGTCGGAACTCCAATACTTCATCGGCAACAAGGATGGCTACGGCTCGAACTTTGTATTCATCAACAGGGCGGACATCGCAAAAACGAGGACACCGAAAGACATCCTTGTCATCGAGCGCATGGAGTATGGACCGGCGTTTGGGTTTCCCCAACGCCTTGCCACTTCCGATGGCAAAACGCTGTCGGCTTCCGATCCCGCCTTTCCCGGAGCCCTTCGTGCGTTGGTCGCCGAAGGCAATGCCCGTCGCCGGGCTCTGGAGACGATCGAAAAGCGCGACATCGGGCGCATCAACGCCGAGATGAACGAACTCAAAATTCGCGGGCGCGACTCATCCGCCCCGACGAAGGCCATGACGGCATTGGAGGCGCGCTACGAAACGCTCGCCTCCGAGGCCCGCGCGCTCCGCCTCCTCCAGACGGCGGCAACTCTCACCTATCAACTCCCAAACGGCGCAGTAAAAGAGCTGCCGATCGGAAACATCCTGGGGTATTACCAGCCGAATCAGATCGGGATTTTTCGGAAGCTTGGACTCTTCCTGCACAATATCTGGAACTTTCTTTCCCAGGATCCGCGCGAGGCAAACACCGAGGGGGGGGTCTTTCCCGCCATCTTTGGGACCTTTGTGATGACCATGCTCATGAGCCTGGCCGTGGTGCCCTTCGGCGTCATCGCCGCGATCTATCTGAGGGAATATGCGCGGCAGGGATTCTTTGTGAGGGCCGTGCGCATTGCCATCAACAACCTCGCGGGCGTCCCCTCGATTGTCTTCGGTGTCTTTGGTTTGGGGTTCTTTGTCTATTTCCTGGGAGGCAGCATCGACAAAACCTTCTTTGGGGATTATCTGCCGACCCCGACATTTGGCACCGGGGGAATTCTCTGGGCCGCGCTGACCCTCGCGCTCATGACAGTGCCGGTGGTGATCGTGGCCACCGAAGAGGCGATTGCCGCCGTGCCACGCGGAATGAAGGAAGGTTCCCTCGCCTGTGGCGCTTCAAAATGGCAGACCATCCAGCGCATCATCCTTCCGGCCTCGCTGCCCGGCATTCTGACGGGGCTGGTGCTTGCCATGGCCCGCGGAGCCGGCGAGGTGGCGCCCCTGATGCTCGTGGGCGTTGTGAAATTGGCGCCCAGCCTTCCGATTGACGGGGAATTTCCCTTCCTTCATCCCGAGCGGAAGTTCATGCATCTGGGCTTCCACATTTATGACCTCGGGTTTCAGTCCCCGGATTCCGAGGCCGCCAAGCCGATGGTCTTTGCGACGACGTTGTTGTTGATCCTGCTGGTGGTCGCGCTGAACCTTTTCGCCATCGTGATTCGGGAACGTCTGAGGAAAAAATATGCAACCGGAGCCTTCTAATCCCACCATGACCCACGCGACAGAAAATTCCTCCCGACCGGGCGACGACCGGAGGGCCGACTACATCCGAATCCAGGACTTCAGTTTTTACTACGGAAGCAAGCAGGCGTTGTTTGATGTCACGATGGACATTCCGGAGCGTCAGGTCACCGCGTTCATCGGGCCGTCGGGTTGCGGGAAATCCACGCTCCTGCGGAATCTGAACCGCATGAATGACCTGATTGACGGCGTGCGCCACGAGGGGGATGTGCTCGTGAACGGGGAGAGTATTTACGATCCGCACATCGAAGTCATCTCCCTGCGCAAGCGCATCGGCATGGTCTTCCAGAAATCGAATCCCTTTCCGAAGTCGATTTACGAAAACGTGGTCTATCCGCTCCGGGTCGCCGGGCAGAACACCCGGTCGGTCCTGGATGAGACCGTCGAGCGCAGCCTCCGGGGTGCCGCACTGTGGGACGAGGCAAAAGACCGTCTCCATGAGAGCGCACTCAGCCTCTCCGGAGGGCAAATGCAGCGGCTTTGCATCGCGCGCGCCATTGCCAACCGTCCGGAGATCCTGCTCATGGACGAGCCCTGCTCCGCATTGGATCCCATTGCGACCGTCAAGGTGGAAGAGCTTATCCACGACTTGAAAAGGGAATTCACCATCGTGATCGTCACCCACAACATGCAGCAGGCCACCCGGTGCTCGGATCGGACCGCCCTCTTCTATCTCGGCAAGCTGATCGAATACGCCGACACACAGAAAATCTTTTCCAACCCCGCCCAGAAGCAAACCGAGGACTATATCACCGGGCGCTTTGGTTGAGAGCCGACGGCAAAACGGCTACACGGACTTTTTCTTTCCTCCCATGTGTGTCAAAATGTTTTCGAGCAACACAAGCCACTGCTCCACAAGGAACGGTTTGACAGAATACGTGAAGCGAGTCACGGTTCACGTATGAATTTAACGCTTTCTGTTCCCGACGAGATCGCGGCCAAGGCAAAAGCGATTGCCGCGCAGCAGGGCAAGAGCCTTTCCGCGTGGTTCCGCCAGCAGGTGGACCGCGAGGCCGAGGAGATCACCGTCGGACAAATCGCCCGGATCGATCCCGAGATCGCCGCCATACTCGGGGCCGCGTTGCCGCTGGAAGAACACTGGGATGACCCTCGGTGGCGTGGACTGGCGGAAAAGCACCTCAAATGAAAGTCCTCTTTGATGCGAACGTCGTTTTGGACGTTCTCCTCAAACGGCCCGGCTTCGGAGAGTCCGCTCTCGCTCTCGCCAAAGTTCCCCAACCGTGGATCACCGCTTTGTCGGTCGCCAACATCTGCTACATCATCGGGCGGTCAAAACGCGTCCGGATTTCCGTTTCCCTCGATTTCCTGCGAAAGAAATTTCACATCGCGGCAGTAGCCGGCTCCACGATTGAGCGGGCAGTCCACCTCGCATACGACGATTTCGAAGATGCCATTCAAGTAGCTGCCGCAGAAGAGAACGGCATTCGGCATCTTGTCACCAGAAACCTCCCGGACTTCCAATCCACCCGCCACGTCCAGATTCTCTCTGTTGCAAAATTGCTGGAAAGACTCCCTGACTGAACGCGCGGGGGCTACTGGAGCACCATTTCCTCGGTTGAGAGGCGCCGCTTCAGGAAAATCAGCGCATCAATGGCCTTCGAAAAATGGCCGGGATTTTCCGCAAAAACGCCCGAGCGCGCCTCATTGATGAAACGGGAAAAGAATCCGGTGACTTCCTCCGTTGCCAGGCGTCCCCCGCTGGGTCCGGCAAGATCGCCATAGGGCCAGATCCCGACGAGTCGGCGTTCGATGGCCGTTGGATCGGCGAGGAGTTCCCTGATCTCCGATGAAGTTGCCGATTGGTCCCAGGCGCACCCCCTGGTGATGAGCTGCAGGGTGGAGACGGCCAGAAAAAAGAAATCCGGAAGCTTGTCGAGGTAGGAAAAAATCCGGCTGTAGGAATCGAGATCAATCGCCTTGAACTGTCCCCGGCGGCTGATCATCACGTTGCCGTTTTTCAGATCATTGACCGCAAACCCCAGGTGGTGGACTTCCTCGAGCCAGAGCGCGGTGCTCGTCAGGAGGTCCAAAATATGGTTGAGTCCCGGTGCGGACGCAAAGGGCGGAGACATCCGGTCGCGCCTCCACGCCTCCCCGGCGCTTCCACTCAGGGATTTCAGAAATTCCCGGCTGGCCTCCTCTTTGGACGAGCGCCGGAATTTCGGGCGCAGGATGCTCGCGTGTTCGCTGCCGGCGATTCCGATCAGGTGGTCGAGGGTGTCCCCCTCGACCATTTGCAGGATGTGGTAGTTCGAGCGGATCTTTTTCAGGTGACCGGCATCGAACACCCGGATGACATGCGGGGACTTTGCGAGACCCCGGGCGATGTCCATGATGGTATCGGCCGCTTCGATGGCTTCCTTCTTTCGGCCCTTTCGGATGCGGTCCACCTTGACGGCGACACGGGCGGGGATGCTGCTGTTTGTGACATTAATCGCTTCGTAAACGCGTCCGAACTGGCCCATGCCAAGTTGCCCGATGATGAGGTAGCCAATGTCTTCCAGCGGCCCCCGGACCTGCTTCCACGCGTCCTCATCCTCGTCATCAATGATGCCGAATCGTCCGACTTTAGGCTTCGGGGTTTTGATTTTCCTGGGACTCTTCCATTCGACAGGCATGGCCTCCTGCCAGGGGGGCTTGGTCGGCATGAGCCCGGCGATGCTCAGCCGGAGATACCGGGCATCGAGATAGTCGCGCGAAATGACCGCCGCCGTATCCCACAGGCTCGAAGGATTTTGATCCCGCAACAGGAATGACACATCGGAGAGCAACCGGAAAAAGGCGTCCCTCGAAAAGAGCTCGCGCCGGTCCATGTGATTTCGGCGGGCGGCAAGTGCCTCAAACGCCTCGCCGGTTGCGTTGGGACGCAGCCGACCCTCCTTTTTTTCATCGTAGAGCACGTGAAGATTCAAGAGCGCCCAGTTTGTCGTGAGGGCAATCCGCTCGGTGAACCTGTCCCTGGGGTAGCTCTCGTGGCCGAGTTGAAGAAGGATGTGCCGGACAACCTCCCAAAGTTTTCCCAGCCGCTGCAGGGGCTTGTCAGAACTGTCCAGCACAGGTTCGAACTCCTCCAGCAGGCGGGTGGCGATGAGGATCCTTGTTCCCGCCGGAGAAAGGTCATCGTTCAACAGCATCTCCCTGGTGGCGGTGGACGGAAGATTTTCGCAGGAAGCGAGGAGCATCCCCGAGGGGGGATTGGTCTTGTTGCCGTGAAGCAAGGCATGGAAAACACCGGCCACGGCCGGACGTTTTTCCACACGGGAAAAGATTCCATCAAAGGCCTCTGTGAGCGCCGCCGCCCAACGGGAGGACTGCGCATTGCGCGGAAGGAACTCCACCCGCCTTGCATTCCCCAGAAGGATTTCCATTTCAAACCTGCCGTCCGGACGCCTGCTCCAGGGTGTCCGCAAATGGGCGGACCACTCGGCGGGTTCCCCCGCGAAGACGGTCGTGCTCCGGACAGTCGGGGCGATGGGG
>JACSRU010000046.1 GCA_014879575.1 Chthoniobacterales bacterium | reverse complement strand
GCCGGCAAGACGACGCTTTCGAGGATGGTCTTTCCCGGGTGGGCGTATTCCAATTTGGAAGTGCCGGAGACGCGGGAAATCGCGACTTATGATCCCCAGGCGTATCTCGCGTCCTTTTCCGGGCCGGTCATCATTGATGAGATTCAGCGGGTGCCGCAGCTCTTGAGTGACATTCAGGGAGTGGTGGACGAGGAAGGGCAGAACAGGCGTTTTTTGCTGACTGGCTCGCATCAGCTTCAGCTTCGAGAAGCCATCGGGCAATCGCTTGCCGGGCGAACCGCCATCTTGCAGTTGCTTCCCCTGTCGATCTCGGAGATGCGTGCCGGAGGGATCGAGGTTGCGACGTTTGAGGAATATTGTTTTCATGGCTTCCTGCCCCGTATCCACGACCGGAAACAGCGTCCGTCGGTGGCCTACTCCAATTATTATCAAGCCTATGTCGAGCGTGATGTGCGCCAGCTCATTTAACTCAAGGATGCCGGTTTGTTTGAAAAGTTGATGAAGTTGCTGGCCGGGCGGGTGGGGCAGATCCTTGACTACAACTCGCTGGCAGGTGATGTGGGTGTGGATGCCAAGACGGTGCGGCACTGGATTTCCCTGCTCGAAGCGTCGTTCGTTATTTTCAAACTGCCGCCTTATTTCGAGAACTTTGGCAAACGGATCATCAAGTCGCCGAAGTATTACTTTACGGATGTTTGACTCCTTTGTTTCCTGTTGGGGATTCGACTTGCGGATCAGGTGAGCCGGGATCCTCTCGTTGGGGCAATCTTTGAGAATCTCGTCGTGCTCGAATGTGTAAAATCACGGTTCAACCGGGGACAGACGGTGGATTTGTATTTCTTCCGCGACAGTGCAGGCCATGAAGTGGACTTGCTTTTTCCGGGTGCAACCCGATTGCACACGATCGAAATCAAATCGGCACGCACGTTCTCCAGGGGACAGCTGAAGGGCACGCGGAGGATGCGGGATCTCACGGATCGCATCGGACAATCCTACCTCGTCTATTCCGGCCAGGCCCATCGGTTGAGTGACGGGATGCACGTCCTCAATTTCCGAGACTGCGATGCGATGATGAGTGCGGACGGAGATTGAGTCGGCGCCTCCTGCAAGATCCTGCGCATGGTTGAGTCAAGGGGATCGCGCTATCTATCCTAATCAGATGCGGGCACAATAATGTGACGCATTTATCAGAAAATTATTTCCGGGTTCAATGTTTTGCGCCCGCATCGATTAAGGGAGTTTGGGATCGGAATTTGCGAGATCTGCCTTGCGGATGACGTCGATGGCATCCAGGTCGAGCACGGTGTCGTAAATGCGTATATTGTCGATCTGACCGCTGAATGCACGGTGACCGATGACATTTCCGTGCCCGTCCACGTGGTTGCCGATGATGCTGGCCGTGGATCCTAGCACCCGGCCAGTTACCTCGAACGAGTGCTTTTCGCTGGCAATCTCCGCAGGCGCGCTTGCCGTGCCTTGATAGATAATGCAGGAGCGGGTGTCGTAGTTCCACGTGATGGCATAGAAAATCCATTCGTCCACAGCGTTGAAGGGCAGGACAGGGCCTTTGATGGAGGGGCTGAGCCAATTGGAAAAGTCTTCGCCACCCAAGGGCAGACCGAGGCGCATGGTCAGTCCGCGCACTCTGTCCCAGAGAAGGTAGAAACCGCCGATGTGAATCAGGGAATCGGGGTCTTGAATTTCTCGATTGGCTTTATACCAGAGGGTGACCGTGAATTGGCTCAAGTCTCCGCTGAGCGCGGAAACATCATCGACCGTGGCACCAGGCTGCGGTTGGGTCGGGTCTGGCGTTTCGACACGGGCGGCGTAGGCCTTGTCTCCCGGTTGGGTCGTCAGGCCGGGGCCGGCTTCGGCACCGTTGAGGTATTCGACTGTGCCGGAATCGTTGAACCGTTCCTGAAAAATTGGGGTCGCCGCGAAGAGCGTACCGCAGGCGGAGAGAGCGCAGAGGACGGGAAGGAGGGATTTGCACATGATGATCAGGGGTTCCGGTCCATTCTAAACGCGATGAGCCTTCGTGCAAAAGATTCAAAACTTTCCCTGTTAAACTCACGGGGAGGGACGGGCGATTTTTCAAGGAATGGTTCGGTAGATGACGGTGGTGCGGGGCGGAACCTGTTCTGTCGAGCCTGGCGTTACCAGCGTCTTCGTCACGAGTTCCATCACCTTGCCGGAGCCTTCCGGGGCCTTGAGGGGGAAGGTCTTGTCCTTCGACATGTTCAGGCCGATCACATAGGGTCCGTAGCGCAGGGTGTAAAAGTCGGCGCGGCCGACGTGGGGGCTTTCCTTCCCGGGCTTGATCGGCGGCTGCCCGGCTGGTGCCTGGGCGAGAAACTGCCTTTCTCCGGCGTGTGCGGAGGAAAAATTTCCCGGATATTTCACCCCGCCATTGCCGAACGCCATGTTGGTCCAGTCGGGAACGGTGAATTCGCCTGCGGGGGTGAACTGCGTCTCTCCGCGCACTTCGGCGATCCGGTCGAAGTCGGGGGTCAGATAGTGAACGCGCGCCAGATTGTTCACGGCGTAGCGGGAGCGCCAGTAGAGGGACGCATAGAGAATCTCATTGCCGTGCTTGAGAGCGACCACGCCGTTCTCCTCGTCGGTGAACACAAAGTCCGGCTGATCCCAACTCATCGGCAATCGGTGCGGGCTGGGAGGGAGGGAGGTGAGGAGAGCGAACTGCTCCGGGGACTCGAGACGGCCGATCGTCGTGCGCAGGGGTTGCGCCAGGTCTGCCATGGCGGTGACTTCGGACGCGAAGAATTGGTTGTCGGCGATCATTTGCTGGGCGTAGCCGACAAGGCGGGGGGCCCGGGTGATGGCCGCAGCCTGCAGGGCGGAGGCATCACGGGTCGCCCGCTGGCCGTAGGCGACATAGCCAGGATGGTGGGAATCGCGCCAGCCAATGATCTGTTCCATGCGCATGGCCCGGTGTCCATCGGCATCCTGCGCCGGATGCCGGAAGGGTGCCCGGGCGAGGGCGATTTTTTCGAGTTGGGCTTTGATTTTTTCATCGCCGGGTTCGTGCGGAGAGGGCCGGGTGGCGTTGTAGATGTCGGCAACGAGATCGATGACCTCGCCGTATCCGCCCACGTATCCGAGTTCCTTGGTGAGGCCCTTGTCGGTGAGTTGATGATAGCCGGGTCCGGCGCTTCCCATCTTCCCTCCCGGGTCGCTGTCGCGCCAGGGTTCGAGGCCGACGGCTTCGTAGAGATACCGGCGGGCTTCGGATTCCGGAAGGGCCCTTTCCGGCGAGAGCACGGCGATGCCCCGATTGGGATCGTAGATGCCGTGGAGATCGTTGATCATCGTTTGATTGGTGTATTGACGGCGGTGCAGGCGGTGCCAGTCGCGGGTGGCCAGAAGCATTTCGGAGAAGGCCTCGCGCCGGGTGATTCTTCCTCCCGCGCCATCGTCGATCTCCTCGTCAAAATGGGGGGCCAGTTCGTTCCGTCTCAGGGCAATCACTTCCCCGCAGACGCCCAGTCCGAACCAGTCGGGATTCCACGTCGAGGGTTCGGCCTGGGCGAGCTTTGGGTTCTTGCGGTAGGCGACGAAGAGCGCGTCGAGCGAGCGGACGAGTTGCTCGATCGTGCCTGGATTGTGATGGGCCGCTGTCCAGGCAACGTCATACGCGCGGGCCAGCAACTGCATCTGCATCTGGGTGAGCGGAGCCTTGCTTTGCAGGCGGGCTTCGATCTCTCCGTTCACGCGCTGTTGAATCTGGTCGAGAACCTCCGGACCCGGGCCCGGGCGGACGGTGAGCGTCTCGGGTGGGCGGCCCTGTTTCTCCCCCTCCGGAGGCACGAAATAGCCGTCCGAATGGGTGTAAACCCGGTAGATACTGCGGGATGGCTCGGTCATGGGCTTCTGATATTTTTCGAACGTGTTCCCATAGCCCCAGATGCGTCCGCTGCTGCGAATCTCGCATTGGACTTCGGTCTTGCCCTTGGTGAGTGGGAGAGGGAGCGGGGAGGTGTGGTAGTAAAACCGGCCGGGATACGCGGGTTCCGTGGTCCCAAAATCCAGTTGCTCGACTTCGCCAAGATGACGCCAGCCGATCTGCTTGCCGTCCACGTAAAGCATGAGCCGATTCTCCGTCACGTCGTCCCCGGAGAATCGCGCGGTGAAGGAATTCGGCCCTTCCGGATCCACTTTCATGCGGAAGGTCAGAGTGCCGCCGTCCCAGGCGGCCGGTTCCTTTGGCAACAGGCGGCGGGCGGGCTCGTCGAGCAGTCCGGTCAGCGTTTCGCTGCGCTCGGTCGTGAGTCCATGGGACGCCTCCGAGGCCGGATTGCCAAATGTCAGGACATCGTGGAATCCCGTCGGCAACGGGGGTTCGACGGGACCGCGCTGGCAGCCGCTCACTGCGACTGCCACGGCAAGAAAAGGAAAAAAACGGGCGTTCATTTAGGAGGTCTGGGTATCCTCTCACGATTCCCTGACCTCGCGAAAAGGAAACTTCGTGCTGCCTTTCCCTGTTAAGTCAGAGGGGAGTCATCCCGGGGCACCTGAATCGTTTTCAGCGCGAAGACCCGGCCGACTGTCGAGCCGGGTTGGGCTTGGAACCGCACGGTGACGCGAGATTTCCCGGCGACCAGGCTGTTCGGAAGCGCGTATTCGACATCGATAAAATCGCCCGGCTTGTTGGTCCGAAGGATCTGCGTCGCGAGGTGCTCGCCATCCACGAGGATGTCAAATTTCCGACGCACCCATTCTCCGCCCCAATAGGTCACGACAAGGGCCATGGGAGCGCCGGAACTCACCTTCAGCACATAGGAAAACCACCCGTTCTGCCCGCTTTCCCGGCATTTCCTCCCCTGGAAATCGCGGGCGGTGCTGTGTGCGCTGGCCAGCTTGTGTTCGACTTCCGGTTGCTGGTAGCCCGGGGTGACGGCATCGACGATGCGCGCCTCGAGGGCGCGCTGACGTTCGCGTTCCGCGCGGATCGCGCCTTCCTGGGCCTTCCAGGATTTGGGCGAAAAGACAGGGAGATAGACCGCGTATTGTTCCTCATAGATGCGGTGGAACGGCACGAAATCCAGATCCTGCGGTGCGACCACCCCGCGGCTGCGAAAGGTGGCAAACTCCTCCGATGGCTCGAGCCCGGCGAGGACGGCGTCCGCGCTCTCCGCCACAAACACCGGCGGAGTGGCGTCCGTTTTTCCACGGGCGTCGAGGTGCTCGCGGAAGCGTTCTTTGGCGGGGTTGAGGACGCCAGGTTCGTCTGGCACGACGGCCGCCAAAACATTCGGGCCATAAAGGATGGCGGCGACGGAATCGTCCGAATGGGGAAGCGCTTCGATGCGAAGCGTCATCGGAAGCCGCACCGTCACCGTGTCGCCCGTCTGCCAGACGCGGTCGATGGCAAAATACGAGGAGGGAGTCGAGGTGATGGGATGGGGAGCGCCGTTGAGTTCGACTTTCGGAGCCTCGCACCAGTCGGGATGGCGGAATCGGATCGTCCCGCGCCACGGAGGATCGCAGCGGAGCGAGAAGCGCACGGTGTCGGCATCGGGAAACTGCGTTTCCTGCCTGAGTTCGAGAGGCTCCGACTGATGCACAAAGGCACTGGCGAAATAGAGATTCACCCAGAGGCCGGAATCGTCGAGGTGGTAGATGAGCTCCCCGTAGCGGGGAGGATTTTCAAGACCCGTTCCGACGCAGCACCACCAGGAATCATAAGGCGTGGAGAAGACCTTCACACCCACCGAGTCGAGGCCGAGGAAGTAGCCGAATTCGCCCGGTTCGCGGCCGATGTTGGCCGCGAGGTGATTGATCATGGCGCGTTCCACGAAGTCCATGTGGGCGGCCCGCGGCTCCCACGAAAACAGATGCTTCGTGAGCTTGAGCATGTTGTAGGTGTTGCAGGTCTCGCAGGTGTTGGGCGTGAGACGTTGCGGGAATTGTTCGACGGGAAAAAAGTGCTCGCTCTCGCCATGCCCGCCGATGACGTAGGACCTTCGATGGACCACGGCATCCCAGAAGGATGTCGCCGCCAGCCTGTATCGCTCCTCGCCGCCGAGTTCGTATTCGCAGGCCAGGCCGACGATCTTCGGAATCTGGGTGTTGCCATGCAGGCCGTCGAGCCGATCCTCCCCGCGCAGCATCGGGTCGAGGACCGCCGCGTGATGAAAATACCGCGAAGCCATCAGGAGATACTTCGGATTGCCCGTGTCCGCAGAGAGGTCGGCCAACACTTCGTTCATGCCGCCGTGCTCACAGGTCAGCATCGTCTGGATCTGAGTGCCATCCAGCGGGCTCAGCGTCGCGTTTACCCAGTCGGCCAGACGCGCTTCAATTTCCAACGCGAGGGAGTTTCCCATCAATCGCCAGGCATCCCGCAGGCCGGCCAGAAGTTTGTGCAGGGTGTAGAACGGAACCCAAACTCCGTTGAGCGCAAACGGCGACGCCTCGATCTCGCCGCCTTCGAGTTTTGCGAAGGCCGTTCGATCAACCGGCAGGACGTATCCGCCGCCATTGGCCTCCTGGCAGGCCGACAGTTCGCTAACGATCAACTCGACCAACGGCTTCAACCTCTCGTCCCCGCAGGCATCGTGCAGGAAGGCCAGTGCGGAAAGATAATGCCCCAGACTGTGTCCGCTGATGTCGCGCGACTCCCAGCCTCCATAGCGTTCGGCGCGTGGCGGCAACCCGGCTTCCAGCCGAAAGGGCGCCAGAAGCCGGTCGGGTTCCACCGAAAGCAGATAGGCGAGGTGAACGTCCTGCCGGACTTTGAATGGACCGTCGAGCAAACAGACGTGATGGCTGCGGGAAGGGGACGTCATCGGAAGAAGAATCTCCGCCAGGAACTCTGGCCTGGGAAAGGAATCGTTCAATTTCCCTGTTAAACCCGTCGGCGCAGCACCCGCACGATGGCACTGGCGAGGAGGGAAACGAGGGTGGCCGGCTCGGGAATCGAAGAAAAGGGACGTTTCCATTGACAAGGCCCCGGTTGGCCAAGGAGTCGCGGCGGGCAGATTTTCACGAGGAAGTCCTCCATAAGGAATCGGACGTCGTAGGTCTCGTATTCCCGCAACGACCGTGCCGTTGAGATCCGGGTTACTGCGCAAGTCTCAAAAATCGGGGTCTGGTTTTTGGCGTCCGCAAGGACTCTCTCCCTCCTCCCGGGAGGCACAAGAAGGTTCAGCGTGGGTTCTTGGTGACGGACTGCGGGCCGTCCTGCGTCGCGGTGAGGGTGCCAAATCCCAGTTGATCGTAGCCGCCGCTGTTGGGTCCGTAGTCACCTCCGCCGCCTTCGGGACGGATCTTTTCCGCCATGCGGGCGGTGTAAGGGGCGGGAAGACCGCAGCGATTCACGTAGTGATTGTAGACCAATTCCCAGCCAGGCCGGAGCTGGCCGCGGCCTTCTTCACTGATCGTGTTTTGGGTGCCGTGGCTGCTGTTGACATAGCGTTTGAAGGGCACGTCCTCGCCGAGGTTGTATTTGGCGACATATTCGCAGCCGGCGAGAAAGCGGTTGTTGTCGTAACCATAGAGATCGTCGCCCTGCTTCCAGGCCATCTCGCAGATCACGGCGGTGAGGGGGATGCCCAGCGTGCAATGTCCCTGATCGCGTCCGGCCTCCTGCCATTGGCCGAGTCCTCCGGGATGAATGTAATAGACCGCGTTTTTGATCGCGCCGTTTCCTTTGCCGAATTTGAAATACCGCACGGCCTTGTTGTAGAGGCTGCGGTTGTCGCAGAGGATGCCGATGGCCATGAGGGAGGCCATGTTGCAGAGGTCCCAATTGGCCCAGTAATGGTCGATCGGGGTGTTGTTGTGGCGTTCGAGGAAGTCTTCGTTCCTGGGCAGGAACACCTCGCGCATCATCGTTTTAAACCGCTCGAAATCCTCCGGCTTCCAGCCGCGGTAGGTGCGCATGATTTCGGCCGCGTTGGCGAATTGGTACCCGTAGAATCCCGCTGCCAGCGCGGCGTCGCTCGATCCGGTGACCTGCTTGAGCGTGGCCGACCAGGCGTTGAGGATTTCCACCGCCTTTTCGGCGTAGTCGCGGTCGCGGGTGATTTTCCACCGGAGGGCACAGGCGTAGGCGGCGGCGGTGTCGCGGTAGAGTTGGTTGTAGTTTTCGGGCAGGGAAACCTCCCGTCCGGTGCCGCGCACGACAATTTCCTCCGGGCTCGGCTGCCAGTCCAGTTGCGCGTGCCGGTTCGCGAGGAGTCTCTCCAGGCCGGACTTCCAGGGGTCACGCGCACGGTGGCTTCGCATTCGTTCGAAGTCCTTCTCGTTGTGGAGCATCCCGGGATGCACGAAGGTCTTCGATTCGACGACGATTTCGTCGGTGTCGGACGCGGGCCGGGGGGGCTGAGGTGTCGGCGTGGCGACAACCATCGGACGCGATGCGGCCAGACGCTCTGCCGCCGTCGCCTCTTCCATGGCCAGAGTGCCCCGGTCACGCAGGTCGGTGGCTTCGAAGGAGACCTGTCGTGAAGCGTCGAGGTGCTGGACGACGAGTCCGTCCGGCTCGAGTTTGGAAACCTTCACCAGGGTACCTGCGGGAAGTTTGATGAAACCCGCAGACCGGCCGTTCACGAGGACGGGAAACGCGATGTTTTCGCGAAGGGCGACTTCCTTCGGACACGAGGCGGGATGAGCAAGCAACCAGGCGAGCGGATCGGGCTTCGGCGGCGCCGGAGGG
>JACSRU010000108.1 GCA_014879575.1 Chthoniobacterales bacterium | reverse complement strand
GTGGTGGTGACCATGGGCATGCCGGCGCTCGTGTACCGCTGGTACTTCCGCGCCCACAGCGTGAAGGCGCTGGAGCGCAACATGCTCGGCATGGTCGGTATCGCGCCGGTGCACACGACGCTGATCGGGATGGTCGAGCAACTCGGCGCCGCCGGCGTCGCCCGCTGGCAGGCGCGGCTGCGCGAGCTCGGACGCAAGGCGGCCTGAGCAGCCACGCTGCGGAAATCAGGGGAACAAGTGCCAACCAACAAAGATCCCCCCAGCCCACCGGCGCATAACAAAGCGCCAACAAGACCCCGCTCAAAACCGCAAGGATACTCCCATAAGGGGTCAGTCCCATATTTTATAAAATGCTCCGACAAATGGGCCGGCAGCCCCCCGAGGATTCCGGAGCGAATTTCTCCCAAGGTCCACAGAACCATGGTGCCCCGCGCTTCCAAAAGAATCTGTTGTCGGCACGGCGGACAGCGTCATTGTGACATCTCCACGGGAATCTCGCAATAAGGACAAATGTTGGTGCCGCGCGCCATGAGGGGACTTTATTTCCTTGGGAAAAAAAGTCGAGTGATTCACCAGCAGGCCGTGCAAAACAGGAAGGTTTTTCGGAGCGCAGGAAGTGACTTCCGGAAACGCTTGTGGTTACGCTGCGCGGGAGTTGAGGATGGTGAGGAGTTCCCTGGCGGAATCGGGAATTTTTGTGCCGGGGCCGAAGATGGCGACGGCACCGGCCTCGCGGAGAAACTCGTAGTCCTGGGCCGGGATGACCCCTCCGGCGACGACGAGGATGTCCTCGCGGCCGAGGCGCTTGAGTTCGGCCCGGAGGGCGGGGAGGAGGGTCTTGTGTCCGGCGGCGAGGCTCGACATGGCGACGACGTGGACATCATTTTCGACCGCCTGTTTGGCCGTCTCCTCGGGGGTCTGGAAGAGCGGGCCGATATCCACATCAAAGCCGAGATCCGCATACCCGGTGGCCACAACCTTGGCGCCGCGGTCGTGTCCGTCCTGGCCCATTTTTGCGATCAGGATGCGGGGGCGTCGGCCTTCGCGCGCTTCGAAGTCATCCGCCATCGTGCGCACTGTGTTCATGTCGTCCATATTTCCGTAGGAGGAGGCGTAAACGCCACTGATGGATCGAATCACAGCCTTGTAACGTCCGGCAACCTTTTCCACGGCATCGCTGATTTCGCCGAGCGAGGCGCGGGCCTGGGCGGCCTCGATCGCGAGGGCGAGAAGGTTCCCCTTTGTCTTGTCGGCGGCGGCGCGGGTGATCGCCCCGAGGCAGCGTTGGACGGCGGCCTCGTCGCGCTCTGCGCGAAGGGTTTTGAGGCGTTCGATCTGCGAGAGGCGGACGGCCGTGTTGTCAACGGTGAGGATGTCGAGGGGATCTTCCTTTTGGAGGCGGTATTTGTTGACACCCACGATGGTTTCGACACCCGAATCAATTTTGGCCTGGCGGCGGGCGGCGGCCTCCTCGATGCGCATTTTCGGCAGGCCGGTTTCGATGGCTTTGGACATTCCACCGAGAGCCTCGATTTCCTGGATGTGGGCCCAGCCTTTTTCGAGGAGTTCGTGGGTGAGGGATTCGACGTAATAGCTTCCGCCCCAGGGATCGACCACCGAGCAGATGCCGGTTTCATTTTGGAGGAAGAGCTGGGTATTGCGTGCGATGCGGGCCGAGAAGTCGGTCGGGAGGGCGATCGCCTCGTCCAGCGCGTTGGTGTGGAGGCTTTGGGTGTGCCCCATGGTGGCCGCCATCGCCTCGATGCAGGTGCGGGCGATGTTATTGAAGGGATCCTGCTCGGTGAGCGACCAGCCACTTGTCTGCGAGTGTGTGCGCAGGGCCATGGACTTCGGGTTTTTCGGGTGGAAGCCCTTTACGATCTTTGCCCAGAGAACGCGTGCCGCGCGCATTTTTGCGACTTCCATGAAGAGATCTTTTCCCTGTGCCCAGAAGAACGAGAGGCGGGGGGCGAAGGCATCAATATCCAGCCCGGCCGCCGTGCCGACGCGCAGGTATTCCAAGCCGTCGGCCAGTGTGTAAGCCATTTCAAGATCGGCGGTGGCGCCGGCTTCCTGCATATGGTAGCCGGAGATCGAGATCGAGTTCCACTTCGGCATTTTCTGTGAAGTGAACTCAAAGATGTCGGCAATGATGCGCATCGAGGGTTCGGGGGGATAGATGTAGGTGTTGCGCACCATGAACTCCTTGAGGATGTCGTTCTGGATGGTGCCGGCAAGTTGTTCGAGAGGGACGCCTTGTTCGAGTGCCGTGACGACATAGAAGGCGAGAACCGGGAGGACGGCACCGTTCATCGTCATGGAAACGCTGATCCTGTCGAGCGGAATGCCGCCGAACAGGATTTTCATATCGAGGACCGAATCAATTGCAACGCCGGCCTTGCCGACATCGCCGACGACGCGCGGGTGGTCGGAATCGTATCCGCGGTGGGTGGCGAGGTCGAATGCGACCGAGAGTCCCTGTTGTCCGGCGGCGATATTGCGTTTGTAGAAGGCATTGGACTCTTCCGCGGTCGAGAATCCGGCGTATTGGCGGATCGTCCAGGGACGTTGGACATACATCGTCGCATACGGCCCTCGAAGAAACGGGGCCACCCCGGCGGTGAAGTCGAGATGCGCGCAATCCGCGAGATCCGACGGGCCGTAGGCCGGGCGGACAGCGATGGTTTCGTTCGTCATCCGTGCGGAAGCATCCGCCGAGTTTCCGGTTTCCGTCTGGAAGGCCTCCTGCCAGGCGGTCCGGGTGGAGGCGGTCGCGGATTGGAAATCGATTTGTGTGAAGTCAGGGCATTTCATGGCATCAGGGAATGATTCGCGCGGGAGATCGGGATTTTCTTTGTGGGTCAGAGTTCTTTGATGAGGCGGTTGAGGAAGGCGAGGCAATCCACCTTGAGGTGGATGAAATCCTCGACGCCCGAGGCCTTATGGGCCTCGATCTGGTCGGCGGGAAACCCGGCCAGGAGAACCTTCACGCCCGGCATTTTGGCTTTCAGGGCCGGCACGAAGGCGGGGATGATTTCCGGATACGTGTCATCCGTCGAGCAGACGACAACAATCCCGGCCTTCGAATCCAGAGCCTGTTCCAATGCCTCCCCGGGGGATTTGGCACCGGCGGTTGTTTGGAGAACCTCGAAACCGCCGGCCGAGAAGAATCCGGAGGAGAAATCGGCGCGCGCCTTGGATTGTTTGGGAGGCCCGAACTTTGCGAGCCAGACCTTGGGCGGCGCATTTTTCGTGGCGGCCCGGAGGCGTTCATAGCCTTCGGCGGCCCGGAGGATTTCCACGCGGGAAATCTCGGGTGCCGGCGCGGCCTTCCGCGGCAGCGCCTTGCGAATTTCTCCAATGGTGGCGCCGGCTTGAAATGCCCGGGCGACTTCCCCGACACTGGGTGAGGAGAGGCGCACGCCTCCCTTCCGTGTTGCCGCGACGCCCTCCGCGCGGATCGCAAAACTCCCAGCCTCCGGATCCGGGCTCAGCGGGATCTCGGCGGGATTCGGAAAGAGGTTGACTCCGAGGATCGCCGTGCGGCGTTTGGAAACGGCATCCCGCCGGGCCTTCGCACTCGCGGCAACAGCCGCCTGGGGGAAGCCCTCACGAAGCGCGACGGCCATGCCACCGCGTTTCTCGACTTCCTGGAACAACTCCCAGGCCTTCCTGGCGAGTTCGATGGTCAGCGATTCGACATACCACGAACCGCCGGCCGCGTCCGCCACTTCCGCAAACCCGCACTCTTCCGAGAGGATGACATGGAGATTGCGCGCGATACGGGTGGAGAATTCATCCGGCGTGCGAATGAGTTCATCAAAGGCGGCGACATGCATGCTGTCCACACCACCCACAACGCCTGCAAAGCCTTCCGCCGTGGCACGCAGCATGTTTGTGTGCGGATCGAGAACGGATTTGTTGAACAGGCTGGAACGACCGTGGAGGAAAAGCGGTGCGGCGGGGACGCCGAAAGATTCGACAATCCGGCTCCAGAGCATGCGGGCCGCCCGCAACTTGGCGATCTCCATAAAAAGATTCGAACCGAGGGAAAGTGCCATGACAAAGCGCGGCGCGATTTCGTTGTCGGGGATTCCAGCCGTGGCAAGCGCGCGGAAATAGGCGGCCCCTGTCGCAAGGCCGAAGGCCAGCTCCTCGACGGCGGTGCCCCCGGCATCCGCCCAGAGGTTGGCCTGGATGCCCGCCGTGCGGATTTTCTTGCCGACCGCCCATTGGGAAAGCGCGGCCATTTCCGCATACGCCTCATCCAGGCTCATGGCGAGCTTTCCATCGCGGGCCCACTCAGTCAGCGGGTCTGCCAGCACGGCACCCGAGAAGCCCTTGTCGCCAGTGACCGCCTGCAGGAGTCCGGCGAGAGGAAGGGCGCTGGCGCCGGCAAAAGCCAGAACGGGCACCGCATGGAAATCCACACCCGCAAACGCGCGGGCGGCATCCCCGAGCGTCGCAAGGGAGAGTCCGCATTTTCCGACCTCCTCCCCGTCGGCCTCGTCCGGGTCCAGGCACCGGCGCGTTGCGGCGTCCAGAAGGAGGGACACGCAATTCTGACCTCTTCGCAGATCGTTTCTGAGTGCGGCCTGAAACTTTTCCGCGCATCCATAGGGGAGTTCCTGGGCGACAAGCCAGGGACGCTTCTTGTTCCCCGCAGCCGATGCCCCCCGCACGAAGGGCGGGAGCCCGGGCCAGGATTCGGGAAGCGCGAGAGCCTCGACATCCGCCTTTCCATAAATGGGCTGGAGTTTGATGCCCTCCGGCGTCGGGGTGATCAGTTTTTTGTCAAACGGCGCGCCTTTGAGGGATTCCTCCGCCGCCCGCCGCCAATCCTCGTAGGTGGCGGGGGAAAATTCATCGAGAGTCAGTTTCATGGAATGGGATGGCATTTTACGGGATTTCTTCGACCAGGGCTTCGGCTCTCCGGCCATTGACGGTGATCTGAAGACGTTGATGGCGTCCCGTGGGACGAGGGGCAGGAGGTGCGGACGCGGGACCCGTCGCAGAAGGCTTCGCCGCAGCGGCAGGATCCTGGATCGCCTCCGGTTTTTTGATCAATTTCTCATACTCCATCGGGAACATGGCGAAGAGGACAACAGCCTCATCGGTTGTCGGAAGCCCTTTCTCGGCCAGTTGTTTTCGGAGGTTGTCCACATTCGGCTTGAGAGAATCAGCCGGGCGCGAGGACATCGGACTCTTTCCGGTGTTCTTTTCCGCGAGGGCGAGAACTTCCCTGTCCACCGGTGCCGGCGTGCGTCCGTAGTTGCCGAGGGCAATGTCCATCGCGGCCGGCGAGAAATTTTTCCAACGTCCGAATTTGACGTTGAGCATCGCCTGCGTGCCGACGATCTGGGAAATCGGGGTCACCAGCGGCGCCCAGCCCAGACACTCGCGGACACGGGGAATTTCGGCCAGCACTTCATCAATACGCTCGCTCATGCCCATGTCCTTGAGTTGGACGCGGAAGTTCGAGAGCATGCCGCCGGGAACCTGATAGACGAGCGTGTCGCTGTCCACCGTCTCGTTCGCAGGGGAGGTGAAGGCGTCCAATTCCTTGTAAACCTTCGTGAAATATTCCCGTAATTCCGCCAATTTCTTCCGGTCGAACGATGGTTGGCGCGGATTGCCATCCAGCAAAGCGAGCATGCGAAGGGTATCCGGCTGCGAGGTGCCATTTGCAAACGGCGAGATGGAAGTTTCGATCGCCGTCGCGCCCGCATCGGTCGCCGCAACGTAGGAGGCGGCGGCGAGGCCGGCCGTCTCGTGGCTGTGGAGCGTGACCGGGAGACCGGTCCGCTTGATAATGCCGGCGACAAGCTCTGCGGCAACGCGGGGGGTGATCACGCCGGACATGTCCTTGATGCCGATCTCGACACAGCCCATGTCCTTGAGTTCCTCGGAAAACCTCAGAAAGGCCTCGGGCGTGTGCGCCGGACTCGTCGTATAACAAATCTCTCCCCGTGCGGTTTTTCCCGCCTTTTTCACCGCCGCAATCGCCGGCGCCAGGTTCCTCGGATCGTTCAGCCCGTCAAAAATCCGGAACACTTCGATTCCCGCCTCGGCGGTGCATTTGACAAACAGCTCCACGACATCGTCGGGAAAACATTTGTATTGGACGATGTTTTGTCCGCGCAGAAGCATCCCCTGCGGGGTCTTCGGCGCGACTTTTCGCAGCGCGCGCACGCGGTCAAACGGTTGCTCTCCCAGGAATCTCAGACTTGTGTCAATGGTGGCCCCGCCCCAGGTTTCCAACATCCGAAATCCCATCGCATCCAGGATCGGCGCGGCCGACAGCATTTGACTGGTTTTCATGCGGGTGGCGGCCATGGACTGGTGTCCATCCCGCAGAACGGTGTTGTGGAAGGCGACGGGTTTCATCGGAAGGCGTGTTTGTTGGAAAGAAACATTAGAATCTCTAATACATTATTCCGCGGGAAGAATCCATGATCTGGCGCAAGAAATTCAGGAATTGGCAATCGGGGGGGGGCTTCGGGCGCTCTCCAAAAATGGCGGAACCCACGCGGATGATCGTGCTGCCCTCGGCGATGGCGGCCTCGAAGTCCCCGCTCATGCCCATGGATAACTCGGGGAGCGCCGCGCCGGTTTGCGCGCGCAGATCGTCCCGCAGGCGGCGGAGGGCGGAAAAATACGGTTTGGCCGCGAGGGGGTCTTCCGAATAGGGAGCCATCGTCATGAGGCCGAGAATTTGAACGCGCCGCAGTGCCAGCAAACCGGGCAGGACCTCGCGAAGACGCCCTGGATCGAACCCAAACTTCGATGCCTCGCCCGACACATTCACCTCCAGAAGGATTCGGCAGGTTCTCCCGGATTCCTCACAGATTCTCTCCATCTGCCGCGCCAGATTCCCATCATCCACGCCATGAAAAAGTTGGAAGAGAGGCAGGGCTTTGCGGATTTTATTCGACTGCAAATGCCCGATGAAATGCCACTCCAACGAGGCGGGCAGAATGGGGATTTTTCCCTGGGCTTCCTGGATTTTGCTCTCCCCGAAGGCAACCTGTCCGCACGCCGCCACCTCGCGCACCGCCTCCGCCGGATGGGTCTTCGACACCGCCACGAGCCGGACGCCGGCCGGATCGCGTCCGCAGGCTTCCGCCGCCGAGCGGATGCGAAATTTCAGGTGTTCCAGATGGGAGGAAAAATTGTTCATGAAAAATCCGTTCTAGCTTTTCCGCAAATATAAGTTTATCTTATTCCTGAGAAGTCGGATGCAAATTCAAACATTTAAAGTTTTCTGCGATTTGGCGGATACGGAAAGTTTTTCCAAAGCGGCTGAGCGGAATGGTATCACGCAGAGCGCGGTGAGCCAACAGGTTCGTTCCATTGAGGAACAATTCCAAGTCCGGCTGATTGATCGGGGGCGCCGGGCATTCTATCTCACGCCCGAGGGCCAGACTTTTCTGGCTTCGAGCCGGGAGATTATCGGAGCCTACGAGGAGTTGGGGGCCCGCATGCAGAGGCTCCAGGAGGTCGTCTCCGGCGAACTGCGCATAGCGACGATTTTCAGCATTGGCCTGCATGAATTGCCGCCCTACCTCAAGCGCTTCCGGAGGGAGTTTCCCCTCGTGGAGGTTCGGATGGATTACCGCCGGTCGGCGCAGGTTTATGCGGCGGTGCAGGAAAACCGGGCGGATGTCGGGCTGGTGGCGTATCCGGCCTCGCGACGGGGGATCACGGCATCGGTTTTCTGGCGCGATCGGCTGGTTGTCATTTGTGCGCCCAGCCATCCGCTGGCAGCGAAGAGAAAGCTTTCCCTGTCCGACCTTGGTGGGGAGAAGTTCATTGCCTTCGAGCCGGATCTTCCGACGCGCCGCGAGGTGGACCGTCGGCTCCGCCTGGCGGGAGCCCGGGTGAAGGTGGCCTTCGAGTTCGACAACATCGAGACGGTGAAGCGGGCGGTCGAGATCGAGACCGCGATTTCCATCGTGCCGCGCACCTCGGTGCGCACGGAAGTCGAAACCGGACAGTTGATCAGTCTGGAAATCCTCGATATCGAGATGTGGCGGCCACTGGGGACGCTCGTGAAGAAATCCTCCGCCGGCACACCGGCACTTCGGGAGTTCCTCTCGCTTCTCGAAAAAACCGACCTTGGGGGCGAGGGAAGCGACTTCCTTCCGCAGGCCGAAAAATCCCGCATAAAGAAATGAACATACCATCCATCGGAATCATCGGAGGCAGCGGATTGTATCAGATCGAGGGGTTTGCCGAGGTGGCGGACATCGTTGTGCCGACACCATTTGGAAACCCCTCGGATGTCATTATCGGGGGCATGTTGCATGGACGCTCCGTATTTTTTCTGCCAAGGCACGGACGAGGGCACCGGATCGCGCCGCATGAGATCAACCACCGGGCGAATATCTGGGCGCTGCGCTCGTTGGGGGTCCGTTGGATCATCGCCGTGACAGCGGTCGGAAGTCTCCAGGAGCAGTATCGCCCGAGGGACATTGTGCTCCCGGACCAGTTGTTTGACAGGATGAGCCGCCGGGAGGCCCACACGTTTTTTGGCAACGGCATTGTGGCGCATCCGTCCTTTGCGGAGCCGATCAGCGGGGGGTTGCGCGCGATTTTGGCCGATGCCTGCGCGGAATCGGGGCGGCGCTTCCACAATGGCGGAACCTATGTGAGCATGGATGGCCCCGCCTTCTCGACGCGGGCCGAGTCGCTCGTGAACCGGCAGCTGGGATTTTCCGTGATTGGAATGACAAACCTCCCGGAGGCCAAGCTGGCAAGGGAGGCGGAGATCGCGCTCGCCACACTGGCCATGATCACGGATTACGATTGTTGGAAGACGGATGAGGAGCCCGTGACGGCGGATGCCGTGGGAGCCCACCTTCACGCGAACGTGGAAACCGCCAAAACGATCCTCGCGAAGGCCATTCCGCACGTGCCGCTTGTTTCCGATTGGCCGGAGCATCGCAGCCTGGACAATGCCCTGGTGACTCCCCGCGATCTGTGGCCGGCGGAAAGCGTCAAAAATCTTGGTGTGATTTTGGAGCGGTTTGTGCGATAGATCGGAAATCTCTCTGCATCGTTCCATGAAATCCCGCACTTGGCTTGTTATTCCCGCAGTGGCTGCGCTTCTTTCCGCCGCCTGTCAATCCGCCCAGACCCAGCCGGTGCAGAGGCCTCAGGTGGTTGCCGTTCCGCAGGAAGAAGTGCCACAGCCGACCGTTTCGGGATATCCGGCCCAGGGCGACACCACGCCCCCGATGCAGGCTCCGGCACCTGAGCCTGGGACGGGATCAAAACGGTTGAGCTATAATTCCTGCAATGTCGAGGGGCCGTATGTCGCGCTGACTTTTGATGATGGGCCTCACGCGACCCTCACTCCCAAGTTGCTGGACATCCTCAAGGAAAAGGGAGTCAAGGCCACCTTTTTTGTCCTTGGGCAGTGCGTAAACGCGAATCCCGAAGTGCTCCAGCGGGCGGCTGCCGAGGGGCATGAGATCGGCAACCATAGCTGGGATCACAAATCCTTTTCAAAAGGCGGCGGAGCCGGAGTGGCCGCGCAGGTCAACCAGGCCAATGCGGCCATCGAAGCCGCCATCGGCAAAAAACCCACAATCGTCCGCCCGCCCTATGGTGCGACCAATGCGACCATCACCAAACGTCTGAACGAAGAATTCGGGATGAAGGTGATCATGTGGGATGTGGATCCCCTGGATTGGAAAGTCCGCAACGCGGCGCACGTGAAAGAGGAAATCGTGAAGCGGGCGAAGCCGGGTTCCATCATCCTCTCCCATGACATCCATCCGACCACCGTCGCGGCAATGGCAGAAACGATTGATGCGCTGAAGGAAAAGGGCTTCCAATTTGTGACGGTTTCGGAGTTGCTTGCCATGGATCGTCCGCTGACGGCGGCTGCCACACCGACATCGCCGCCCGCCGTGGCTCCCGCCCCGGTCACCCGGTAGGCTTTTCCAACAACCGGCCCCAACGATTCCCATGAGTGAAAAAGCCTCCTCCGATGGCGGATTTTCTGAAATCGACTTGGCGCAGAGTTTTCTTCCCTCCTGGGCCAAGCCCGAGGCCTCCCGAGACCGGAATGCCCCGCTCATTGAACGCTTTGGCGACCGCGTCGAGGATTCCCGACCCGCCGGACGGAGGGAAGGGCGCAGTCCGAACTCCAAGTTCCAAGGGCGAAGGCCGGAACGCGGATCTGATCGCCGAAAGGGACGCCGGGATTTCGGGAGAGAGATCCGCCGTCCAGCCGCCCCGGTTGCGCCTGTTCTTCAGGGATGGACGGCGACGCTTGTTCCCGATCCCCGGGGTATTGACGGGCTGTCCAAACAGTTGAAAACAGGCGGAAAGGCCTATCCCTTGTTCGATCTGGCCTTCTTGATCCTCGAAAAGCCCGAGCGATACCTCGTGGAACTCCACCGCACTTCGGAACAGCCCACGGCACTTTTTCAATTTACCGAGGACCGGAGCCTCTGGACGAGCGAGGCGGAGGCCGTGCGCCATGTCCTGAACCGGCATCTCGAAAAATTCTACCGGCGCGAGGTGATCCCGGTGGATCCGCCAAAAGGCGCATATTCCGTCATCGCAGTCTGCGGGATGAGCGACACAATCCTTGGTCCGCCGAACTATCATGACTACCAGAGTCGGCTGCTACGCCTCCATGCCGAACGCTTTTCGAAGGTTCCGTTTGACGCCTTTAAGAGCCGGATCCGCATGGTCAGAGATCCGGAATTCCTCGAAAAATGGAAAACCGAACAGAGTTCCCGGGAGGAATTTTATCCGCAGGAAAATCCAGACGCAGGAGAAAGATTGCCGGACTTGAAGGCGGTGGAGCAACACTTCCGGAAGACGCATGCCGCCACGCGGATTGTGCCGGTTGGCTCGCAGCTTTCCGTTTCAGGAGCCGCCGTCCTCCTCCATTCCTGCGCGGCCATTCGACAACTCGTGCAAAAGGTTGTTGGCGATCTGCGCCGCTTCCCGCTGCCGCTGGCGCACATTGTCGGGCAGGAACTCTCGGCCAAGGGGCTCCAGATTTTCAAGGCGCACGAGAATATCACCTACATCTCCGTTGCCAGACCGCGGCATCTCGACCGGACGGGTGCGCCTGTGGCCGAAGGCCTGGCGCAAATTTTGGATTATCTGGAATCCCATGCCTCCACCCCCCGGCCTGAACAATGGAAGGCCCTGCTGGCCCTGCGAACCTCTCCTGTTGAGGAGAGTGCCCGCGAAGCCGCGCTGGCTGGCGATCTTTCCTGGTTGATCCATCAGGGGCACATTATCGATTACGCCCGGCGTGGACTCGAAGTCGTTTCCCGCCCCCGGTCCCGTTCGCTTCCGGAGTGATTTGTTTCGGTGTTTGTTTGACGACTGCGGGGACGTGGTGAGAAAACTTTCGTAACCCATGCTCATTTCCATCGTCACGCCAAGTTTCCGCCAGCTTGACTGGCTCCGCCTTGCCGTCGCCAGCGTGCGGGATCAGGGGGCGAATGGGCTGACCATCGAGCATATTGTTCAGGATGCCGGGTCGCCGGGAATTGAGGATTTCGCCCGGGAGGTTGGAGCGGATTTTTATCGGGAGGGGTGCTTGGTCTTCGAGGCGTCTCCCGCCGTCCCTCACCCCCCGCATTACCGGATAGTGATTCACAGCGAACCCGACGAGGGCATGTATGATGCCGTGAACAAGGGGTTTCTCCGCGCGACTGGGGATGTGTTCGCTTATCTCAATTGCGATGAACAATATTTGCCGGGGGCGTTGGTTGCAGTAAGCAAATTTTTTTTAAATCATCCAAAGGTTGAGACCGTCTTCGGCGACACCATCGTCATCTACAGCGACGGGTCGTACATGTGCCACAGGAAGGGGCTTGCTCCGCAGAAGGCTCACACCTTGGTGAGCGGAAATCTCTCGTTTGCGACAGCTTCAGTCTTTTCCAAAGCTTGTGTTTTTCGAAATCGAAATTTGTATTTCGACAAAAAATGGAAGGACGTTGGGGACGCTGTGTGGGGGCACTCCCTATGTTCGGCGAATGTCCGTATGGAGAGCTTGGGATTTGCAACAACCGCATTCACGGACACCGGTGACAACATGAACATTCGACCAAATGCATTGAGGGAAAAAGAGAGCTTGCGTAAGTCGGCTCCAAGCTGGATGCAAATTCTTCGTCAACTTGTAATCATCCACTATCGATTCCGCAAGGCATTCGCCGGCGCGTACTCAACTCAACCGGGCCGCTATCAGGTCATGACCAGAAAGAACCCGACTGTCCGCCAAGAATTTCAATTCAACAGGCCATCTCATCGTTGGGTGGGACGATAAGTAACATTTAATTTATTATGCACAAACCCTACATTCTTGTAACTGGTGCCGGAGGTTTTATCGGCGGGCATCTCGTTAAATCACTTTTAGAGCAGGGCCATAAGGTCCGGGCTGTGGACAAAAAACCTCAATGGCAGTGGTATCAGCGTTCCTCCGAAGCCGACAACCATACACTGAATCTCGAAAAATCTGATGCCTGCATTCAGGCCGTGAATGGCTGCGAGTGGGTCTATAACCTTGCCGCTGATATGGGAGGCATGGGATTTATTGAACTCAACAAAGGATTGTGCATGCTCAGCGTGTTAATTAACACCCATATGCTCATGGCTGCGCAGCACTGTGGAGCGGTGCGTTTTTTCTACTCCTCTTCCGCCTGCGTTTACGCCGGCTATAAACAAAAGGAAACCGACAATCCCGGTCTCAAAGAAGCCGATGCCTACCCTGCCGATCCCGAGGACGGATATGGTTGGGAGAAACTTTTTAGCGAGCGCATGTGCCGCCACTTTCGGGAAGACTTTGGGTTGGAAACCCGCGTAGCCCGCTACCACAATGTTTACGGTCCGCACGGCACCTTTGACGGCGGACGGGAGAAGGCACCTGCGGCGATCTGTCGCAAAGTGATTGCCGCGAAGCTCGCAGGCAGTCACGGTATCGAGATTTGGGGCGACGGTCTCCAGACCCGCAGTTTCATGTACATTGACGACTGCCTTATTGGCACACAAGCCATCACTAAGAGCGACATCCTTGAACCGATCAATCTTGGCAGCGCAGAAATGGTCTCCATCAACCAGCTCGTTGATCTCGTTGAGGACATTGCCGGGATCAAACTCAAGCGATCCTACAAACTCGATGCGCCAAAAGGAGTTCGCGGACGGAGCAGCGACAATGCACTTATCAAAGAAAAACTCGGGTGGGAGCCATCCATTACCCTTCGCGAAGGCTTGGAAAAAACCTACGCTTGGATTTATGACCAGATGAAATCCGGTTCATCGAAAGACTCTGTCGTTAATCGATTTTGAATGTGTGGCGGCACAAGGGAAGGGCACCTCAATTTTCAGCTGATTTGTTTTGTGGGCTTTTTTACATTCGGGCCCGGGTGCGGTTTGATGTTCCCCGTCCTTCCTTCATCTGGCCGGGGCGCTGAGCGGGCGGCAGAGAAAGACGGCCTGGACCGGGCGGGCTCCGGTGAGTTTGGCGAAGACCGTGCCGAGGGCAAACCAGGCCCTCCCGCCCATGAGGGAAGCCGGGATGCCCAGCCCGAGGCTCACGGCTTGTGCCGCCACGCGCCGCCAGCCGCTATCCACCGCGAAGAGCGCCATCGTATGATAGGTGAAGGGATCGTTTTCCTCGTAGCTCAGCAGCTCATATCCGGCGGCCTCCATCCATCGTGTCACCATGGCCCGATCCGGGGAATGAACGTGGTGGGGGTTGGTGACCCATTCATTCACCGGCACCAGTCCCAGGAACACGCCGTCCGGCGCAACGGCGGGGCGGACCGCCCGCAAAAAATCCACCGGATCCGGCAGATGTTCCAAGACGTGACTGCAAAGAAAAACATCGTAGCTTTTCTTCAAAAGCGGATGGAGATTCCACTCCGCAAGGTCAATCTTTTGCAAATCCGCCTGCCAGCCGCCGTCTGTCAACATCGTTTGGACATCGCGAACATTCTGTTCGTCCATTTCCACGCCAAAGAGCCGGGAGTCCTTCGGACAATATCGGTAAAAGGTTCCCGCGCCGAATCCGTAATCGAAGACGGATTTTCCGGAGAGTCGGATTCCCGCCTGGGCCAAGGCGCGGAGAGCGAGGAGCACCTTGCCCGTCCGCATGTAGGCCATGTGGTTCAGGGCACCCTGCCTCCCGCGGTAAACCGTTTCAAAAACCGTCTGGTCCATTCCGTGTCGTGATACCGCCTTCCGCATCCGGCGCAAGAAGCAATCCTTGCTTCGAGAGAGAATATTTGTTCCTTTTCCGGCCATGAAACGTGAATTCCCCGGACGTCTGGCTTGTCCGAAAACTTGCGCGTCGCTCAGGCTCTTGGACGAGGAGGAGTCCGGCGGCGAAATTCTCTCCGGCCGTCTCGTCGCCGGGGAAGGGACATCGTATGATATCGTGGGAGGGATTCCGCGGTTCGTTCCCGCGTCAAATTATGCGGATTCCTTCGGGTATCAATGGAAGAAATACGCACGTCTGCAGTTGGACTCGCAGAATGGCAGCACGTTTTCGCGGGAACGGTTTTATTCCATCACTGAGTGGAAAGAGGAGGATCTTCGCGGCAAGCGGGTGTTGGATGTGGGTTGCGGGGCGGGGCGTTTTGCGGAGATCGCCCTGGCAGCCGGGGCGGATGTGGTGGCGGTGGACCTGAGTCAGGCTGTCGAGGCCTGTCGCGACAATCTGGGTGCGTCGGATCGTCTGGAGGTTGTCCAGGCGTCCATTTACGAACTGCCGTTTCCCCCGGGATCGTTTGATTTTGTCTATTGCATTGGGGTGATCCAGCACACGCCGGACCCCAAGCGTTCCATCCTCGATATTGCGAAGATGGTTCGTCCCGGCGGTCGGCTGGGATATTGGATTTATGAGCGGGACTGGAAGTCGTATCTGGGGACAGTCGGGTTCAAGTATCTGTTCCGCCCCTGGACCAAAACGCTCGACCGCGATGGCGTGGAGAAATTTTCTCATGTGCTGGAATCCCTTTGCTGGCCGATCAACAAGATCGCGCGCAAATGCGGCCTGCCGGGAAAAATCGTCATGCGCATGCTGCCGGTCGCCTCGGCGTATTTGCAGGACGTGCCCCTGAGTGACGAAGATTTCCGCGAATGGGTGAGGCTCGACACGTTCGACATGTATTCCCCCGCGCACGACCATCCGCAGAAATATGCCACGGTGGCGCGCTGGCTCGATGAGGCGGGATTTGCCGTGGATCCACGCCATCCACACGGCGGCATTTCGATCACCGCCCGGCGGCCGTCATCTTAAAGATTCCTTCCAGATTTGCCATGCGACCAGGGCATGGAGTTTCCTGCCGTAGTTTCGCCGTCCGGACAGGTGTAGGTTCCGCAAGCGGGCCACCGCCTCGGGGTTGAGCAGCCCCTCGTCGCGGAGGCGGTGTTCGGAGGTGTATTCTTCGAGTATCCCGCGCAGCCCGCCGCGGAACCATTCGTCAATCGGCAACCCGAATCCACGTTTTGGGCCGGTAAAGAAATCGGACGGGAGGTATCCTGTGAGAATCTCCCTAAGGGCACCTTTCCGCTGTCCGAGAGGCGTGCTGCGAAGCCCCCGGGCCACGGTCAAATCCAGAATGCGTTCATCCAGCAAGGGACTGCGCACTTCGAGGCTGGTCGCCATGCTGGCGCGGTCCACCTTTGTCAGAATGGATCCCTCGAGGTAGGTGGCGATATCGGTCCTGGAAAATCGCTCTTGGGGAGACTCCCCCCGGTGAGTCTCCCATTCCGCGAGAAAAACCTCCCGGCCCGCGATGGCAGTGGCGGGATTCCGCAGAATCGCTGACAACTCGTCCTCTTTCCAAAGCGACGAAAACCACAGCGCGCGATCCCCTTCGCCGGGGAGACTCAGGGCCTCGGTTGCCTTGGCATAGCGGTCGGGAAGCAGGGCGCGCAGGCTTCGGGGAATCATGCGCGCGGCAAGATGCGCCTGGTGTCCGATGTGAAGCCACTGGTATTTGGGATACCCTCCGAAGAGTTCATCGCCACCGTCCCCTGACAATGCCACGGTCACATGCTCCCGGGTGGCTCTGCTGATGAAGAAGGTGGGAACAAAGGAATCATCGCCGAGAGGTTCCGGACACCGTGCCAGGGTGCCGATGTAGTCGCGCTCCATGTCGGACGGATGGATGTCGATCTGACAATGGTCCGTCTCCAGCCTTTCGGCGATCCTCCGGGCCGCCGCACCCTCATCTCTGGATGTGCCAGGAAACGAAACGGTAAATGTCTTCAGGCCCGGACCGTGAATCTCCCGCGCCATGGCGACGATCAGGCTGGAGTCAATCCCGCCACTGAGAAAACATCCCAAGGGGACATCACTCACCAGGCGTTCCTCCACGGCTGAGCGAAGCGTGGTTTTTAATTCCTGAAGGGAATCCTCCCGCCGCTCTCCCGCGTCGGCTCTGGATTCCTGATTCCCGCAGAGAATCCGGTGCTCGAGTGTCCCCGATTGCCAAAGCAACATTTCTCCGGGTCGGACGCAGTGGATTCCCTCCAGCACGGTGGAGGCCCCCGGAACATACCCAAATCTCAGATAGCTGGCAAAGCCGACGTGGGATAAAGGCGGACGTTCTCCCAAACCCCGAAGCAACGCATTGAGTTCTGAGGCGAACTGCAGGGTGCCCCCGTGGAATCGGTAAAAGAGGGGTTTTTTTCCATATCGATCCCTTGCCAAAAGCAAGCTCTTCGCCGGGGCATCCCAGATGGCAAAGGCGAACATTCCCCGGAGCTTGTTGACCACTTCCGCGCCCCATTCGCAATATCCCTGGAGAAGCACCTCGGTGTCGCTTGTGCCGGAAAAACGGTGGCCCCGACTCGAGAGTTCCCTCTGCAGATCCCGGAAATTGAAAATTTCCCCGTTGAACGCGATGGTTACGCCGCGCCCGGGGTTGCGCATCGGCTGGGCGCCTGTGGGAGAAAGATCGAGAATCCGCAGGCGGCGATGCCCGAGCGCACAATGCTCATCGTTCCAAAGGCCTCCGTCGTCGGGACCGCGGTGGACCAGACATTCCGTCATGGATGCCACCGCCGCGCGATCCGCGCACCCAAGAGAGACCATTCCGGCGATACCACACATTCCGGCACGCTAGCACATCGCCCGCGCCGACAGTCACAGAAAAAATTTTCTCCCTTACGCAGCGGGTATCCTGCCGGTTCATGGCGGCACTTTCCAAATGGAACGATTTGCGCCATCGTCTTGCCGCCGTGCGCATTCTCATCATTCACAACAGTGCCGACATCTACGGAGCCAGCCGATCGGTCCTGCGTCTCTGCAAGCACTTGGACCGTTCGCGCTTCGAGCCGCTGGTTATGCTGCCGGAAAGCGGGCCATTGCAGGACCTGTTGACTGCGTTGGGTGTGAGAGTGCTGGTTTTTCCTGGGCTGCGGGTGATCACCCGTCCGATTCTCAAATCTCCCCGATTGGTTCCCTGGCTTCTGGGTTTCCTTCCTTCCGTCCTTCGCCTTGCGGCACGGCTTCGCCGAGAGGAAATCGCCCTCGTTCATACAAACACCGGCGTGATCTGTTCCTCGGCGCTCGCCGCGCGTCTTGCAGGCGTCCCGCATCTTTGGCACATTCGGGACTGGTTTCAGGAATTTGGCGCGCTCTGGAAACCCTATTCGCGTTATATCCTCAGCCTCTCCTCGCGTGTCTTGTGCGTTTCCCGACCGATAGCGGGACAATTTCCCGCGTCACAGAAAATCGAGGTGCTCCACAATGGATTTGCCCTCGAAGATTTTCCGGAGATTTCGCCGGAGGAACGCGCCGCCGCCCGGGCACGCTGGGGGTTTGCGGAGGCAGACATCGTTGCCTGCGCCGTGGGACGCATCAAATTTCTCCGAAAGGGTCAGGAGTTCCTGCTTGAGGCCGCCGCGCTTGCCAGGCGCCAGGGACTTTCCATCAAGTGTCTTTTGGCAGGCGGCCCGGCGCCTGGTTCCGAGGATCAGATTGATCGGATGAAAGCCCTGGCGACCACGCTTGGCGTCGAAGCGGTTTTTACGGGAGAATTGTCCGATGCCCGTCCAGCCTACGCGGCAGCCGACATTTTCGTTCTCCCCTCCGCCCAGCCCGAGCCTTTCGGAGGTGTCGTGATGGAGGCGATGGTACTCGGACGTCCGGTCATTGGGACAAACATTGGAGGCACGCCCGAACAGGTGGCCGAGGGAGAAACCGGCCTCCTGGTTCCTCCCTCTGACCCGTCGGCGATGGCCGCGGCACTTTCCCGACTCGCCGCCGATCCGAATTTGCGCTCCAGAATGGGCGCCGCCGGCAGGAAACGCATCGAAAAGAATTTTCCTCTTGAGACAATGGTTCACCGAATCCAGAACCTGTATGCCACGTTGCAGTAGAAACACAGACCCATGAAAATTTTTCTCACAGGCGGCAGCGGATTTATCGGCACCAACCTTGTGGAGGAACTTCTCCGTCGCGGGGAAGAGGTGCGGAATTTCGATGCGGTGGCGCCCCGCGAAGATCTCCAGGGGGCGTATTGGGTGCAGGGCGATCTTCTCGACGAGAAGGCGCTTGTTTCCGCCATGACAGGCTTCCAGCCCGATGTCGTGTTCCATCTTGCCGCGCGGGCGGATTGCGATGAGGCGACCACCGTCGAGGAGGGCTACCGGGCAAACACCGACGGCACGGCTCATTTTCTCTCCGCCGTGCGGGCAACCCCGTCGGTCAGGCGCGCTGTGATTGTTTCTTCGCAATACGTCGCCGGTCCCGGACGTCTTCCGGAGTCGGATACGGATTATTTTCCGCATACCGTCTATGGCCAGAGCAAGGTCATCACAGAGCAGCTGACGCGCGCAGCCGGGCTTTCGTGTTGTTGGACGCTCCTGCGTCCCACGAATGTCTGGGGGCCCTGGCATTGGCGGTATCCGCAGGAATTTTGGCGGATCGCCGCCAAGGGACTCTACTTCCATCCGGGCGGTGCTCCCGTGCGGCGGTGCTACGCCTATGTCGGAAATGTGGTTTGGCAAATGTTGCGTGCGGTGGACCTGCCGGAAGAAACGATCGCCGGCCAGACATACTACGTCGGCGACGAGGTGGCCGACATTTACGGCTGGGCGGATGGATTCTGCCGCGCCCTGGCGGGGAAGCCCGCGCCGAAGATCCCCCGTCCCATCCTCCGCGCCATCGCGCTTGCGGGAGATGTCGTCACCGCGATCCAGGGGCGGCCATTCTATCTGACATCCTCCCGCTACCGGAGTATGACGAGCGATTACCCGACACCGATGGAAAAAACTTTTGCCGTGCTGGGAAAGGGACCGTTTACGCTCGAAGAGGGAATTGCGCAAACCGTTAAGTGGCTGCGCCAACACGGAGGGCCGGAATTTGCGGTTTCGGAGAAAAAGGCGGAGCGCCGGAAAAGGCGTTTTCCCTTTTAGGTTTAATGGGTGAGGCATAAAACTCCTCATCGCTCAGAAAGTCGCCGCGCAGGAAGGGGCGTCCCCCGGCCACATCGGGGTCGAAGTTGAAGCAGGGGTATTGTGCCATGTGGCGTCCGAAGCCCTCCAGAGCGGCGTTGAGCTCGGGTGAGTAAGGATCGAAATCCACATCCATCTGCCGGGTATCGCGCCGCAATTCGGCGAAACAGACCACCTGGCAGTCCACCAAGTCCCGCAGCAGATACGCCGCCCGCGTGCGAAAGGATACCGGAGTAAGCCCGGGCGCAAAAAGTCCGGCCAGGTAGTGCGACAGACAACAGACCAGGGGGGTGGAGGTCTTCATGTCGGGATGCGGAAAGTCGGGTGGCGAAGGCGATCAGATCGAAGACAACCTGCCAAAATTTTCCAACGACGGGCGACAGGCTCAGGCTCTTGCCATGCGACGGAGGAGCGCGTCCGCCATGTCTGCCGGGGTTTCGGCAATCTCGATATTGGCGGCGCGGAGTGCTTCGATTTTTCCGGCGGCGGTTCCCTTGCCGCCGCTGACGATGGCACCGGCATGTCCCATCCGGCGTCCGGGGGGCGCCGTGGCGCCCGCGATGAAGGCGGCGACGGGTTTTTTGCAATTTTCCGCAAGCCAGGCGGCGGCTTCCTCCTCAGCGGTTCCTCCGATTTCTCCGATGAGAATCATGGCTTCCGTATCGGGATCGTCATTGAACATTTTGACAACGTCGAGGTGCGAGGTGCCATTGATCGGATCTCCGCCGATGCCCACGCAAGTTGATTGGCCGTGGCCCCGGGCGGAGAGCTGCCAGACGGCTTCGTACGTGAGGGTTCCCGAGCGGGAAACGACGCCGACCTTTCCTGGTTTATGGATATAGCCGGGCATGATGCCGATTTTGCATTGTCCGGGCGTGATGATGCCGGGGCAATTGGGTCCGATGAGACGGCTTTTGCCGCCTGTCATGGCGGCCTTGACCCGCATCATGTCGATCACGGGGATTCCCTCGGTGATGCAGATGATGAGTTCGATGCCGGAGTCCACGGCTTCCATGATGGAGTCCGCCGCGAATTCCGCCGGCACGAAGATCATGGTGGCGTTGCAACCGGTTTGCTGCCGGGCTTCAAACACTGTGTCGAAGACGGGAATTTTATCGGCAAAGACCTCGCCACCCCGGGCGGGAGTGACGCCAGCGACGAGATGGGTGCCGTATTCCATGCAGGAACGGGCGTGAAAACCTCCGGCTTTACCAGTGATGCCCTGCACGAGCAGGCGAGTGGATTTGTCAACGAGAATGGCCATTTTTACAAAAGGTGGGAATCAGGCGTTATTTTACGGCTGCGACGACTTTTTTGGCGGCATCGGCGATGTCGGTGGCCGCCAGCAGCGGGAGTTTGGAGTCATTCAAAAGTTTGCGTCCGGCTTCCACGTTGGTGCCTTCCAGGCGGACGACGAGTGGCACGGGGAGATTCACGGCCCTGACCGCGTTGATGATGCCTTGGGCGATGATATCGCACTTCATGATCCCGCCGAAGATATTCACGAGGATCGCCTTGACGCGCTTGTCGGAGATGAGGATTTTGAAGGCCTCGGTGACCTGTTGTTCGGTGGCGCCGCCGCCGACATCAAGGAAGTTGGCGGGTTCGCCGCCGTGGTGCTTGATGATGTCCATGGTCGCCATGGCCAGCCCGGCTCCATTGACGAGACAGGCGATGTTTCCATCGAGTCCGATATAATTGAGGTTGAATTTCGAGGCCTCGACTTCGCGGGGGTTTTCCTCCTCGATATCCCGGTAGGCGAGGATGTCCGGATGGCGGAAGAGTGCGTTGTCGTCGAAATTGATCTTCGAATCCAGGGCGAGCACCTCGCCGCCCTTTGTAACCACCAGGGGATTGACCTCGACCATCGAGCAATCGCTCCGGATGAAAAGTTTGTAGAGACCGGCAAAGAGCTTGCAGGCCAGCCGCATTTCCGTCGAGGTCATGCCGAGGAGCTTGGCCAGCTTGCGGGTCTGGTAGGGAAGCAGGCCGTAGAGCGGATCCACCGACATGCGGATGATTTTTTCCGGAGTCGTGGCGGCCACGGATTCGATGTCAACCCCGCCCTCGGTGCTGGCGACGATCATGGGAATGGAGGTGGCCCGGTCGATGAGAATCGCAAAATAAAGCTCGCGGGCAATCTCGACGGATTTTGAGACGAGAACTTTTCTGACAACGCGTCCCTCAGGTCCGGTCTGGTGGGTGACGAGTGTCTTGCCCAGCATTTGCTCCGCGATGTCGCGGACCTGGTTCGCGGTCTTGCAGAGGTGGACGCCCCCCTGGAATCCGCTGGTGAAGGTTCCCTTCCCACGACCTCCGGCATGAATCTGGGATTTGACGACCAGATTGTTTGTGCCGAGGGATCGCGCGACCTTTTCCGCTTGTTCCGGAGTGGAGGCGACTCCTCCCGGGCTGTTTGGAACCCCGAATTTATCGAGGAGTTCTTTCGCTTGGTATTCGTGGATGTTCATCAGGATTCTTCGAGAGGATTGGTATAAACGGTGACGGCAACCCACCGCCACAGGAAATTTTTGTTATTTTTGGCTATCGTGACGGACGGATCGGCGGAGTAAAAGGCACCTTGTGCTCGCGGCACCAGTCTTGGGCGCCCTGGACGCCGAGTTCGGCGGCTTTGACATACGCCTCCCGGGCGGCTTCGGCGTCTTTTACGAGTCCCCCGCGCCCCTCCTCCAGGCAGACGGCATAGAAAAACTGTGAACGGGGATCCCCTTTTTCAATCCCCTGCTTGAAAAGTTCCACAGCCATCTTTTCATCCTTCATTCCGGGGGGTGCCGTGATGAAGAGGGCGCCCAGGTTTCCATAGGCCTCCGCAAAATCGAGATCCTTGGCGGCCGAGAAGTAGGCGAAGGCCGTCTTGAGATCCGGCTGAACAATTCCCGGAATCCCTTTGACATAAATATCCCCCAGGCGGCTGAGCGCCCTTGGTTCCTTGAGGTCCGCGGCCTTGCGGAGCCACTCGATCGCCAACCTGGGATCCCGGGTGACCCCCTTGCTGAGCTGATAGCATTCTCCGAGGGCAAACATTGACTTGGGATCGCCCTTCTCTGCGGCGCGCTGGAACCATTTCACGGCCTCCTTCGGATTCTTTTTCAGGGTGCCAATATCATTGGAGAGGAGAAGTCCTGCGTGGTGCATGGCTTCGACATTTCCGTTGTTTGCGGCCGCCAGCATCCATTTGACGGCACCTTCCGGATCGGACTCGCGCAATTCCGTCCCGAGGAACACTTGGGCCTCAACAAAATCCTGACCGGCGGCGGATTCCAGCGGCTCCAAGAGTGCGGTGATTTGGCCAGGGGTCAGGGATTCCCGCCGGGCGAGGGTTGTCTCCAGGAATTCCTGGATCGCTTCCCTTGCCTCCGGACGATTCGGATGGGATTTTTGCAAGTCCAGCAGGGCCACAAGAGCGGCGGCCGGATCATTTTGTGCGGTCACGCGGGCATGCGCGATGGCTGACGGCAGGGGGTCGGAGGGGGGGGAGGGAGTTGGAGTGGGCGTCGCCACCACGGGAGACGGAGCGGGAACCGGGGTGGCAGCTGGAACCGGAGAAGGTGTGGGATCCGGGGAAGCGGGCGCGGTCGAAACGGGAAGGGACTGCCTCACGACGAAAAAATAATATCCTCCTCCGCCAAGCCCTCCAAGCAGGAGAAGGATTCCCAGCACACCGGCAATCTTCAGAAGAGGACTTGCTGACGACGGCGCCGAAGGAAGAGCCGGCGGGGTGGCGCGTCGGACGGGCTCCCCCTTCGAGGCATCGGCACCCGGAGACGCCCCGGCGTCCAATGCGCCAAGAAATGCCGGGATCGAGTCAAATGAAACTGTGGGATCCAATGCCTGTCGCAGGGCGGCATTGGCCTGCTCGGAGAGCCCCGGGATCGGAACTGTCCGGGCGGAAGAGGAACCACGGATCCCGCCCAACATTTCATAAGCGAGAGTTGCCAAGGCATAGACGTAGGCTCGGTTTTCCTTTCCAAAAAATGCGCCGCTTTCCACAAGCACCCCGAAGTCCGAACTGACAAGGGTGACCTCGGGATTCGCCACCGGGGTTCCCGGGGAAATCGGGTTGAACTTGAGCCCAAGCCCCGTCCACTCGGTCACCGGGCGGGAAAGCTCCGCCCGGCCGAGCGTAATTTCGCGGGAGGCGATATCCGGACAGGGAATTCCGGCGGACTGCAACTCCTGAAATGCGGGTGCCAGGTGCCCGAGAAGCATCCTTGCTTCGGAAAGTGGCAGAGCTTTCCTCTGCCGCATCAGGTCGAGAAGGGAGGGGCCGGAGATCCCCTCGAGCACAAGGAAGGTCGTGTTGTTCTCCAGGCGCTCCAGCGAAAAAATTTTTTGGAGGGCGGGGGCTGTGAGCTTTTGGAGAGCCAGCATCTGGTCCTCGATCCGGGTGCAGGCCTCGGAAGACGCCAAGAGAGAGGGGTCCAGAACAAGGATCTCGACCTCGGCGGCGTGCTCAGGGGATTCCGCCCGGAAGACCCGTCCGAAGTCCGACGCGGGCCCCTCTTCCATGAGCCGGTATCTTCCGGCAAGCAGGGTGCCTTTCCCCAACTCGGACGGTGATTCGACCAGGGGCGAAGGGAGTGCCTGGGTCTCAAAATTTTCCTCATCAACACACGCGGGCACCCCGGTGCCCGGCTGCCAGGACTTTAATTTTTCCAGGCAGGCCTCGACTTCCCTGCGGAGGTCGGCGGGAGTCTGCGGACGGGCGGCAGGATCCTTCGCCAGCATGTGGCGGAGCAGGCCCACAACCGGCTCGGGTTGGTCGGAGAGGATTTCCAGCGGGGGATCGCGGTGAAGGTGCTGGCTCATCACCTGCGCCAACGAACCGCTGAACGGCGCCCTCCCCGCCAGCATGTAAAAAAGCGTGACGCCGAGGGAGTAGATGTCCGACCGCACGTCCAGCTCACGTTCCTCGAGTTGCTCGGGACTCGCAAAATGCGGTGTGCCGAGAAAGCCCGCCACCGTGAGAGTCGCCTCGCCGTCCCCCTCGGTTCCCGCCGCACTTTTTGCGAGACCAAAGTCAATCACCTTGACCGTGAACTCCCCCTCCTCCTCACGAACGACCATGAGGTTGGAAGGTTTGATGTCGCGGTGGACGAGTCCCTGCTTGTGGGCGGCGCCGAGAGCCCGGGAAACCTGCAGGATGATTTCCAACGAAACGGAGGCCGGGATGGCCCCCTCGCGCTTCATCATCGCCTCGACGGTCTCGCCATCCACATATTCCATGGCGTAAAAACAATCTCCGCCCTCCTCGCCAAGATGGAAAACCGTGGCGACATTCGGATGGCGCAAGGCGGCCGCCGAGCGGGCTTCCCGCAGGAATCTTTGCTTCGCCACGTCGCTGCTCAAATACGCCGCATTGATCACCTTGAGGGCGACAAAACAACGCAGATTCGTATCAAATGCCTTGTAGGTGATCCCCATGGCACCGCGTCCGAGTTCGTGCAGCGACCCGTCCTCACGCAGCGGGACCTCAAAGTGTTGGAAGCGGACGGGCTCGGCCATGGAAGAGGGGGTATATACCATGCCATTACATCGGATAAAGCCTGAAGGGGAAGAAAATCCACGCGGAGGAGTTTGCGAGAATCCGTTGGAGAAACCCGTTTCCGCCGTGCGGAACTTACGGTTTCGGTTCCTCGAAGTTCCCCTCTTCGTCAACCTTCGACATGGTGGCCGCCTCTGCCTCGTTGGCAAGATCGCGAACCTTTGCGACCTGCTCGGGCGTGAGGATTTGGCCCTGGGTTTCGGTGATTTGGTTGAGGATTCCCCGGAGCCGTTCGGTAAGGGTTTTAACGAATGCCGTCTTCTTCAGCCGCGGATGCAAGGTCGAGAGTCGGTCGAGGAAATATTCCACAATTTCCGCATTCCCGAGAATTTTCGCCTTGTTCGGTGTGTAGAGGGTGACCGTGCTGTTGGCGGCCAGCTGGAATCCGCGGAGCCAGCCCCCGAGGCTGATCATGTGCGCCATTTCCTCGTCGCGCAGTTCAAGCATCGAGGTCTCGACATCCTGCTGGGTGCGGACGAGTTCCTGTCGCATGCCCAACCAGTCCCCCTTGTCGCTGAGTTCGAGGAGGCTCTTGCTCCGCTTGGTGAGGCGCTCGCCGACCCCCAGAGCCCGGGCCTGGCGGATGAGTGCCTTGCCGACATCCTGCACATCCTTCGGACGCTCCGCCAAGGTGAGCAGGAACCCGTCGGCAACCAGCGAACCAAAGTGCATGGCCGTCTGGAGCCGGTTGTTGAACACGGCATCCCGCTTGGCGGCATCAATCAAATCCAGCGGGATGGGACGGAAGTTCTGGAGTTGATTCAGGAGCTCCTGGATCGAGGGAGTGGTGATGGGATTCACGCCGAGTTCCTCGCGCATGTGATCCTCTCCGCTCTGCTTGAGTTCGGCGTCGATGTCCTGCGCCCGGAGACCGGCGACTTGCAGGCAAACGGCCAGCGGCAAAAAAACAAAACCCCGGTGCATGGCCCGGACATATAACCCATTTCCCGCCCGCATGTCCAACCAATGCATGGGGTGGGCAACGACAAAATAACCGTATTCTTGCGGGAGCGGGGTCCATGCGCAATAGTCGCCCAATGATCATTGGCGTTCCCAGGGAAATCAAAGAACAGGAATACCGGGTGGCCCTGTTGCCGTCGGCCGCTTATCAACTCGTCAAGCGCGGTCACAAAGTCATTGTCGAGAGCCGGGCGGGAGCCGGAATCGGATTCGGCGACGAGGACTACCGGGTTGCCGGGGTGGAGGTGCTGGAGCGGCACGAAGAGATTTTTGAGCGGGCGGACATGATCGTGAAAGTCAAGGAGCCTCTCCCTTCGGAATATGGGCTGCTCCGGAAAGATCAGATCCTTTTTACCTACCTGCACCTGGCCGCAAACCGAAGTCTGACGGAAGCCCTGATCGGCACCGGCGCCACCTGTATCGCCTACGAGACGGTCGAGGTGAACCACCGCCTGCCGCTCCTGGAACCCATGAGCGAAATCGCGGGCCGGATGTCCGTCCTCGTCGGCGGATATTTTTTGGCGAAAAACAACGGGGGCAAAGGCGTTCTTCTCGGCGGGGTTCCCGGTGTTCTCCCCGGGAAAGTCATGGTCATCGGCGGCGGAACCGCCGGAGTGAATGCCGCCCGCATGGCCACGGGGCTTGGCGCCGACGTGACCATCCTTGAGGTGGACCTGGAACGCATGCGGTTTTTGGATATCACGATGCATTCCGCCCACACGCTTTATTCCAGCGAAGCCAGCATCCTGGAACTCCTGCCGGGGGTGGATTTGCTGATCGGCGCCGTGCTGGTCCCCGGGGCAAAAGCTCCCAAGCTCATTTCCCGCGGGATGCTGCGCCTGATGAAGCCCGGCAGCGTGCTTGTGGACATCGCGATCGACCAGGGCGGGTGCGTGGAGACCTCGCGTCCGACCACCCACCACGATCCGACATTTGTGGAGGAAGGGATCACGCACTACTGTGTCGCCAACATGCCGGGTGCCTATGCCCGCACCGCGACCCAGGCCCTGACGAATGTCACCAACCGCTACATCGAAACCCTTGCCGATTTTCCGCTGCGGGAAGCCCTTCTCCGCCAACCGGGACTTGCCGGCGGACTCAACATCATCGCCGGAAAAGTCACCTGCAAAGCTGTCGCCGACGCACATGGCCTGCCCCATGTCCCTTTTACCGAATGAAAGCCCTTGAATCCTCAATCCTGGAAATCGGAGTCCGGGCACGCGCCGCTTCGCGCGAGCTGGCAAAACTTTCCTCCGCCAAAAAATCCGAAATCCTGCAGGCCATGGCGAGCGGGCTGGTCGCCGAAACGGACGCCCTCCTCCGCGCCAACGCGCAGGATGTAGCCCGTGCGGAGGGGCTGAACAAGGCGGCCATTGACCGCTTGCGCCTGACTCCCGAACGCATCGCCGGGATGGCGAAGGGAATCCGCCAGGTGGCGGACCTGAAAGATCCTGTGGGAGAAATCCTCCGCGAGTGGACCCAGCCAAGCGGAATTCAAATCACGAAAATCCGGACTCCGATCGGCGTTATCGGGATCATCTACGAGTCGCGCCCGAACGTGACAAGCGACGCGGCGGTTCTATGCCTCAAGACCGGAAACGCCGTTATCCTGCGCGGAGGCTCCGAGGCCATTTCCTCGAATCTCGCCATCGCCTCCGCCCTTCAGACCGGCGGTGCGAAAGCCGGGTTGCCGGAACATTCCGTCCAACTCGTTCCCACCACGGATCGCGAAGCCGTGCGGATTCTGGCCCAGATGGATGAGTTTTTGGATGTGATCATCCCCCGCGGCGGGCACTCGCTCATCGAGAATGTCGTTTCGCATGCCCGGATGCCGGTCATCAAACATTACCACGGGGTTTGCCACGTCTATGTGGACAAAAGGGCCAATCTCGACATGGCACTCGACATCGCGCTCAACGCAAAATGCCAGCGGCCCGGAGTCTGCAACGCCATGGAAACCCTGCTTGTCCACCGCGAAATCGCCCCCGCCTTCCTGGCCAGGGTCGCCCCCGCCTTTCAAAAATATCCCGTCGAGATGCGGGCCGATCCCGAAGCCTTCCAGCTTCTTGCGGACCTCGGCTACGAACCCCTCGGTCCAGCGGACGAAACCTCCTGGCGCACGGAATACCTCGATCTCATCCTTTCGGTGCGCGTCGTTGGGAGCCTGGAGGAGGCGGTGGCCCACATGGAAACCTACGGGTCGCATCACAGCGACGCAATTGTCACGGAAGACGCAGATGTCGCCGCTCAGTTTCTGCGCGAAGTGGATTCCGCGACGGTCTATTGGAACGCCTCGACCCGGTTCACCGATGGCGGGGAGTTTGGGTTCGGCGCGGAGATCGGGATCAGCACCGACAAACTCCACGCCCGCGGGCCGATGGGCCTCGAGGAACTCACCTCCTACAAATATCTCATCCGCGGAACCGGCCAGGTTCGCTGAACGCCCGTCCGCACGGACCCTGTGGCCGCGGCATTCGCTGCCCGCGCCGTCAACGGATCAGGCGTTGCGTCCGCAGCAGGATTTGAATTTCTTGCCGCTTCCGCACGGACACGGATCGTTCCGTCCGACCTTCGGCAACTCGCGGCGGATGGGCAGTTCCAATTTTGGGACGTCCGGGGCATCTTCCGACAGCCCTCCCTCGATGCTCCCCGCAGAGGGAGCACCCGCCGGACGGGCGCGTCCCGCAGGATCCGCACGCAGGAGATTTTGCGGCAGGCTGGCGAGCAGCTGCTCAAAGGCCTGGAGATTTGTCGTGCTGCGGAAGAGATTGTTCAGGACTTCCAGCCGGATGTTTTCCATCAGTTCGACGAACATTCCGTAGGCGTCATTTTTATACTCGACGAGGGGATCCTTCTGGCCAAAGGCGCGGAGGTAAACCGCCTCGCGGAGGCCGTCCATCGCGTAGAGGTGTTCCTGCCAGAGCCGGTCCACGGCATTGAGAATGATGTAACGCTCCAGGCCTCGCAGGGCATCCGGATTCTCCAGCTCGGCCTTGCGCGTGTAGGCATCGCGGATCGTCTGCATGAGGAACTGGCCGTTTTCCTCGACCGAGCGGGTGTCCAGCGCGGCTTTCTCACGGCTGAGGCCCAGGGGAAATGTCGAATTCAACCACTGGAGGAGACCGTCCGCGTCGGGCTCCTCGCCCTCCGGTGCCTCAAGAAAATCGGCGACCTTCTTCGGAACCACCTCGGTGATCACTTCCTGGATCAACTGCCGGGGGTTTTCCGAATCCATGACCTCGTTGCGGTAGCCGTAAACGACCTCGCGCTGCTGGTTCATCACATCGTCGAACTCGAGCGTGCGCCGCCGCATTTGGTAGTTCCGTTGCTCGACCCGTTTCTGCGCGGTTTCCACGCTTTTGTTCAGCCACGGATGCTCGAGTTCCTCGCCCTCCTTGAGGCCAAAAGTTTCCATGATCTTTGTCATGCGGTCGCTCGCGCCAAAATTCCGCATCAGGTCATCCTCGAAGCTCACATAGAACCGCGAGCGTCCGGGATCTCCCTGGCGGGCACAGCGTCCGCGAAGCTGCCGGTCAATGCGGCGGGATTCGTGGCGTTCGGTTCCGATGACATAGAGGCCGCCCAACTCGCCAACTCCCTCGCCGAGTTTGATGTCGGTGCCGCGTCCGGCCATGTTCGTGGAAATGGTGACGGCGCCGCGAAGGCCCGCCCGCGTGACAATCTCGGCCTCCTGCATGTGGTATTTCGCATTGAGGACGGTATGCGGGATTTTCTGCAGCTTCAGCATGCGGCTGAGCAACTCGCTGGATTCGACGCTCGCCGTGCCGACGAGGACCGGCTGCCCCCGCCCGTGGGCTTCGCGAATCGCCTCGATGGAGGCGTTGTATTTTTCGCGGCGGGTTTTGAAGATCCGGTCGTTTTCATCCACGCGGGCGACTTTCCGGTTCGTGGGGATGACGTTCACGTCGAGTTGATAGATGTCGTGGAATTCGTTGACCTCGGTCTCGGCCGTGCCGGTCATGCCGGCAAGTTTTTCGTAGAGGCGGAAATAGTTCTGGATGGTGATCGTCGCGAGCGTCTGGGTCTCGCGGTCGATCTGGACGCCCTCCTTTGCCTCGACCGCCTGGTGCAGGCCATCGCTCCAGCGGCGTCCGGGCATTTTGCGTCCGGTGAAGGTGTCCACGATCACCACCTTGTTTTCCTCCACCACATACTCGACATCTTTTTCGTAGAGGCAATAGGCCTTGAGCAGTTGCGAAATATTATGGATCCGCTCGGCCTGGGCATCGCAATGCTGCTGGCGCTCGCCCTTTTTCCGGGCCTTGCCGGCGGCATCCAGCGCGGGATCATTCTCGATGTCGGCAAACTCCGTGAGGAGATCCGGTAGCACGAACGCATTTGGATCGTCCGGGTTCAGATACCCGCGCCCGAGTTCCGTAAGGTCGGCATCGTGCTGGCGTTCCTCGATGGTGAAAAACAATTCCTCCTTGAGCGCGACAAGGGCGGCCTTGCCGTCGGTGTCCTTGTAAAATTCGAGTTCGGCCTTGTCCATGACCTTGCGCATGTCGGGATCTTCCATGATGCGGAGCAGGGCCTTGTTGCGGGGCTGGCCGAGCTTGAGCTTGAAGAGCGTGCGACCGGCCTCCTCACGGTGGCCGGCTTCGAGCGACTCTCTGGCCTCGGTGGCGAGCCGGTTGCAGAGCATGGTCTGCTTGCGGACGAGTTGTTCGATGAGGGGCTTGAACCGGTCGTATTGGTGGGTGGAGATCGTCGCGGGTCCGCTGATGATCAGCGGGGTTCGCGCCTCGTCAATGAGGATGGAATCCACTTCGTCCACGATGGCAAAAAAGTGGCCCCGCTGCACCTGTTGTTCCCGGCTGGTGGCCATGCCGTTGTCGCGGAGGTAGTCGAAACCGAACTCGCTATTGGTCCCGTAGGTGATGTCGCACTGGTATTGGGCGCGCCGGTGCTCGGGCGGCTGGTCGTTCTGGATGATCCCCACCGTGAGCCCAAGAAAACCGTAGAGCTGACCCATCCACTCGGCATCGCGCTTGGCCAGATAGTCGTTCACGGTCACGACGTGGACCCCCCGCCCGCTCAGGGCATTGAGATAAACGGCCAGCGTGGCAACCAGGGTTTTCCCCTCGCCGGTCGCCATTTCCGCGATGCGCCCGCGGTGCAGGATCATCCCGCCGATCAACTGAACGTCGAAGTGAACCATGTTCCATTTGAGAGGCTGGTCGCAAACGGTGATGTCGCGGCCCACGAGACGCCGCGCGGCACTTTTCACCAGGGCAAAGGCCTCGGGAAGCAACGCCTCAAGCTCCGCCTTCAGCGTTGGCGAATCCTCGATTTTTGAGAGGCGATCCTTCCACTCCTGCGTTTTGGCCCGGTAGCCTTCGTCCGACAGCCCTTGGAAGCCGGCCTCGATTTCGTTGATTTGCCGAATAACGGGCTGTAACCGACGGATTTCCCGCTGGTTCTTTGAGCCGATGATTTTCTTGAGAATCCAGTTGAACATGATGAACAGGCGAACTGTGCATCAAAGGCGGATTCCTGAAAAAGTAAAATGGGAAAATTTTGCGGGTCAGGGGTTGGTGCCGCCTTCGGCGACGACGTTTTCCTTCTGATACATGTCGTTATTGGAGGCCTGGAATTCCGCCTTGAGTTTCACGCAAATCCGCGAAACGTCCACAAGTTCCCATCCCAACAGGCGGAGATCCGCGCCCGTTTTTCCATTGTGCCGGATCGCCACCAACATGTGGCGGGCGTCCCTGTGGACCTTGTTTGTCGTGATTTTTGGTTCGTAGTAGAAGGTTCTCAGCGTGCTGGTGCGCGAGTTTTCCTCATGGAGCTTCGGATCCAGGAAGACGACATCGCCATTTTCCAATTCGAGTTGGAGATCCGGATACCCGCTGCGTTGTTCCTCTCCGGCGTTCGTTTTCGGAATCGAGCACTTCCAGCCGGGCTGGCGATTCAGCTCCTGGCGGAGTTGGTCCTCGATGAACCGGCTGGCTTCATTGATCCGGCCTGCCCGGTGGATTTCCCGGGCGGGATCGTTCAGGTCGGCCAGAACCTTGTTGAGAACCCCGGCCAGACGCTCGAGCAGGACTTTGTCGGCCTCCGGCTCGATGGGGATGACTTTCCGGCCCGTCACGGCGGCGAGCACGACCGGAAAGGGAATCTCCTTCATCTCCCGTCCGTCCTTCAGCAGCCACGAGATCAGTTCATTCGTATCCTTGGACAGATCCCCGCAGCGGCCAATGCCTGTGCCGGCAAGCACGGATAGGAATGCCAACAGGCAGATCCGCCAGGGGGTGCGGAAGATGCGCGGGGGACGGCTCAAAATGTCACGCTCATTTGGGCGCCGAGCACGAGGGCATTGGGGATCCGGCCTGTGCCGCCCGGATTGATGACCCACTGCAGGTCGGGCTGGATGTAGGCGAATTTTGTGAAGTTGATGCGGTAACCCCACTCCAGAGCCATTTCGTATTGGGGGTAGCCATTTCCTGCGGCCTCGACCGTCCGGGCGTAGTTCCGGCTGAATTTTCCATAAGCCAGTCCGAAGAGCGTCTCATCCTGGGTGCGCCCCGGAAGCAGTCCCTTGTAAACGATGCCGGCATTGGCCTGGAACGGGAGCTTGGCAATGTTTTGTTGGGGGGAGAGCACGAACGCCGACCAGAGGGTCAGGCCTTCATCGCTCCCCGGCGCCTCCTGCCAGACCATCTGGTCCGCATGCCAGTAGAATCCGTAGGAATGCGAGGCGGTTTCGGTGGTTCCGAACTGGGCGAATTGCCAGGGCGAATAATACACGCCGACCCAATAGTGCCCGGGGAGTCCCCTCATTTCGGTCTCGGGGGAGATCGCTTTGAAGGATTTCCCTTCGGAACGCGCCCTTGTCGAAAGGGCGGATTTGCCGTCCGACGCAGCAGACTTTTCCACCGCCCGCTTGAAAAATTCCGGCGTCCATCCCACCTGGCTGATCAGGAGGACTCCGTCATTGGCCCGGATACTCCAGTCCATCCCGTGGTAGTCCCGGTCAAAAACACGCGTCGAGACCTGGTAGGCACCGAGCATGACGTGGGTCTCCGGAGTCGGCTCCACGCGCAGGCGGGCCGCCCAAACCGCCCAGGGATAGGCCGAGAACTGGGTGTTCACAGGAAGTGCCTGCGGATTGCCATCAATCCCGTTGTTCATGTAGAGCCAGTAAATGGGCGATGAGGCAAAATCATCACCCGTCGAGAACCGCCCGGCCTTGAGGCTGATTTTTTCGTCGAGCAAGCGTTGCTCGAAGAAGAGAGCGTAGAACATCGCCGTCTGCCCGCCATAGACCTGCTGGACGGTGAACTGATTGCCAATGGCATTCTGCGAGAGGCTGGAACCGGCGCGATTCAGTCCGCTGAGAGTCAGGGTAAGCCCCTTCCATCCGGCCAGTTCCTCGAAGTTGAATTGGACGCCAAAACTGACGTTGTCCGTGTAGGTGAATCCGGCACTTTTTCCCCCCACGGGATTTCCGGCGATGTTGTTCGTATAGCTGGCCGAAACTTCGAAGCCGGAATCGTCGAAGTAATTGCGGATTCCCCACCAGTCTCCGGAGAGGGTGGTCCCTTCCCACCATTCGCGCGAGCCGATAAAGCTCGAAGGATGCGGATTGTAATACGTCCAAAACCGGGAGTGCCCGGCACCGTTGTCATCGCCCGGCACCTCACCGACGAATTGAGCGGAAAGCGCGGGAAGGAAAATCACCAGGGCCAACAGGATTTTTTTCATGGGAAGAATGCGGGAGCGTAGGCACAAACTCTGTCGGCTGACAACCGCGACATGAACCGATTGCCGGGCGGAGGATTTTGCCCCCCGCCTTCGAACGGGACTTGCGCTTTTCGAGGATTGAAGGAATTTTTGCCTAATGAGCCACACTGCGTCCACCTCGCGCTATGATCACATGGACTACCGGCGTTGCGGGCACAGCGGAGTGCGCCTCCCCGCGATTTCGCTCGGACTCTGGCACAACTTCGGGGGCGTGGATGTTCACGAGACCAGCCGGGCCATGATTCTCCGGGCCTTCGATCTGGGCATCACGCATTTCGATCTGGCAAATAATTATGGCCCGCCTCCGGGGAGCGCGGAGGAGACGTTTGGGCGCATCCTGCGCTCGGACCTCTCCTGTCACCGCGACGAACTGATCGTGTCCACGAAGGCTGGCTATCGCATGTGGGCGGGACCGTATGGGGACGGTGGCTCGCGGAAATCCCTTCTCTCGAGCCTCGATCAAAGCCTTCGGCGGATGCAGCTCGACTTCGTGGACATTTTCTACAGTCACCGCCCGGATGCCGAGACTCCGCTTGAGGAAACCGTCGGCGCCCTCGTGCAGGCCGTGCGCTCCGGGAAGGCACTTTACGCGGGGGTTTCAAACTATCCGCCGGAACTCACCCGGCGCGCCGCAGACTTGCTCTCCGCCGCTGGCGTCCCCCTGCTGATCCACCAGCCTGCGTATAATCTGATCGACCGACGGGTCGAGACCAGTGGACTCTCCCAGGTGTTGATGGACGCCGGGGTCGGGTGCATTGCCTTCTGCCCCCTGGCTCAGGGGCTTCTCACCAATCGCTACCTGCATGGAATCGAAGAAGGCTCGCGAGCCAGCAAACCGCATGGATTTTTGAAGGCCGACCGCATCACCGAAGACACGCTTCGGAAGGTGCGCGCTCTCGCCGCGATCGCGGAAACCCGGGGCCAGTCGCTTGCCCAGCTTGCTCTGGCGTGGGCTTTGTCGCGCCCGTCCGTGACGACAGTTCTCATCGGTGCCAGCCGCCCCGCCCAGATTGATGAAAATGTTGGCGCCCTGAAAAACACCGCCTTTTCCCCGGAGGAACTCGCCGCCCTGGATGCCGCTTGTTTGCTCTAGCTCAAGATTCCTTGTGATTGCGGATTGACGCTCGGCGAGGGGGATTCTTTAATGAAATGGCTCCCACCGGACATAACCAATAACTATATATCATGATCAAAATCGGCATTAACGGCTTCGGGCGCATCGGACGCATGGTCTTTCGCGCAGCGGTCCAAAACTTCAGCAAAGAAATCCAGGTGGTCGGCATCAACGATCTGCTCGAACCCGAGTATCTCGCCTACATGTTAAAGTTTGATTCCGTCCACGGACGCTTCAAAGGCGACGTCTCGGTTGAGGGCGGCAATCTCATCGTCAACGGCAACAAAATCCGGCTCACAGCCGTCAAGGATCCCTCGACTCTCAAGTGGGACGAGGTCGGTGCGGAGGTCGTTGTGGAGTCCACCGGGCTCTTCCTCGACAAAGCCAAGGCGGAAGCGCACTTGAAAGCCGGTGCCAAGAAGGTCCTCCTGTCGGCTCCGTCAAAAGACGACACGCCGATGTTCGTCTTCGGCGTAAACGAAAAGAGCTACGCGGGCGAGGCGATCATCTCGAACGCAAGCTGCACCACAAACTGCCTCGCTCCTCTGGCGAAAGTCATCAACGACAAATTCGGCATCAAGCGGGGTCTGATGACCACCGTCCATGCGGCCACCGCAACACAGAAAACCGTGGATGGACCGAGCAGCAAGGACTGGCGCGGCGGACGCGGCATCCTCGAGAACATCATCCCTTCGTCCACAGGTGCCGCAAAGGCTGTGGGCAAGGTGATTCCCGAGTTGAACAAGAAGCTTACCGGCATGGCGTTCCGCGTTCCAACCTCCGACGTATCCGTTGTGGACCTCACGGTCGAACTCAACTCTCCCGCCACCTATGAGGAAATCTGCGCGGCCATCAAGGCGGCTTCCGAGGGTCCGATGAAGGGCATCCTTGGTTACACCGATGAGAAGGTGGTCAGCACGGATTTCCGCGGCGAGGCGATGACTTCCGTTTTCGACGCCGAGGCCGGTATCGCGCTGGACTCCACCTTTGTCAAACTGGTCTCCTGGTATGACAACGAGTGGGGCTATTCCAACAAGGTGTTGGAAATGATCCGCGTGATCTCCAAATAACGAACGGTTGACACAACCGCGATGACTCACCACCCGCCGGATGTCGCGGGATCCCGCAAGGATCCGGCCACGTTCCGGCGGGTTTTTTTAAGCACCCATGAAAAAATCCATCACTGACATCCCGCTCGCCAAGAAACGTGTCCTCATGCGCGTGGACTTCAATGTCCCGCAGGACAAAGCCACCGGCGCAATCACCAATCCGCAACGCATCACCGCCGCCCTGCCAACCATCCAGTATGCCCTCGACCAGGGAGCTTCGGTGATTCTGATGAGCCACCTGGGCCGACCCAATGGCTCCCGCGTGGAAAAATTTTCGCTTAAGCCGGTGGCGGAGAAGCTCTCCGAACTTCTCGGAAGGCCGGTCAAATTTCTGCCGGATTGCGTGGGCCTCGAGGTCGAGACCGCCTGTGCGGCGATTCAGCCGGGCGAAGTCATCCTGCTCGAGAACCTGCGCTTCCACATCGAGGAGGAAGGGAAGCGGAAGAACGAGGAGGGCACCTCCACAAAGGCGGATCCTGCCAAAGTGGCCGCATTCCGCGCGAGCCTGACGAAGCTGGGGGATGTCTTTGTGAGTGACGCCTTCGGCACCGCGCATCGGGCGCACTCTTCGGTCGTCGGCGTGGCCCTCCCGAACAAGGTGGCCGGTTTCCTGATGCAAAAGGAACTGGATGCCTTTGCGGCAGTCCTCGAACACCCGAAACGCCCCCTGCTGGCGATTCTCGGCGGCGCAAAGGTGGCCGACAAAATCCCGCTCATTAGCAACCTGCTCGACAATGCCAACGAAATCATCATCGGCGGCGGCATGGCCTATACCTTCAAGCATGTCCTTGAGAACATGCCCATCGGCAACAGCCTCTTCGATCCCGAGGGCGCTAAGATCGTCCGCGATCTGCTCGTCAAGGCGAAGGAAAAAGGCGTCCAAATCCACCTGCCTGTGGATTTTGTCTGTGCGGAAAAATTTGCGCCGGATGCCGAGATCCAGGCGGCCGACGATACGACCGGCATCCCCGACGGATGGATGGGGCTGGATGTCGGGCCAAAAAGCCGGGCACTCTTTGCCGATGTCATCGCACGGGCCAGGACGATCATCTGGAACGGTCCCGCCGGGGTCTTTGAATTTGACCGTTTTGCGGAGGGCACAAAGTCCATGGCCGAAGCCGTGGCATCCGCCACAGCCAAGGGCGCAATCACAGTGGTCGGAGGAGGAGATACCGCCACGGCCGCAAAGAAATTCCTCGTGGCCGACAAGGTCAGCCATTGCTCCACGGGCGGCGGAGCCTCGCTCGAATTGCTCGAAGGCAAGTCCCTACCCGGCGTGGCCACGCTCGACAATAAGTAGCAGGAACGCAGGCTCTCCTCCTCAAAGAGGCCAATCGTAAACACCACTGGCTGCGGGAGTTACCACGCCGGAACCAGCCGCACGATGCACCCAGGCCGGTCATAGATGACGTAAAGGGTGCCGTCGTCAAAGCACCTTACATCCCGAATGCGACCCGTGCCACTGAGAAGCTCTTCCTGGTGAACTACGGTTTCCCCTTCGAGTTTCAGACGAAACAACCGGGCCTGGGCGAGGGACGCAACGAACAGGTTGCCCCTCCATCCCGGAAAGGCATCACCGACGTAAAATGCCATCCCGCAAACACCGGGGGAGGGCGTCCATTGTTTGACCGGATCCCGCATACCGGGCGCGGAGGGACTGTCCGTGATTGGAATGCCGCTGTAGTTGATGCCGTAGGTCGCGACCGGCCACCCGTAGTTCTCTCCCCTGCGGATGATGTTGAGTTCATCCCCACCGCGTGGACCATGTTCGGTGGCCCACAACAGTCCGCTTCCCGGTTGAATGGCAAGGCCCTGCGGATTGCGGTTCCCGTAGGACCAGATGGCGGCATTGGCTCCGGGCTGATGCACAAACGGATTGTCCCCCGGAATCGTTCCATCGTCCTTCAACCGGAGCACCTTGCCTTTTACATTATCCAATCGTTGGGCCTGGTTGGCCGGGGTGGTGACATCCCCCCGGTCGCCAATGGAAAAAAACACATGCCCCTTGCCGTCGAACACCACGCGACTCCCAAAATGAGCACCTCCTTCTGACGCCTCTTCCGCAGGGGGATCGAAGAGGGTTTCCGTGTCTGTCAGGCGATTGTCCGTGAGCCGCGCCCGGACCACCGAGGTGAGCGTCCCCTTTGGCAACGGCTTGGAAAAAGTGAGGTAGAGCCATCTGTTTTTTTCATAATCGGGATGAAGGCGGATATCCAGCAACCCGCCCTGGCCCTTGGCGCGCACTTCTGGAACTCCCTCGACCGGAGCCTCGAGCAGCTTTCCGTTCTCAATCACCCGCAGCCGTCCAGGGCGCTCGGTGACGAGGAAGCGCCCGTCGGGAAGCTTCTCCATGCCCCACGGTGCCTCGAGCCCCTCGGCCACCATTTCGATTCGGAACTTCCCTTCCTCGGATTCCACAACCCGGCCGGCATCCTGCCCTCCTGTCGCAGCAGAAACAGCAGCGACGAGAAGGATGAGGTGACAAAAAAGGGTCAGTCCCATATTTTATAATTTCTCGTAATCGCGGCTCAAGGAAAGGTCCGCAATTCAGCAAGGGGGCAAGCCTCCCGCAGACAGAGTTCAGGTAAATGGAGTTGACCAACCCAGGCAGCGATCGCCCTTCCTCGATGGGGAGACTTTTGTGGCGGGATTGAAACACATTTGATCATGAGGCCATCCTCGGCATTTTCAGGTTCGGAGTCTATTATAAGTTATGGGACTGACCCCCTCTGCTTTCCTGGTTCTTAGAATGGTTGGGCGATCAGGTCATAGATCTGCGAGCCGATAACCTTTGCGGTGACGAATGTTCCCGGCTCGCAGGTTTCGGTGAGGATCACGCGGCAGTCCACCTCGGGGGCATCGTGTTCGGTGCGTCCGATATTTGGCTGCTCGACAAGCACCTTGAGCGACTGGCCTACGGCGGCGGCTGCGGACTCCTGCGCGATGGCCTGTTGCAGCTTCATCGCCTCACGATGACGACGATTTTTGGTGCGGACGGGAATCTGGCCGTCCATCTTTGCCGCCCGGGAGCCGTCCTCCTGTGAGTAATTGAAAACTCCGAGACGTTCAAATTTTGTTGTGCGGATGAACTCGAGCAGGGACTCAAAGTGGTCTTCGGTCTCACCGGGGAATCCGACGATAAACGTCGTCCGCAGTCCCAGGCCCGGAATTCCGGCGCGCAGGCGCGCGATGAGATCCACAATGTGCTCGCGGGAGGTCTCGCGGCGCATGGCTTTCAACATTTCCGGGTGGATGTGTTGGAGTGGCATGTCCACGTAGCGCGCGATCTTCGGATTCCGGGCGATGGCCGCGATGAGTTCATTGCTCCAATGGGCCGGATGCGTATAGAGGAGGCGAATCCAGAAATCCCCGTCCACCCCGGCGAGTTCATCGAGAAGGTGGACCAACGAAGCACCCCGCGTGGAATCCACAGGCTGCCGGGGCCCCGCCTTTTCCTCCCAGAGATCCATGCCAAAATACGTCGTATCCTGGCTGATGAGGTTGAGTTCCTTCACCCCGTCATCCACCAATTGCCGAATCTCGCGCACCACCGAGTCCACCGTGCGGCTGCGGTGGCGCCCCCGCATTTGGGGGATCACGCAAAAACTGCAGGGGTGGTTGCAGCCCTCGGCAATTTTTACATAGGCGGTATGGCGCGGGGTCAAACGGAACCGGGGAGTCGCGTAGTCGGGGATGTAACGCGACTTCGGCGTCACGAGGTTCAAGGCCCTTTCGTCCCGCTCCAGGATCTGCCGAAAAATTTTTCCGGCCTCCGCGACCTGGTCGAGTCCGATGAAGGCGTCCACTTCGGGGATCTCGCTGGCGAGTTCCGTGGAAAACCGCTGGGACATGCACCCACTCACCACCAGCTTTTGTCCCGGACGGGTCCGGAGTCCGCGCAATCGGTGGGACTCGAGGATGGCGTCAACGGATTCCTGCTTTGCCGAGTCTATGAACCCACAGGTATTCACCACCACCACATCGGCCTCGCCGGGATCCGCCGTAATTTCCAATCCTTCCTCCCGCGCGCCTCCCAGCATGATCTCCGCATCAACGAGATTCTTTGCGCAGCCAAGGCTGATCATTCCAATTTTGTAGCTCATGGTCTGGTCGGAGAGTCAGGGGAGGGAAGGCGGCGGCGCGGGTTGATCTTCGGCGTCGGAGGGTTCGACAGCAGGCGGGGCGGGCTCGGGCGGGGCACTTTCCTCAGAATTTCGCACTGCGGAAGGTTCCGATGCCGTGTCCCCGGAGGGTGCGGATTGGAGTGACTTCCCTGCGGGCGGCTTGATTCCGAGGGAGGAAGAGGCGGCGACGCGCCCGATCTTCTTCACTGTGGCATAAACATACAACCCCACCGCCGCCAGGATGAGGGCAGCCGCCACAATGACGAAAATTTTGAAAAGATTCGGCCTCTTGTATGGCCTGGGAGATACCGGGGACGAGGGATCGCGGGCCAGGGCGTCGATGTATTCGAAGCCACCGGCTCCCGCGCCCGCCCGATCCGGCAACAGCGGGCGGATTTCGTCCGGGGAAATGCCAAGGTATTCCGCATAATCCAACAGAAAAAGCCGCGAATAGGTTGGATGCGAGAAGCCGGAAAAGTCATCCGCCTCGATTTCGCGCAGTCGTTGCACCCGAATCCGCGTGTCCTTCGCCGCCTTTTCGAGCGAAATACCCGCCTTCACCCTTGCCCCACCGAGCCGGGCTCCCACAAAAAAATCCGGTGTGTCCATTTCCTTAATAGTCTTCATTCAAATCCACGAGGATGTCGCGATCTTTCGCCCCGTCCTTGGGACCCACAATCCCCCGTTGTTCCAAAATATCCATGACCCGGGCCGCGCGCGTGTAGCCGAGTTTGAGCCGCCGCTGGAGCATGGATGTCGAGGCGCGGTTTTCCTGGCGGATGATCTCGAGACATTTTGTGACCAGTTCCTCGTCGGCGTCGCTCACATCCTCCTCCGACATCGTCGGACTGGTCATCTTGTCGTGGATGCCCGGGTCGAATTTCGGCTCCGCCTGATTGGCGACAAACTCCACAATCCGGTGGATCTCCTCTTCGGTGACAAGCACCCCCTGCGCCCGGGTGTATTTGGAAGTTCCCGGAGGCAGGTAGAGCATGTCGCCCTGGCCGAGGAGCTTTTCGGCGCCGTTCTCATCAAGGATCACGCGACTGTCGATTTTTGAAGCCACTTGGAAGGCGATCCGGCTCGGGATGTTTGCCTTGATGATGCCGGTCACGACATCAGCTCTCGGCGTTTGTGTGGCGACGATCATATGGATGCCCGCCGCGCGGGCCATCTGGGTGATGCGGGCAATCGCGCTCTCGACATCTGCGGGAGCCGTCTGCATCAGATCCGCCAACTCATCAATAATCATCACGATAAATGGCATGCGATCGGGCACAATAAGTTCCTCGGAACGGGGAACCCGGATCGGTGGTGGCTCCTCGTCCGGGGATTCCTCGTCCGGCAGATCCTCCGCGACTTCCGCAGAAGATTCCGGAACTTCCGCCGACTCCTCGGTATCGAGTTCCGCCTGGGACTTCGGGAGGGGGCGCTCGTTGAAGGCCGCGATGTTTTTGACGCCGCATTTGGCAAAGATCCGGTAACGCAATTCCATCTCATCCACCAACCAGCGCAGGGCCAGAAGCACTTTTTTCGGATCGGTGACGACCGGTGTGATGAGGTGGGGCAGCTTGTTGTAGATCTGCATTTCCACAACCTTCGGATCAATCATGATGAAGCGGAGGTGCTCCGGGGAATACCGGAAGAGCAGGCTGGCGATGATCGAGTTGATGCAGACGCTCTTGCCGCTTCCGGTCGTTCCCGCAACGAGACAATGGGGCATCTTCGCGAGGTCCCCAATGATTGTATGCCCATACACATCCATCCCGAGTGCCAGCGGGAGGCGCGCGGAGGTCTCGCGCCAGGCGTCCTTCTCAAAGAGTTCGTGGAGCGTGACCTTCACCTTCTTCGAATTGGCAATCTCGATTCCCACCGTATCCTTGCCGGGGATCGGGGCGAGGGTGTTGATTCTTTCGGCCCGTGTGGCGCGGGCGATGTCCCTTTCGAGCGAAACAATTTTATCCACGCGCACTCCGACATCCGGATACAGCTCGTAACGGGTGATCGTCGGGCCTTTGGTGATCGTGCCGGGCGTGGTTTTGATCCCAAATTGCTGGAGGGTCTCGATGATCAGGCCCTGGATTTTGAGGAGTTCATCGCGATCCAGGGGCGTGCGTCCCTCCTCATCCGGAGGCTCCAGGAGATCCAATCCGGGCAGTGTGTAATTCTCCAGGTGGACATCCTTGAGCCCGGGAGGGAAGGTGCCCGTCTTCCCTTGGTGGACATCGGAGAGTTTGGGCTTTTTGGAAGCAGGCAGGGGCGCCGTCGCATCAATGATTTCCGGCTCGATATCCGGAAGCGGGGGCTCAATTTTTTGCAGGGGTTCAGAAGTGGATTTTTTGAGTTTTTTCTCGAGCTTCTGTTTTCTTTGTTCGAGGCGTCGGCCCTCTTCCTCGATCCGGCGGTCGTGATCGAGACGCTGGAGGCGGGCCTGCCTTCTGGCCTCGATCCAGCCAAGAAACGACTTCCATACGGAATGCATGTCCCGGAACGGATGACTCGAAATCGCGAACACCAGGCTCATCAAATAAATGATGATCAAAAGGACCACGGAAGCCGTTCCAAAAGGCTTCCGGATGGCATTTTCCCCCAGATTCACGCCAATCCATCCGCCGGGCCCAGCGATACCGATCACCTTTTTCCAGCTTTGCAACGCCCAAGGTTGGATTTGAAACAGACACGTCGCGAGGAGGAGCATCACCACCCCCCAGCCGGCTTTGTCCTTGAGCGAATAGTGCGGCACAAACCACTTCGCGAGTCCGTAGCCAACCAACCCGACCGCCAGAAGATAACCCGCCGCGCCAAAAAGAAAGAGCACATGCCCCGCAAGCAGCGTCCCCACGAGTCCCCCCAGGTTGTGAGACACCGGTGAGGCCGAACTTTTGGTGTAAATCAACCTTGCCCAACTGGGCACATCTCCCGCCGAATACGTCAGAAGCGCGACAAACAAATACCCCCCCATGAGGACCAGAGCGAGTCCCATGAAAAAATCGGCTGCCCGGTGATTGCGCGAACGATTGGCCATGAAACCTCGGAGAATTTCGCATTTTTTGTCCGGACGCAAGCGTGCACCAAGTTGCCCAAATCCGCGCGTCAACCGCCACATCACGCATCCGAGTGCCACAAAGCCCCCTGGAAGCCGCCGGAAACAACCCGGCCACATCATGGGGCAACTCCCGAAATGACGAAACTTTCCGGAAGAGCCCACAACCCCCATCGGGAAAATTTGCCTAGCAGCCGCACGGATTACAATCCACCATCGTTGAGCCTGTTCCTGCCGGGCGACTGGCGATCCGAACCGTTGAAAAGCCGGCATCTTCCGTGCGGGACGGTCCCAAAATTTTCATCATGAAATCACTCACCCCCCAGGACTGGCCGCAGATCGTCCGCCCCGGATGCCGCGTCTTTATCGGCGGGGGTGCCTCTGTGCCGTTTGCCCTGGTGGATTCGTTTCTTGCCGCCTCGGGGGGATTCCAGGATGTCGAGTTGGTTCATATCTATGGCTTGGGGGAATCGCCCTGGATTGAGCCCCGGTATGGGGAGGTGATCCGGACGAATTCCTTTTTTCTGACCCGTCCGCTGCGGGAGGCTGTCGAGCGGGGGCAGGCGGACTACACCCCGTGTCCGCTTTCGGAAGTGGCGTCCTTGTTTCGGCAGGGCCCCCTGCCCCTGGACGTGGCACTCATCCAAGTGAGTCCGCCGGATGCCCGGGGATTCTGCACGCTGGGGGTCAGTGTGGATGTGGTGCGATCCGCCATTGATTGCGCCCGGGTGGTGGTGGCGCAGATCAATCCGCACATGCCGAGAACCGGGGGGGATTCCAAAATATCCGTCAAAAAAATCACTTTCGCCCTCGATCACGCCGCCCGCCTTCCCGAGGCAAAAAAACCGATCCTCGATGAACGTCATGCCCGCATCGGGCGCTATGCGGCGCAATTGATTGACGATGGCGCCACCATCCAGGTCGGCCTTGGCAACACACCGGAGGCCGTGGCGAGAGCCTTGCGCAAGCACCGGCATCTCGGCATCCACAGCGGCCTGTTCAACGACGCGCTCATGGACCTGGTGAAATGCGGGGCGGCGGATGGATCGAAAAAATCCTTTCACCCGGGGAAAATCATCGCCAGCCATGTGATCGGGAGCCGGAAGCTGTATCAATTTGTGGACGGCAACAACGCGATCGAATTGCATGCGAGCGAGTGGGTTTACAATCCTGCGAATATCGCGCGCAATCATCGCATGGTGGCGATCAATGGCGCCCGCGAGGTTGATCTCACCGGCCAGGTCGTGCGGGACTCGAGCGGGCACCGCTTTTACGGGGGCATCGGAGCGTTGCAGGATTTTGTCCGGGGCGCGGGGCGCAGCAAGGGCGGAAGACCCATCATCGCGCTCACCTCGACTTCCGACGAAGGCGGGCACTCCCGCATTGTGGCGGAACTGGAATCCGGCAGCGGGGTCTGCACCGGACGCGGGGATGTCCACTATGTGGTCACGGAATTTGGGGTGGCCAGCCTTCATGGACGCAGCATTCGCGAGCGGGTGGCGCGACTCGTCGAGGTTGCCCACCCGGACCACCGCGAAAAGTTGCTGGCCGGCGCGCGGTCACGCGGATGGTTGCCAAAATTTTTCACCATGCCCCCGGCGGATCCCGCATTTTCCCCGGATGGCGTCGAGAGTGCCTGGGTGAATTTCGGCCGACAGCGTTTTCTCCTGCGCCCGTTGTATGCGAGTGACATGCGGACGATTCAGGAATTTTTTTATTCCCACGATGAGGAAACCGTCCGCCTGCGCTACGGCTACCAGCGGCACCGCATGACCGGGGAATCCGCCTACAAACTGGCGGCGGTGGATCAAAAAAAAGATCTGGCGTTCGGTCTGTTTGGGGGATCCCGGGAACACGAGGAATTGCGGGCCATCGGCCGCTACTACCTCGATCGCGACGAAAAGGGAGCCGAGGTGGCTTTCGTGGTGCATGAGGATTCGCGCCACATCGGTATGGCGGGATTTCTTCTCGGAAAACTCGCCCTCATCGCCAGGGCGCGCGGGGTAAAATATTTTTGGGCCAGTGTTTTGGCCGAGAACCATCCGATGAAGAATCTTTTCCTGGCGGTCGGTGGCCGGCGAATCCCCGGAGAGGAAGGCGAGGAGGAATTCCGGATTCCGCTGGCGGGCATCCTGCGCTCGCGTCCGCAATTTTTGAAACGCAAGGGAATCCGGGGCGTCGCATGAGCCGGAGGAAACCGCGTCGGGTGGGCATCCATTTTGACGCCTGTTACGAGCGTCACGACACCGGCCCCTGGCATCCGGAATCCCCCGCACGTTACCGCGCCCTCTCCGCCGCCCTGGAGGATCTGCCGGATACCTTTGTGAAGGTCCCCGGACGCAAGGCCACACCGGAGGACATCCTCCTGGCGCACGCGCCGTGGTATCTGGATATCGTTCGTCAGGATGTCGAAAATTTTGCCGATCAACTGCGCACGGGCGACACCGTGATTTGTCCGGAGAGTTACGACGTGGCTCTTGAGGCCAGTGGAGCGGTGCTCCAGGCCGTGGATTTTGTGATGCGCGGCGAGTTGGCCGCAGTATTTTGCGCGGTTCGCCCGCCCGGTCACCATGCGACCGCTGAACGCGGCATGGGGTTTTGCATTTTCAATCATGTGGCGATTGCCGCGCGCCATCTCCTGCTCCGGCACCATCTCGGGCGGGTGGCCATCGTGGATTGGGACGTGCATCATGGCAATGGAACCGAGGAAATTTTCCGGGAAGATCCGCAGGTCCTTTACATTTCGCTCCACGAGGCGGGGATTTATCCGTTCACCGGCATCGCGGAGGAACGGGGACGCGGCGCCGGCGAGGGCACGACGCTCCACCTTCCGCTGCCGAAAAATTCCGGCGGCCCGGAGGCACTGCGCGTGTGGGATGAGCAGGTCACCCCGACACTGGACGCTTTCCAGCCGGAGTTTTTGCTGATTTCCGCAGGCTTTGATGCCCGGGAAAATGACCCGGTGGGGGATTTGCGGTGGACGGATGAAACGTTTGCCGAAATGACGCGCCGGTGCGTCTCGACCGCGCAGAAGTGGTGCCGGGGCCGTATTGTTTCCGTGCTGGAGGGCGGTTACAGCCCCGAGGGTTTGGCCTCGGCGGCCGTCTCGCATGTCAAGGCACTGACCGAGATACCTTGACCCCCAAATTTCTGGACAGCACTTGCGCCGGGCGTCGCGCTGGGTATTTTGCCTTCTTGTTATGAATACACAGAAATATACCCGCCGCAGCATCTTCCGTCTCAGCCTTGCCTCGGCTGTCACCGCATTTTTCAGCGACCGCCTGATGGCCCAGTCAGCCGCTCCGGCTCCTGCGGGGCCCTCCGGCCCCTACAAACTCCCGCCTTTGCCCTACCCCTATGAGGCATTGGAGCCCACAATTGATGCGGAAACCATGCGGCTGCATCATGACAAGCATCACCAGGCCTACATCACCAATGCGAACAAACTTCTGGCCGACCATCCGGAACTCTCCAAGCTCTCTCCCGAGGAATTGCTCCTCCAACTCGACAAGGCACCCGAGGCGATCCGCAAAGGTTTGCGGGACAATGTGGGCGGCCATGTCAACCACACGCTTTTCTGGCTGATGATGTCGCCCAAGGGCGGCGGGGAGCCCGCCGGGCCACTGGCGGCGGCGATTGAGAAAACATTCGGCTCGTTTGCGGAATTTCAAAAACAATTCAACGAAGCGGCTCTGAAACGTTTCGGCAGCGGCTGGGCTTGGCTGGTTCTCAAAGACGGCAAGTTGGCGATCCTCTCCACACCGAACCAGGATCCGCCCCTGCTGGAGGGCCAGAAGGCGCTGCTCGGTCTCGATGTCTGGGAACACGCCTATTACCTGAAGTATCAAAACCGCCGCCCCGAATACGTGACCGCATGGTGGAAGGTCGTGAACTGGCCGTTCGTCGAAGAGTTGTATGCGAAGGCAACGGGCGGCTAGCCGCGCGGAAATTCCGCGCCCCGTTCAACAGGCGTGACAACCTCGCCGGGCTTCGCCATTCTCGCCCGTCGTTCCAGAAACCATCGTGACAACCACCGTTGACGCCATCCCGCAACCGGTCCCGTCGGACAGTCCCTTCCGGCGGGTCGCGCGCAGGTATTTCCGGGATCGGCTGGCGATCTGTGCCACGGGCGGGATCCTTTTGTTTTTCGCGGTGGCCATCGTGGGGGGCGTCTGTTCGTGGTGGCATCTCCCGATGCCCTTGGATCCGAACGCCACGTTTTTGGAACGCAAACTCCTGCCGCCCAACTCCGTGAACTGGCTCGGGACCGATAATCTCGGGAGGGATGTCTTTTCCCGGATGATTGCCGGCTCGACAATTTCCCTGACGGTCGGATTTGTCGCGATGGCCGTTTCTCTGGGGATCGGGATTTTCATTGGTGCGGTTTCCGGCTATATTGGCGGGTGGGTGGACAATGTCGCGATGCGCGTCGTTGATGCCCTGCTTTGTTTTCCGTCCTTCTTTCTGATCCTGACAGCCATTGCCATCATTGGCCCAAACATCTGGATCATCATCACGGTCATCGGACTGGTCGGATGGACCGGCACCGCCCGGCTTGTGCGCGCGGAATTTCTCACCCTGCGCGAGAGCGAGTATGTGCGCGCCGCAAGGGCGCTCGGGCAGAGCCGCCTGCGGATCATTTTTCGTCACATTCTTCCAAATGCCTTTGCGCCGATCTTTGTCACCGCCGTGATCAGCATCCCCGATGCGATCCTGGTGGAGTCCGGGCTGAGCTTTCTCAGTTTTGGTGTGCCGCCGCCGCAGGCGACCTGGGGAAACATCATTGCGGATGGCAAAACCTACTTCCTGGACGCGTGGTGGCTGATTGTTTTTCCGGGTCTGGCAATTTTCACCGCCTCGCTGGCCTTCTACCTGGCCGGCGACGCCCTCCGGCGCGCCGCCACCACCCGTTAAAGCCTCCCATGAACCTTCTGGAACTTCACAATCTCTCGATCCGATTTCGAACGGAAAACGGCACGGTTGATGCCGTGAAGAAAGTGTCACTTTCCATGAAGGAGGGCGACTCGCTCGCCATTGTCGGCGAGAGCGGCAGTGGGAAAAGCGTCACCGCCCTCTCGCTTACCCGGCTGATCCCGACGCCGCCTGCGGAATACGTCAGCGGAAAAATTCTCTTCCTGGGCCGCGATGTCCTGAAGATGACGCCCCGCCAGATCCGGCTCATGCGCGGTGGCGGAATTGCCTACGTTTTTCAGGAACCCGCCACCTCACTGAATCCCGTCTATTCGATCCGCAGCCAGATTGCCGAGGGAATCCACCTGCACCGTCCGGATATTTCGGATGTGGATGCCGAAATCATCAAGTGGCTGGGTGCCGTCGGCATCGTTGATCCGGAAAAGCGCATGCACGACTATCCGCACCAACTCAGCGGCGGCATGCAGCAACGCGCCATGATCGCCATGGCTCTCAGCTGCCGTCCCCGGTTGCTTGTCGCTGACGAACCGACCACCGCGTTGGACGTCACGATCCAGGCGCAGATTCTCTCCGAACTTCGCAGGCTGCGCGGCGAATTTGGGATGTCCCTCATTCTGATCACCCACAACTTCGCAATCATTCGCGGCCTCTGCGAGCGCGTTGCCGTCATGTTCCGCGGCGAGATCGTCGAATATGGCGACACCGAAAGCCTGCTCAAAAACCCACAGCACCCCTACACCAAGGCGCTCATCGCCTGCGTTCCACAATTGGGCCGCAAACAATCCCGTCTCCGCACCATCGAGGACTCCTGGGCGGCGGTGAAATAGCCCGGGGGGAGATTTCGATCATGGGAAACAGCCCCGCAATCCGCTACGGGTTGAAGTTTGGGTTGGCGGGAACAGCGGTGGTTTTCATTTCCTTGTGGGCCCGGTTGGAAATGCCCGGCTGGGCGCTCTTCACGGTTTTTGTGCTGATGACGGCGCAGTATGTGGGAGCGGTTGCGGAAAAATCCGTCTTTCGCCTCATCGGGACGGTTGCGGGCGGGCTGATCGGGTATTTGATCACCGGCGCCCTCGAACAGAATCCGGTGGTTTTCCTTGTGTTGCTTGGTCTGGTGATCGGCACCTGCACGGCCCTCTTTGGCCAGAGCCGTTATCCCTACGCATTTTTGTTGTGCGGAATGACCGCCCTTGTGGTCGCCAGCAATGGGATGAGGCACCCGGAAAACTCGTGGACGTTCCTGTTGACGAGAATCGAGGAAATTGGCGTGGGAATCCTCGTCACGATGGTTGTCCAAGGCGTCCTCTGGCCGCGCTATGCCCGCTTGGAATTCCACGAACACCTGCGGGCTTGTTTCGGCGATTTGAGAAGCTGCTTCGCGGATACCTCCCCCATCTGCGCTCCGGGGGAAACACAGAGAGGCGCCTCCCGGGCACAGGAATTTGCCGCGCGGATTACCGGCCTGCGAACGTTGCTCACGTTTGGCGCACGGGAGAGCTTTTTTTTCCGACAAAGACTGGGGACGTATTTTGAACTGACGGTTTGCCTGGGAAAAATGGCCTGCGCCATCGGAACCTTGCGCAAGGGGATCCCTCCGGAGTCTCCGCTTCTCGTCCATGCGGGGGAGGCTTTCGGGGATCTCCGTCGCGCGTTGGAGTCCGCGCTCGGCGATCTCTCCGGCCGCTCGTCAACAGGCGCATCCCGGGCATTCCACCGGACGAAGGTTGCCGCCGCCTTTGAGGTGCTGGATGCGAGGTTTCTCGAGATGCGGGACAAACAGGTGACCCGGCTTCTTCCCCCCGATCAGGCTCTTGTCGTGGGGCTTCATGTCGCCGCCTTTGACGACATCCGGGCCCAGATCGTGAAGACGCAGGAACTCATGGACTCCCTGCCGAAAAACCCGCTCCAACGCGAGTTCCATCCCGCTCCGATGCTCTCTCCGCGGCCCCCGCTTTTTTGGATTCGGACCGGGATCAAATCCGGGGTGGTTGTGATCCTGGCTTTCCTTATCGACAACTGGCTCCACCCGCCCGGTGGGACGATGTTTATCTTGGGAGCCTGGGTTTTCACCGCCATGAATGCCGCGAGTCCCGGGGGGCAGGGGGATCGGCGGGCATTCCACCTGGTTCCTTTGTGCGTGAGCGTCGTTGGGGCAGTCAGTCTTTTGCTCCTGGCGGCGGCTCCGATGCTTTCGAGTTACGCGGTCATGAACACGCTGCTCTTTGTCTGGTTGTTTGTCTGGGGCTTCCTGTCATTTACGACCCGGGGCATGACAATCCCGATGCAACTTGGCATGCTTATGCTGGTGGGGATTCTGGGACTGAACGCACAGCACCCCGTCGGCTTCCAGGCGGTCGTGGAGTTCTTTTTCGGACTGGTTCTTGCCCTCCTGCTCGCGGCCCTGGTCCAGCGCTTGATCTGGCCGTCGCTTCCCCAGCGGGAAATCCGGGACAGATTCGTGGAAGCACTGCGGCTCTGCCGAAAAATCCTGCGCCGCGAGACCCGTCCGCTTTGGGAGGAAACCCGCCTGGCACTCATTCCCGACGAGGTGCAGGTGCGATTGAAACACCTCGAACCGCCGATTTGCCCTCCGGAAGAACCCGGCCGACTCAAAGCGCTCGCGCTTTCCATTGCCGGGCTGGGCGCGGGATTCGTCATCACACTCGACCGATTGCCCTCCGACCTTCCTTCCGACATCCGACAGTCCGGACAGGAAAAAACCAAGGCCCTGGACAGATTTTTCGAGGCGCGCTTGGAAGCCATCGAAAGGGGCTTTCAATTGGAATCCCCCGTGACCTTCGACGACAAGGAAATCCAGGATGCGCTCGCCTCCTGGCGGACATGGACACAACAAGCGCGCCTTGTGTTGCTGGAAAGCTCCTTCCATCCGCTGGGTCTTGCGAGGTTTACCGGCTTCGCCGAACGCTACCAATTGCTGGGCGAAGAGATTCTCTCGGCGGGACGCGCTTTTGCCCGCCTCCGTCTCCCGCTCTATATGGGCGACTTTTCGCTGTAGTTCCGATCTACGGGGAGGCGGAGGGAGGCCGGCTGGACGTTTCGTGGGCTTCGAGGGACTCCCGGGTGATCAAATGGCGGGCGCCGCATCGCGGGCACTGGACTCGGAGCGTTTCTTCGCCTGCAAAGAGCTCCTCGCCCTCCCTCCGGAAAATCGGCCTCAGAAAATCCAGCATGCGTTCCTGGTTGCAACCACATTCGAAACGGTAAAATCGCTTTTCGAGCAGCGCGAGTTCCACATCGGCATCCAACGTGGCGATGGCGGCGGCATCCAGGGACTCAAGCCATTCCAAATCGCAATCCGGCTGGGCGGCAACCATGACCAGATCCTCCTCCCCATGCCAAAAAAATCGGGCGGAACGTTGCTCGCTCTTCGAGTAAAATTGTTCGACCGCCTTGAAGAAATCGTTGCCCTCGAAATCAATCACGCTCCTCCGGGGTGGCTTCCCGGAATCAATGACATCCGAATAAAAGGCTCCCTTGGAGATTTCCCGGACGTTTTCCGTGAAGACATTGGCCACCACCGTGCCGCTTGTATTGTCGCACGCGGCGAAGATGTTCATGCGGGGCTCCTGCAGGCACACCGTCCATGCGCAGGTCTCCTTCCTGGGCCGTCCCGCGCAATGCAGAGTCAGTGCCGCAAGGGCGTCCCGCCCGAAGGGATCGCACTCCGGCGGCAAGGATGTCCCGCTGTCCATGCGGTGCAGATACCAGGCGGCGAACAACTCGGAAAAATCCCCGCGCGCCACAAGCGCATTGCGATGACGGGCAAAATAGGTGCGGACTTCAATGTCTGGATTCATGGTAAACAAATTTTCCGGATGCTCCCGACATTTCCCCGCACGAAAAAGCCCGGGAGTGGAGAGGAAAGAAGCGGCGGGCTCACGCCTCAATTACCTAGCAGGCGACAAATTCACGCGTCCATTGCCGATTTGATTTTCTTTTCCTAAGAAACAGGCCGGGCCGAATCGGGCTTGCTGAGGAACTTTCGCGCCCCGCTGGCAGGCCGGAGTGCCGACGTGCGGGAACGAAAACACCCCGCACAAAGGCGGGGTGTTCGCAAGATGGAAAAACGGACGGACGCCCTACTTTGCGGACTTTTCCTCGATGTATTTGATGACGTCGCCGACGCTTTGGAGCTTTTCCGCGTCCTCATCCGGGACTTCCACGCCGAACTCTTCTTCGAATGCCATGACGAGTTCGACGGTGTCGAGCGAGTCGGCTCCGAGATCTTCGATGAACGAGGCTGTGGGCGTGACCTGCTCCGGGTTGACGCCGAGTTGATCGACGATGATATCTTTGACTTTTTCTTCAATGGTTTTTTCGGACATGGCTGGATTGGTTGGTTGAGTGATGCAGTATTGAGCGGCCCGCACTTTGGCAACAAGTATTTTTCGTTCGTCGTGTGCGGGTGGCGAAAATTACTCATCGGCAGAAGAGGTCAAGCGTATTTTTTTGTTCGGCAACACGGGAACAAACAAATTCCCACCTCTGGAATGGCCGCCCAATTTTTCATTCGCGTCCGAGGGGGAGATTTGCAAGGGTTCGCGGATACTAAAATGATGGCTGTTACCATAAGGGGGCTGATCAAAAAATTCGGTGACCAGACGGTTCTTCCGGGTTTGGATCTGGAGATTCGCACGGGGGAACTTTTTGCCCTGTTGGGACCGAACGGGAGTGGCAAGACGACGCTCTTTCGAATTCTGACCACGTTGGTGCCACCGGATGGCGGGGTGGCGTGTATTGGCGGGCACGACGTGGTGCGGGAGGCGGCCCTGGTCCGGGCCAGGATCGGGGTGGTTTTCCAATCTCCCAGTCTCGACAAAAAATTAACCGCCCGCGAGAACCTCCGCTATGGGGGGGCTCTCTACGGATTGCATGGGAAGCCGCTCAATCAGCGCATTGCGGAGGTTGCCGCCGGACTCCGGCTGGAGGAAAAGCTCGACGCACTCGTCGAGACGCTGTCCGGCGGGCAGCAACGACGCGTCGAAATTGCCAAGTGCCTCCTGGCCCGTCCGGAAATTCTGCTTTTGGACGAGCCCTCCACCGGACTTGATCCCGCTGCCCGGATGGATCTTTGGACGCTCATTGGCCACCTCCGTTCCTCACAGGGAATGACGGTTGTCTTCACGAGCCATCTCATGGAGGAGTCCGCGCAGGCCGACCGCGTGGGCATCCTGAGCGGAGGAGAGCTGGCGGGCGTGGATGCTCCGGAAAATCTGCTGGCGGCAGCCGGCCCGGAGGTTTTGCGCGTGGCCACCGGCGATGTCGTTGGTGTGATAAAATATCTGCATTCAAAATGCGGACTCGCCCCGCAGGCTCTTGAAGGGGAGGTGCGGGCCTCCGCGCATGGCGCACAGGACATTGCCGCCCGACTCGCGGCAGATTTGGGCTCCTCGATCTCCTCGATCACCGTCGGCAAACCCACGCTGGAGGATGTCTTTCTCTTCAAGACAGGAAAGAAGCTCAATGAATAGAACATACTTTTGGAGACCAACCGCAGCCCTTTGGCACCGGGATGTCGTGCGTTTCCTCCGTCAACGCAATCGAATCGTCGGCGCCCTGGTGACCCCACTCGTCTTCTGGATCCTGCTCGGCACCGGATTCAGTCCGTCTTTCCGTCCGTCGGGGAGCCAGGAACTTTCGTATCTCGCCTATTTTTTCCCAGGGACGCTTGTTCTCATCATGCTTTTCACGGCGATTTTTTCGACCATATCGGTCATTGAAGATCGTCGGGAGGGCTTCCTGCAGGGCGTGTTGGTGGCGCCGGTTTCTCCGGGGGCGATTGTGTTGGGCAAATTTCTTGGGGGCACGACACTCGCGATTGGCCAGGCGGTTCTTTTCTGCGTCCTGGCCCCCCTGGCGGGCATTTCCTTCCCGCTCCCGCTCCTGCCCCCGCTGTTCGCTTCGTTTCTGCTGGTTGGCTTCAGCATGACAGGTCTGGGATTTTTGGTGGCATGGCCGATGGACTCGACCCAGGGATTTCATGCGATAATGAACGTGGTCCTGATGCCCCTATGGATGATCTCCGGCGCGCTCTTCCCGTTGCCATCCGGCGGCTCCCTCATCGCCTGGCTCGGATGGATGAATCCGGTGACCTACGGAGTGGCTGCCATCCGCCAATCCCTTGGCAGCCCATCCCTCCCGGGCGTTCCCTCCCTCGGGTATTCGTTGCTCGTCACGCTGGGATTTTGCGTGGTCACCTACATGGCCTCCCACGCGCTTGTCACGCGCAGGCGAAAAGCCCTGTAAATAAATCCCCTCCAGGACGCGAAAAAGGGGGAGCGGGTAGAGGGAATCGAACCCTCATGGCCTGCTTGGAAGGCAGGAACTTTACCATTAAGCTATACCCGCGAATGGGAGCCAGATTTAACGCCGGCGGTTTCGGGGCGTCAATCCCGAATGTTGATTTTTGGATTTCGGCGGAGGCCGGCCCGGGGTGCCACGCACAAAATTGCCAACTCCGGATGCGTGGCGGAGAGTCTTCGACAGAGTGGGAGATCTTCCTTGGACGAAGAACAAAAGATCACCTGATCATCGGCTTCGAGAGAGGCAAGAAACCAGGCGAGGTGATCTCCGAGGCGCGCTTCGCCGGATTTCAGCGGGCGAAACAATGTGACAGGTCCGAGGGGAAGCGACCGAGCCGGTGACGAGAGAGAATGCGGCATTAAAAAGACCGATCCCGGCCAGCGCGAGCCATCCGGTTTTTTCACGTCCGTCTCAGCCGACAGCCGGGAGGAGATTTTTGCTGATTGCGCGGTCTATGGAAAAGGTGCCGCCACCGAGGCAGAAGAGAGCCAGGCCGGCGGACCAGACCATCAGGGGAAATTCCAGTTCGGGGAAAGCCGGCGAGGTTTTGCTGACGGCGAAGAGGGCACCAGACATGATGACAACCACGCCAAACCCTGCAAGTCGGGTAAAGAATCCGAGAAACAGCCCCACACAAATCAAAAGCTCGCAAATAATGATGAGGGAGACAACCAGGGTGGGGATCCCGAGTCCGGCACCGGACGACCAAGCGGTGATCGTTTCGTACCACCCCACACCCCCAAACCAACCGAAGGCCTTCTGGGTTCCGTGAAAGAAGAAAATCCCGGCAGTCATCATTCGCAGGATGAGCGGCCCCACGTTCCCGGGGGTATGGAAGAAGTGATAGACGGGGTTGTTCGTCACGGCGCGGCAAGGTAGCAGAGACAAAAGATCACGGAAAGCAAAAGTGTTCCCCCGACCAGGAAATTGGGCTATGAGGAAGCGGGTATGAGTGAATCCAGAAAATCCCCGATGGCGCCCTATGTCGTGCCGTTTGCGCTGTTCCTGGCGGGCTTGGCCCTCACCGAGGCGGTGCGGCAATTCGGCGGCGGGAAGTCCCTCCTGTTCTCGAAGCCGGAGTTCTGGGTGTATCCGCTGCAGACGCTCGCGTGCGGTGCCGCACTTGTCTTTTACTGGAAGCACTATGATTTCGGAAGGAGGGTCGCCTGGCTGACGGCGTGGGGGGTGGGGCTGCTGGCTCTCGGATTGTGGCTCCTGCCCACCTTGTTGCCCGGGGTGCCCGCGCGCACGGAGGGCTTTGATCCCACGCATTTTTCTGAAAGTCCGATGCTCTACTGGCTCACGGTCACAGCGCGGTTTGCGAGGCTGGTGATCATTGTTCCGCTGATCGAGGAAATTTTCTGGCGCGGGTTTTTGATGCGTTATCTGATTCGCGAGGATTTTTTGGCGATTCCGCTGGGTGCCTTCAGCCGGGTTTCCTTTTTCGGGGTGGCCGGGCTGTTCATGCTCGTGCATTCCCTGCCTGACTGGCCGGCCGCCTTTCTGACCGGAATCCTCTACAACGGGTTGATGGTCCGCACGAAGAGTCTGGGAGCCTGCGTGGTGGCCCATGCTGTCACAAATCTTGGTCTGGGGATCTACATCATGCTCACGCGGCAATGGGGGTTCTGGTGAAAATCGGCATCGCACAAATCAACACGACGGTGGGTGACTTCGCGGGGAACGCGGAAAAAATCCTGCAAGCCACACGGGATCTTGAAAGCCGGGGAGCGGAGGTCGTCCTTACGCCGGAGCTTTCGCTCACGGGCTATCCTCCCCAGGATTTGCTCTTCAAGTCGGACTTCGTTCCGGGAAATCTCGACATGCTCGAGGTTTTGCACAAGGAAGTGGGGAAGGCGGCGCTGCTTGTCGGCTGCGTCGAAAGAAATGCCACCGGAAAGGGGCGGCCATTTTTTAACGCGGCCGCAGTGCTCGAGAAGGACAAGCCCCTGCGCAAAGTCTGCAAATCCCTGCTGCCGACCTACGACGTTTTCGATGAAGCCCGCTACTTTGAGCCGGGGCCCAAGCCGATGCCGCTTGAGATCGCGGGCCACCGGCTCGGGGTGGCAATCTGCGAGGACATCTGGACGCCCGAATTTCTTCCGGCAGGGCGGTATCCTCGCGATCCTGTGCATGATCTCGTGGCGGCCGGGGCGGGGGCGATCCTGACACTGAGCGCTTCTCCCTTTCAAATGGGAAAACCGGCCCTGCGGCGGGAGATGATCCGGCGGCAGGCCGGACGCCATCGCGTGCCGTTCTTTTACTGCAATGCCGTCGGAGGCAATGACCAACTCGTCTTCGACGGTTCGTCCCTTGCCGTCACTGCGGACGGAGTCGTCTGGGTGCAGGCTCCCGGATTTTCGGAAGGGGTCTTTCTGCTGGATATTGGCGACATGAATCATGCGGTGGAGTTCACGCCGCTGCGGGATGCGCCCGGAGTCTCCCAGCGCAGGGTTTCGATCCTGAATCCCTGGCCCACCGAAACCTCCCCTCGCGACGACCTGGCCGATTTGCGGGACGCGCTGGTTCTCGGGTTGAAGGACTACATGGGGAAATGCGGATTTCGCACGGCGGTGCTCGGTCTCAGCGGAGGCATTGACAGTGCGGTCACCGCGTGCATCGCGGTGCAGGCTCTGGGAGCCGACAATGTCCTGGGTGTCGCGATGCCGTCCGAGTTTTCCTCCGCCCACAGCATCGAGGACGCCATCGAACTCGCAAAAAATCTGGGAATGGAATGCCTGCAGATTCCGATCAAAAAAAGTTTTGAGGCCTTCAAGGACCAGATGGCACCCGCATTTTCCGGTCGGGTCGCGGATCTCACCGAAGAGAACATGCAGGCCCGGCTTCGCGGCCTCACGCTCATGGCGTTGTCGAACAAATTCGGGCACCTCCTCCTCACGACGGGCAACAAGAGCGAGCTCGCCGTGGGCTACTGCACGTTGTATGGTGACATGTGCGGCGGTCTCGCCGTGCTCTCCGATCTTCCGAAGACCATGGTGTATAAGCTGGCGGACTTCCTGAACCAGGACGCCCGGCACCCGCTCATCCCCGAGCGGACCATCACCAAGCCGCCAAGCGCCGAACTCCGCCCCGATCAAACCGATCAGGACACCCTCCCGCCGTATGAGATCCTGGACGAGATCCTCAGGCTCCATGTGGAGGAAAATCTGGGCCTCGCAGGGATTGTTCAAAACGGGTTTGATGCGGAAACCGTCGGCTGGGTGATCCGGCAGGTTGACCGGAACGAATACAAACGCGGGCAGGCGGCTCCCGGGCTCAAGGTCACCGGGCGGGCCTTCGGGATCGGCCGCCGGATGCCCCTCGCCCAGAAATTCCTTCCCTCCCCCGTCCGGTGAAACCCACCATCGGCATCACCGCCGGAGATCCCGCCGGCATCGGTCCGGAGATCCTCCGCGCCGCCATGGCCAGCCGCGATCTTCCGGAGGATTTCGTGTATGAAGTCATCGGGGAAATGTCCGGCCACAAACCCGGAATCCCCACCCGGGAATCCGCCCGCGCGGCGGTGGATGCCCTGGAGGGCGCGGCGAAAAACCTGCTTGCCGGAAAATGGGATGCGGTCGTTACGGGACCGGTCTCGAAGAAGAGCCTGCATGATGTCGGATATGCCTTCCCGGGGCAGACGGAATTTTTTGCGACGCGGGCGGGGGTGGGGAACTTCGCCATGTGCCTGACCGGCGGGGGGCTGACGGTCGCCCTGGTGACCGCGCATGTGCCCCTCGTGGAAGTGCCGGGCCTTCTGAAAACATCCGAGATCATCCGCATCGGAACGCTGCTCGCGGGCTTCCTCCGTCAACTCGGCTGCAAGAAACCGAGAATCGCCGTGGCGGGACTCAATCCGCATGCCGGCGAAGGCGGCGATCTGGGCGGGGAGGAAATCCAGATCATTGCCCCCGCCATCGGGGAATTGGAAAGCCAGGGAGGCGCAATCTTCACGGGTCCGCTTGCGCCGGACGCGATTTTTCGGCAGGCCGTGGAGGGGGAGTTCGATGGCGTGCTTTGCATGTATCACGACCAGGGGTTGATTCCGTTGAAGCTCCATGCCTTTGATCAGGGCGTGAATGTGACGCTGGGTCTGCCGTTTGTCCGCACCAGCCCGGATCATGGCACCGCCTTCGGAATCGCCGGCCAGGGAATTGCGCGGGCAGACAGCATGCTGGCGGCGATTCGGCTTGCGGCCGTGATGCTTCGAAACCGGAGTCAGGCGTCCGACTGAAGGATTTCCTCCGCGAGTGCCGGGAACATTTCCGTGGCCCGTGCGGTGATATCCTCCAAGGAAATGCGACGGCCGGATGCGTCCTCGAGGCAGGTCATCTCGACGCCTGCGATTCCGCAGGGGGTGATGTGAAGAAAGGCCGGGAGGCTCACCGCCTGCACATTCAGGGCGAATCCGTGCATGGTCACCCACTTCCGCACGCCGACCCCCAGGGATGCGATTTTTTTTCGTCCCATCCAGACGCCGGTGAGTCCCTCGCGGCGCTCCGCTTCGGCGCCGTATTCCGCGCAGAGGCGGATCAAAAATTCCTCGAGAAAGCGGAGGTAGTTGTGAAGGTCGCGTCCGCGGCGGTTCAAGTCGAGGAGTGGGTATCCGACCAACTGACCGGGACCATGAAACGTCGCCTGACCACCGCGGTTGGTTTCCACGACGGGGTGCGGAAGGCTGTCCCGGAGGCTGGAGTGATCGCGGGTGCGTCCGATGGTATAGACCGGTTCGTGTTCGAGCAACAGGAGCACCTCCCCGCCGGTCCCGGCGATCAGCCCGTCCACATACCGGTTCTGGATGTCCAGTGCGGACTGGTAGTCGAGGCGTCCGAGCGGAAGGACCTTCATACGGGATCGAGCGGAACTTTTCGCCGGGCCGCCGCGTCGGCCGATTGGAAATGGGTGAGGCCAACCGCAATGGCATCCGCGGCATCCGGCGGAGGGGTGACCGTCATGCCGAGAAGGGCGCGCACCATGAAAGCCACCTGGTTTTTTTGTGCGCCTCCGCGCCCAACCACCGCCTGTTTGACCCGCCGGGGCGCGTATTCGTGGATGGGAATCCCGCGCTGGGCGGCGGCGAGCAGGGCGGCTCCCCGGGCGGATCCCAGCGTGATCGCAGTCGGGTAGCTCTGGATATAAATCACGCTCTCGATCGCCAGAACCTCCGGGGAAAATTGCGTGATCGCGTCGCTGAGCTGTTCGTAGATGGCCACGAGGCATCCCGATTGCAGGAGCCGGGGAGGATTTTTGATGACGGCAAAATGCTGGCAGCGCACCTTTCCGCCCTCTCGCACAAGGATGGCAAACCCCGTGCCTCGGAGCGAGGGATCCACGGCCAGGATGGTTTCTTTCATGGATGTGTCAGGAAATCAGGCAAACGGGAACGGACGGCACTCACGGAAAGGTTTTGCAACATCCCCCCGGGAGCACACAAGACATTCACGTCGGGATTTGTCGGCGCCCAGACTCCCGGGTCCGTCGGCCCAAAGAGGAGCAGGCCCGGCGTCCCGGCTGCGGCGGCGAGGTGCGAAATCCCGCTGTCGTGTCCGATGAAATACGCGCACCGCTGGAGGACGGCGCCAAGGACCGGCAGGGAAAGATGTTCGAGCCAGTGGAGCCGCGCGCCGAAGGCACGGCGCAACTCCGCCACACGCTCGACATCGCTTTCCCCCGAGACCACGAGCACCGAAACACCAGCTTCGCAGAGGTGCGACAAAAGTTCCCTCCACGCCGGAAGAGGCCAATTTTTTTTTGATGATCCGCTGCCCGGGTGGACGGCCACAAGCGGCTTCCGAAATCCGGCCAGCAGACAGTCCGCTTCGGCAACATCTTTCGCATTGGGGAAAATCTCCGCAGAGGAATCCTCCAGGAAGAGTGCAAGCGACTCCAACGGATCGGCGAGTTGGTGGACAGCGGGTCGCGCACCGGTGATCCTTGGATCCCCGCAGATCAAATTCTTCACGCCGCAACGCCGGAGATTGCCCGCAAAATATCCGTCCGGATCAAAGAGGTAGGAAATGACCTGCCCAAAACTTGCAAAGTAGGCGGAGAGTTCCGGATCCAGTTCCGAACGGGGGTTGAAAAATCCCGCCAGGGGGGCGTATTCCATCGAGCGCACCGCATCCGCATAATACCTCCCCTCCGCAATCGCGCAAATATGCCGGTATCCCACGATTTCCATCCGGCAGTCCGGAAAGCCCTCCCGAAGCAGCCGCAGGGCCGGCAGAGTCAGCAAAAAATCCCCGATCGCCCCTCCCCGGATGATCAGGATGCTTCGCGCATGTTCGGACATCCGGAAGTGTTGGCAGGAAAATCTCCGCGATCCATTAAAAATAATGAAACTGACTTTTGCGGAGAAAATGCCCAGTCTCCGGCGATGCCTCCCGCTGTCCAACACCTCCTCTCGTTGCCTCCGGCAATGGCTTCGAACTTTCACCGGCTTTTCCCGGAGTCCTCGTATCGGTGGTTTGTTTCCAGTGATCCTGCCGGACAAAAACTGGGTTCCGGTGGCGGGGCGGCTCACCTGCTCGCCGAGGCCGCCGCGCACGACGGCATGGGATTTCACTCCTGGCTCGGAAAATCAAAAAAGCTGGCCATACTGGCCGGTGGTCAGAGTCGGCGGCTTCCCGCCTATGGCGCAACCGGCAAAGTCCTGATGCCTGTTCCCGTGATGCGCTGGGCGCACGGACAGCGACTGGATCAGACGCTTCTGGATATGCAGTCGGATGACTACACGCGCATCCTGGATCACTCTCCCGAGACGGCGCGGGTTCTCATCGCCAGCGGGGATGTGTTTCTCAAAATTCCGGACACCCTCCCGGCAATCCCTTCCGCCGATGTCGTGGGGTTTGGAATGGCGGTGAGCCCGGAAATCGCGGCGGACTTCGGGGTCTTTTTCTCCCCCAGGGATTCGTCCGGCGAGATTTCCTTTTTTATCCAGAAGCCGACGGCGGACAAAGTCCGCGAGTTGGCTCCGACGCATGCCTTCTTCGTGGACACCGGCCTCTGGCTCCTGAGCCAACGGGCCACCGAGGCATTGATGGGTCGGTGTGGGTGGACGGGAGATGCGTCCCCGAACGGTCAGGTTTCACCCTACGAGTTGTATTCGGAGTTCGGGCCGGCCATTGGGGCGACACCCTTTCTGCCCGACCCGATGATCAGCGGCCTGGGAGCAAGGGTCATCGTCCTCGAGAATGCCGGATTTTTCCATTTTGGCACAACCCGCCAGATCATTGAGTCGCTTTCCGCCCTCCAAAACTGCGGGTCGGGCCGAAGCGGCCAAAGCACCCTCTGGAGAAAACCGCATCCGGACATGTATGTCCTGAACTCGGATTTCGCATTCTCCCGCCGCTCTCCGGAAAACAAAATGCTTTGGATCGAGAATTGCTCGCTTCCCGCGGATTTTTTACCTGCGCACGAGAACGCCCTCACGGGCCTCCCGGCGGGCAACTGGACGTTTGTGCTGCGCCCGGGGCAGTGCCTGGACTGTGTCCCCGTCGGTGAGGAAAATTATGTCGTCCGTGCGTATGGGTTTGACGATGTCTTTTCCGGGTCGCTTCGCGAGGCGCTCTGGATGGGCGAACCGGCGATGGACTGGTTTGAAAAACGGGGGATTTCCCTGGCGCAAGCCGGACTGGATTCCGAGACCGACATCCAGGAGGCCAGGTTGTTCGCGGCGGTAAGCGCGCCGGATTCCGATTGGATCACATGGCTTCTCCACGGTTCGGACGAAGAAGACGCCCGGGAAAAATGGCTCGCGGCACCACGCTTCAGCGCAAAGGAACTTGGTGAAGAAGTCCACCTGGGGCGGCTTTTCCGGCAGAGAAAGGAATTTTCCGCAAAAGCCGTGTGGCAATTCTGGGAGCACCGATCGGAGAACCCCTTTTACCGGATTGATCTCGAAAATGCGGCCCAGCTTTACGCGCAGGCCTCCCATCCGGTCCCGGAACCGGATCCCTCAAGGGAGAATGCCATCGAGTCCATGCACGATCACGCCTTCACATCCGCCGTGCTTCGCGCGCGCGGGGAGGATGGTGCGGACTCCGAAAAAAAGGCGTTCGCAATCCTTGCAGACCGTATTGTCACATCGTGCGGAAAGGTCGAGCCCCACAACTCTCTGATCGAGGATCAAATCCTTTGGGCCCGGGCACCGATCCGGCTGGATCTCGCCGGCGGCTGGAGTGATACGCCGCCTTTTTGTCTCAAACATGGCGGAGCGGTTGTTAACCTTGGCGCAAATCTCAACGGCCAGGCGCCCGTGCAGGTTTTTGTGCGCATCTGCCAGGAACCCCACCTTGTCATCCGTTCGATTGATCTCGGCGCCCAGCAGGTGATCCGTTCCTTCGAGGAACTCGAAGCCCACGCGAACCTCAGCGGGGAATTTTCCCTGGCCAAGGCCGCCTTTTGCATCGCGGGATTTCACCCGCGTTTTCACAAAAATCCCCCCTCCTCGCTCGCCAATCTCCTAAAAAATTTTGGCGGGGGCATCGAAGTCACCCTTCTCGCCGCGACGCCCAAAGGCTCCGGACTCGGCACCAGCAGCGTGCTCGCGGCCACCCTTCTTGCCGCACTGGGTGCAACCGGTGGCCTCGCCTGGGACCAGGAGGATCTCTTCCGGAAAACCCTGGCTGTCGAACAAATGCTGACCTCGGGGGGCGGCTGGCAGGATCAGGCGGGCGGCATCTACCATGGCATCAAACTCGTCGAAACCGCTCCCGGCCTCGATCAAAAACCGCTCGTGCGCTGGCTCCCCGAACACCTCTTCGCCTCCCAAACGGCCAACCGCATGGCTTTGCTCTACTACACGGGAATCACCCGCGTCGCGCGGACCATTCTCCAGGAGATCGTCCGGGGAATGTTGCTCAACAACTCTTCCCACATGGAGAAACTGTTTGCCATCCGCGATCACGCGCTGGCGGCTTATCAGGCAATCCAGCGTGAGTCGTGGTCGTCGCTCTGCCGCGTTGTGAATGAGAGCCGTCTGCTGAACGAGTCGCTTGACAAGGGAACCAGCCCGCCGGAAATCGCAGCGATCATCCGCTCGATCAGCGATTGGACCGACGGGGTCAAGTTGCTTGGCGCGGGAGGCGGGGGGTATATGTTGATCCTCTCCAAAGACGAGGAATCCGGCAACCGGGTGCGTCAGCAACTGACGTTGTATCCGCCAAATCCCCGCGCCCGGTTTGTGGATTTCTCCGTGTCGCAGACGGGGTTACAGATTACGAGGAGCTGAGATTTCGGTTGGGATTTTTTGGAAACGCGTGTTAGCTTTCTGCCATGTGGCCCTGTGATTTGTTGCGCGGTTCCGTCCCCCTGCCTTTGCGATTCCAGAGGAGGCAGGGGTTTTCGCTGATCGAGTTGCTGCTCGTCATCGCGATCATTGGAATTCTGAGCACCCTCATCATCACCTCCGTGGTAAATGCCTCACGGGATGCCTGGCGGGTGGTGGCACGGCAACAGCAGATCACCGTGCAGGATGCCCTGAACTCCTGGGTCTCCGCAAACTCCAGCGGCACAAACACCCTGCTGAGTGCGCGGACGACCTACAACGCGGCCAGCACATCGCTTGCGAAACTGGGCCTGCTCACCAACTATCTGCACTCGGAAACCTACAGCCACCTGACGAATTTTTCGTCGTCCTCACAGATCAAAAGCGACGCGATGTCAAGGATTGGCGTCCACTTGGAATTTTCCTCCTGGAACACAACCAACTATCCCGTCGTCGGCTGGCATACGAACTGATCGTCGGCGACACCCGCACTCCCATCCCCATGAATCCGGAAGCACTCAAAATCCATCCGATCCCCAAACCCCACCCGGCGTTTTCCCTCGTGGAGGTTCTGGCAGCCATCACAATCATCGGAATCATCACGTTTCTTGCCGTTCCCAACATCGTGCGGGTCAAGCAGGATGCGGAGGAAAATCTGGCCCGGGCCCGTGCGGAGGCTCTCAACATGGCGATCGCCGCCTATGTCCAGGCCCTCGGAACAAACACCGCCCAGAGCAACTGGTCTGGTGCCGGGAATGACAGTGCGCGCTACCTGCTCATCGCGCCCTATATCGCTTTTGCGGAAACGAACCTCACGGCGTTTACCCCCGCAGGCTACACCAACACACTTCCCACAGCAATCAGTCCGCTCACAACAAAGGTGCGGCTCAGCGGTCCGGGCAGCACCAATATTCCCTACTGATGGCGGACTCCCCTGTCATGCGGGATCCGGGATTCGGGAGGTGTCGGCAGTTCTCGGTCGCAGGATTTTCTCTGACAGAATTGCTGGTGGTCATTGCCGTGCTCGCCATCATTGCCGGCATTGGGATTCCCGCGATCATCGGTGTTTTTTCGTCTTCAAACCAGGAAGTGGCCCGACGAAACCTCAACGTCCTCAACGGAGCCGTGCTCAACTTCAACCAATCGAATTGGGAACTTGTGCTCGCCGCCGCTTCCGGAAGCGATGACGAACAAAAGATTTTTGACTCGCTGCGGTATCGGGCGGCCACAAATCCCACGCCCGGCTCCCCGTATCTTCCCGAGAACGCCGCGTTCGTGGCCACCAGCGGCACAAACACCTACCGCGCCCGCTGGAACGGGAGAATGTTTGAGATTGTTGTGCCCGGCACAAATGGCACAGGATTGGATCTGATGAAAATGATGGGTGCCGTATCCGCCAGCCCGACCAACACGCCAATCCCTCCCCAGCCATGACGACGAAAGACTGGGCGGAACTCTGCGCGGTTCTCAAGGAGGGCAACATTGACACCGGCCAGATGCCCGAAGAAGTCGTCGATCTGCATCATCATCTGGCCCAGAATAATGGCGTTGACCAGGAGGAGGCTCTCGAGTGGCTCGCCAGAAAATTTGGGATTCTGCCTTTTGACCCTGTTCGCGCAAAGTGCTCGACGCGCGCGGAGGATGCTTTTCGCCGGCTTGCTCCGCAAGCCGGCGACCCGGAAACAGAAAAATGGATCCCCTTCGGGACGCTGGGGCCCCTCATGTTGTGCGCGCATTACAATCCGGCCTGCACGCAACTCTGGGATATTCCGGTCGAGCTGATCATCCCGGTCCTGATCCCCCAGTCCAAGTATGCCATTTTGCAGAGGGATTTTTTGGGGCGCCTGGAAATCCAACCGCTCGAGGCCAAGTCCCCATTGCAATTTTCCAAACCCCTTCTGAAGGACGGGCGTCCGGAGAGTGCGCTGGGATGGCTCCTGGAGGAATATCCGCTGGAGAATGAAATTCGCTCCAAATTGGAGCGGGCAAAGGGCGAGATCGCGGGCATCACGGTGGATGCGCTTGCATCAATCAAAACGCTTCCCAGCCAATACGGTCTCGCGTTGCGCTACCTCTCGACCGGGGAGGCCTGCTTCAATGCCGAGCATGCGACGCCGCAAAACCTCTTTCCGGAGGCTCTGCTGGAAAAGCACGCGGTTTATCCCCTGCACTGCGGGGTGAAGACGGTCTTCCTGCTCTCGGCGGAAAAGGAAAATTTTGGATTCGAGGACGAGTGGCTCTCCGGCGGCAACGATCCGATGGTCTTCCGGACGGTTCTTGGGGAAAAGGAGGCGATCATTGCGGCAATCAACCGCGACCGCAGTCGTTCGGTGGCGACGAGCGCGGCTGCCGAGGACCAGGATCTTACCTACTCGGATGTCGCAAACATCGTTGACATCGATGTTCAGGAAATTCAGCGCATCAACCCCTCCAGCATCAATGCCACTCCCGAGCAGGTCGTTCATTGGGTGCTGTATCGGGCCATCACCGGGCGGGCAAGCGACCTGCACATCGAAAAATACTTCAATACCGCCCGCTTCCGGGCCCGGATTGATGGCGAGTTGAAGGTCATCCATTCCTGCCCGGAGGAGCAACTCGCCCGCTTCGTCAGCCTCATCAAAAACTATTCGAACATGGGGCAGCGACGCCAGGACGCGCAGGACGGACGCTTCTCGCTCACCCTGGGAAAACGGCGCGTGGACTGCCGGGTCTCGGCCATCCCCTGCCGCAAGGATCTCCAGAAAATCACGATCCGATTTTTGGACCGCCAGGACGGCGTGCGAAAGCTCAGCGAACTGAACTTGTCGCCGAGGCAAATCGCGACGCTCGGAGAGGCGATGGGCCGGGACCAGGGACTCATCCTCGTGACTGGTCCCACGGGCAGCGGAAAAACCTCCACCCTCTACGCGCTCCTCAACAGCGTAAATGCCGACAACATCAACATCCAGACCATCGAGGATCCGATCGAATACGAGGTCGAGGGACTCAACCAGACCCAGACCGATCCGATCAATGGGATTGATTTTGCCGAAGGCCTTCGGCGGCTCATGCGCGCGGACCCGGATGTGATCCTCATCGGCGAGTGCCGCGACCAGGAGACGGCAAACTCGGCGGTGAATGCGGCGTTGACCGGACACCTCGTGCTGACCACCCTGCATGCCAACGACTCGCTGCGCGCGGTCAGCCGTCTGATTTCCATGGGTATTCCGCCCTATCTGCTGGCGGACTCGCTTGCGCTCTCGCAGGCCCAGCGACTGGTCCGGCGGCTTTGCACGTATTGCAAGCATCCCGCGCCGCTCACCGCGGAAATTCGCGCCATTTTTGACACCAACCGAGTGGCCATCCCGCCGGAAACCCAGTTCATTTATGAAAAGCACGGGTGCCCGGAGTGCCACGAAGCCGGCTACACCGGACGCATGGCTCTCATGGAAATGTGTCCGTCGGATAACGCCCTCGCGGATCTGATTTCGCGGAATGCCCCGCAAAGTGAGATGCGCAAGCTCGCCTTCAAAAAAGGCGTGCGCACGCTTTACCAGGAAGGCCTTCAACAAGTGCTCAACGGCAACACGTCCCTCGAAGAAATCAGTTGTCTGAGCTACACCGCCGTGGATGCGGATTGGGACAAGGAAGTCGCCGGTTAGGCCAGAGGGCCATCAGGCGGGACGCGGGGCATTCTCTGGCAACGGATTGACAATCCCTCCAGGCCGCCCCAAGGTCACCGCCTATGCCATTTTCCAAGCTTGGACTGACCAGGCCCATCCTGCAAGGCGTCCAGGCCATGGGCTACAAGGATCCGACACCCATCCAATTGCGGGCGATCCCGCCGGCCCTCGAGGGGCGGGATGTCATCGCCTCCGCGCAAACCGGCACCGGAAAGACGGCCGCGTTCGGATTGCCCGCCCTCCAGAAGCTGGGAGCGCACGGGCGGTGTCGGTGCCTGATTCTCGAGCCCACGCGTGAGCTGGCCATGCAGGTCGAGACGTCGATCCGGGATTTCGCGCGGTTCACCAACATTCGTGTGGCCTCGATTTTCGGAGGAGTGGGATATGGTGCCCAGCGCACCGCTCTCCGGGAAGGCCTGGACATCGTGGTCGCCACGCCGGGACGGTTGGAGGATCACCTCCAGCAGGGGACATTGCAGCTGAGGGACATCGAAATTCTTGTGCTGGACGAGGTGGATCGGATGTTGGACGTCGGGTTTCTCCCCCCCATGCGGCGGATCATTGCCAAGTGCCCGAAGGACCGGCAGACGTTGTTCTTTTCCGCAACCCTGCCGCCGGAGATCGCGGAACTGGCCACCTTTGCGCTACGGGAGCCCGTGCGCATCGAGATCGGAGCCTCCACCTCGGTCGTCTCCACCGTGAAGCACGGGATCTATACCGTGGAGCCCACCAGAAAATTCGACATGTTGCTCGCCCTCCTCACGGCGACCGACTACCAAAGCGTCATTATTTTCTCCCGCACCAAGCACGGTGCCGACAAGATCGCAAAGAAGTTGCGGGCCAACAACCACTCCGTTGCCGTTCTCCACGCGAATCGCTCGCAGAACCAGCGCATCGAGGCACTCCAGGGGTTCAAATCGGGAAAATACGAGGTGATGGTGGCGACGGACATCGCGGCGCGCGGCATTGATGTCGCCGGGGTCAGTCACGTCATCAACTACGACATTCCCCAACATCCGGAGGACTATGTCCACCGGATCGGCCGGACGGGACGCGCCCTGCAGACGGGGGACGCCTTTACCCTCATCACCCCGGATGAAGGAAAAAAACTTGCGGCCATCGAGCGTTTCATCGGACAAAAAATCGCCCGCCTCAAACTCGAGGGATTTCAGGTTCCGCCGAATGGCGAAGCTCCCCTGCGTCCGCAGCCCAAAAAACTGGAGCCGCGCCTGGACGGACGCAACCGCTTCGGGCGTCAGAAAAATTTCCGCCGCCGCCGCTGAGGTTCAGGTCTTTTGGGAAAGCCAGCGAATTCCGTCGCTTTCGAAGAGGGCGGCCAGCAGGTGAAGTTTGCCGCCTTCGTCGAGGGTGGCTCTTGCGCCCAGCGGAAGGTGGCAGCCCCCTCCGAGGCCACTGAGCAACTCCCGCTCGGCGGTGACGCAACGGGCCGTGGGCTCATGGTGGATGGCTGAAAGGATCGAACGGGTCTCTCCGTCCGATTCCCGGCACTCGATACCCACTGCGCCCTGGCCGGGAGCGGGAAGCATTTCCTCAATGGTCGTCACCTCCAGCCCGGCGGGAACAACCTCCATCCCAAGCCGGTTCAGCGCCGCCTTTGCAACAATCAGCGCATCCCAATCCGGACTCTCCAGAATCCGGCGCAGGCGGGTCGGAATGTTTCCCCGGATCTCGCGGATGTTCAGGTCGGGGCGCAGGAGCAACATTTGGTTTTTGCGGCGAAGACTCGACGTGGCGACCGTCGCGCCGGAGGGAAGTCCCTGCCATCCGCCCGGATGCTTCGAAGCCAGGGCGTCCGCCATGTCGGCTCTTTCAAGGATGGCGGCGACGACCAAACCGGGGGGCTGCCCGGTGGGCAAATCCTTCAGGCTGTGCACTGCCGCATGGATCGAGCCGTCGAGCAGGGCCTCCTCGAGTTCCTTGGTGAAAAGCCCCTTGTCGAGCGACCCCGGCGAGGAGAGGCGGACGTCCAGGCGCTTGTCTCCCGTGGTCCGGATGATTTTCTCCTCCAGGACCAGATCCGGAAATGCCCGCCCGATCCGGGAGGCTGCGTCCCGCGTCTGCACAAGTGCCAGATCGCTTCCCCGTGTGCCGAGAATCAATGTTTTCATGCGTGAAAGGCCATGTGGTTTCGCATCCAACCCACAAATTCGCTGACATGTTGATCAATCATTTTTTCACAGCGCTGGACTTCCGCCCGGCGGATTTCCAAGGACTCCGCCACAATTTTCTCGAGGGAGTCGATGTCGAAAAGATACACGTTTTCCAGATCGTTTATCGCGGCCTCCGCATCGCGGGGCACGGCGAGATCAATGACAAAGAGCGGACGATCGGGACGGTTCTTGAGCAGGGGGCCGAGGATTTCCCGCGTGATGATCGGCTGCGGGGCAGAGGTCGAACAGATCAAAATGTCCACGCTTTCAAAAATGTTCGGCCAATTTTCGAAATGGACGGCCATGCCCCCGATTTCCTCCGCGAGCCGCGCCGCACGGTCGAAGGTGCGATTGGCGACTATGACGGTTTTTGCGCCCCGGGAGACAAAGCTGCGGGCGGTCTTCTCGCTGATCTCCCCGGCTCCCAGGATCAGGATTGTCCGTCCGCCGAGGTCGCCAAAGATTTTTCCCGCGAGATCCACCGCCACCGATCCGACGGATGTGGAGCCTCGTGTGATCTGGGTCTCGCTCCTCACGTGCTTGGCCACCCGAAAGGCGTGTTGGAACAACTTGTTGAGGTGGCGCGTGGTGGCGCCACACGCCGTGGCGGACGCATACGCCTGCTTGAGTTGCCCAAGGATTTCCGTCTCTCCGAGCACCATGGAATCCAGTCCGCTCGCCACACGAAACAAATGCCGGACACTCGAGGGCGAGTCATGCGTGTAGAGCGGGGCATCCATTTCCCCGCTCCGTTCCTTCAGGTATCCCCGGAGGCCGTCCAGCACACGGATCGGACACACGCTGGCCGTGTAATATTCCACCCGATTACAGGTCGAAACAATCACGGCACCCGCAAGACCATCAATGTCGCGAATGCGCGAGAGCGCCCGTTGGAGTTCCTGGGGACCCACCGCAAACTTTTCCCGGATGTCCACGGTCGCACTCCGATGGTTGATCCCCGCACAGACGATGTTCATTTGGCGGTGGAAAGGTATTGAATGGTCGGCAGCGCGAGGAGGGTCAGACCAAAAATAACCATCGAAGCATACGCTGTCCGCCGGGCGGGAAGCCGATGGGTTTTGCGCAATGCCAGGAGGAGGCCGTAACCAATCCAGATCAGCACTGAGGTCGCGAACTTCAAGTTGTTCACCTGGAGGTCGCTCATAAAACCCGCCGCAAACCCGACTGTCAGAACTCCGAATCCGAGCCAGAGAAGCCGCGCGTTGGCAACACCCAGCTCGGTGACCGGCGGCAGATTGTAGAAGAGCGTCCCCGCCTGCCGCTTTTTCAACTGACGATCCTGAACCAGATACATCAGCCCCGCCACGGCAGCCAGGGCAAAGGCTCCGTAGGCAATCAGGCTGAGAGCCGCATGCGCCTCCACCCAGGGATCGCGCGCAAACCGGCCCTGGGCGGGGGGACCGGCCAGCCCCAGCTGCGCAAACAGCAAAACCAGAAAGACCAGAGGCGAAGTAAACGCGCCGAGCAGGGAGAGATGATAAGCGGGCCCCACCAACAGGTAGATCAGCAGGATGGACCAGCTCATGAAGACAAGGACATCAAACAGCGAGTTGATCGGGCAGGAACCCTGGGCCTGACCGCGTTGCCAGAGATCCAGCGTGAGTAACACAAACCCCCCGAAAAGTGCCACCCGATTGAACACCCCGGGCCGATACCGTCCGGCTCCCAGCGCAAGCAGCGTATGGCAAAAACTCAGGAGCAGACAAAAGGTTGCGCCAGTTAAGAGAAAACGATCCATGAAACGCCCGGTAGTATGCGGCGGACTCCCCGGCACTTCAACCCGTGATGTCGGGAAAATGCCCGAAAGCCCTCCTGGACCCGCTCAACAGCACGCGCATCCCGTGATGCATCGCCTGGGGGATTGGCGCACGATGGTTCCCGGCAAGGCGGGAGGATTTTTTTGAGTGGTTACTTGCTGCCCGGCTTCACGGATGGGGTGTTTGCCAGGTCTGGGGGAAGGTTGTCCGGGGGGAAGGTCTCGACGGCCATCTGCACGAGAGAAACAAAGGGGCACCCGAAATCGGGAAGGTTGCCGCCGCTGCGGTCCACGATGGCGCCGGCGGCGGAAACAATCCCGCCGTGATCCCGCACGATCTGGATCGTTTCCTGCACCCGCCCCCCGCGGGTCACCACATCCTCGGCCACCAAAAATTTCTCGCCGGGCTTGATCGTGAACCCCCGGCGGACGACGAGTCCGCCGTTGCCGTCCTTCTCCGCAAAGATGTGCCGCTTGCCGAGGTGGCGGGCGACTTCCTGGCCCACGATGATTCCACCGACTGCGGGCGAGATGACGGTGGTGGCGGCGTGGGCACCGAGTTTGTCGGCCAGCCACCCGCACACACGCGCCGCGATCGTCGCATCCTGAAGCAGCAACGCGCATTGAAAAAACTCCCTGCTGTGGAGGCCGCTGCGCAACACGAAATGCCCGTTGAGCAGGGCACCGGTCTGTCGGAAAAGATCCAAGACTTCGCTCATGGTGTCCGGAGGTTCGGTCAATTTGGCATCAGGTCCAAACCCTTCAGCGTGCTCTCGTCAAAACGTCCATTCTGGCGGAATCCGGCGCTCTTCTGCCAGATTTTCAACGCGGAGACGAGGCTGGCATTCGGCATCCCATCCTCCGGGCCGTTGTAGTAGCCGAGAAGTTTGAGGTTTTTTTGAGCCTGCCGGATTGTTGCGACCTGCATTTCGGGGCCTGCGGAAATATAGGGCCCGCCCTTGAAGATGTCGGCGATGGCAATGTAGGCCGGTGCCGGGGTCGAGCCCTTGATGCCGAGTTGATCGAGGGTCTGCCGATTTAATTCCCCGGTGACCTTCAGGTTTTCCGCGATTTGATACCGGCGGATCGCGGCACTCGTCTGGCTCCCCATCTGGCCGTCCGGCGTGCCTTTGTAGAAGCCGAGTTGGGCGAGTTTTTTCTGGGTGGCGAGGACGGCATCGTCCGCACGAAGCGAAGCGGACACCAGCAAGACAAAAACGGCGAGGACAATTCGTGAAAACATGCCATCCCGTTTAGACGATTTCCCGGACAAGCGCAAGCCGCAGACTCCATGCGAACCATGCATCGAGTGGGGGAGTCCGCACAGAACGCACTGGCCATCGGACGGGATGGTCGTCTAGCAATGGTGCCATGAGAAGTTTTCCAGGTCATGCCATACGGGTGGGGGCGGCTGCGGTCCTGCTGTTGACGATGGGCGCCGACGCCCAGTTGCCGACGGTGGAGCCGGATCGCGAGTGGGTGCTGACCGGTGGAATCCCAACCCGGGCCGGTCTCCAATCCTTCGATGGCAAGTCGGCGGTGTTGCGGCTTCCCGGAGGCCAGCGCACAACGGTTTCCGTGGACACGTTGGGCGAGACGGACCGGGCGTATTTGTCTGAATGGAAGGAACGGCAACCGGTCGTGATGCCGGATTCTGTCGGAGTGGAAAGCAACAAGGTCGAGGTCGAAGTCGTGAGCGAGGACGAGAGGACCGAAAAGTATGTTTACCGCACACAACATTTTGAGTTCACCAGCGACGGAAGGCTGACCCCAAGTCTCCTGCGCGATGTGGCAAGAAATTTTGAGGCGACCTATGAATTGGTGAAGGCACTTCCCTGGGGGATCGATCCGCAACCGGAGGAAGGGGAGCGCTTCCAGGCGATCCTGGTCCGCTCGTCCGAGCGCTACAAGGAAGAGGGAGGACCCGAGAACAGCGGAGGCGTCTATTTTCGCGGGCGGAAAGTCTTCGTCGTCCCCTTTCAGAGCCTCGGCATCGAGCGCGTCGGAAAAAGCTTTGCGAAATCCTCCGACTACCGGTCCGACACCCTGGTCCACGAGCTGACCCACCAAATGATGCACGCCTCGCTGGCCATCCTGCCGCAATGGGTGGTCGAGGGCACGGCGGAATACACCAACATCCTCCCCCTCCGACTCGGAGTCTTCAGGATTTCCGCCGCCAAATCCGGACTCCGGGAATACCTGGGCTTCCTCAAGGCCAGAGGCGGAGTTCCGGAACCCTATCCGGTGGAAAAACTTTTTGGGATCAGCAACAAGGACTGGTCCGAGACTCTGGCAACGAATCCCAAGGAAGCCCGCCGGATGTATTTCACGGCCTACCTCCTTGTGAACTACTTCATGCACATGGACGGAAAGGGCGACGGAGCCGCCTTTGTCAAATTCCTGCGCGCGGTGGAGCGTGTCCGACAGGAGATCGCCGACTATGAGAACGCATGGAACACCTTCACGGCACTCCCCGAGGTGGAAAAGCTCCCGAATAACAGCTATCGCTGGCCAAAATCCTTGAGGCCTCCCGAAAAACCGGAAATCCTTTCTTTGCCGGAAAAGCAGGCGGAGTTTGAAAAATCCTGCCTCGAAATCCTTCTCAACGGACGGACGACAGATCGCCTGATGGAAGATATCCGCTCCGCTTACCGGCGGGTCGGGATCAAATTATGAAGGCATCCGCCGGAGATTCCTTCGGTTGCAAAACCGGCGGAGACCGCTTACGAACCACGGAAACACATCACCCATGAGCGAAATCCAACACCTCATCGAAAACAACAGGGCCTGGTCGAACGAAATGAAGCAACGAGAGGAGGGGTTCTTTGAAAAACTCGTCGCCCAGCAGTTTCCCCGTTATTTGTGGATCGGATGTTCCGACAGCCGCGTGCCGGCAAACGAAATCACAGGTCTTCTGCCGGGGGAACTTTTTGTCCACCGCAATGTGGCCAACATCGTCTATCCGGCGGACTTGAACTGCCTCTCCGTGCTCGAATACGCGATCCATACACTGCACATCAGCCATATCATCGTGTGCGGGCATTACGGCTGTGGCGGAGTCGTGGCCGCCATGCAGCGCACCAGCCACGGATTTGTGGACAACTGGCTCAATGACATCCGCGACACCTATGCCCACCGGTGGGAGGAAATTCAAAATCTCTCCACCGCCGAGGAACGCGTGGACCGGTTGTGCGAGATGAATGTGATCAAGCAGGTCCAAAGTGTCGCCCACACAAATGTCGTCCAAAACGCCTGGGCAAGCGGGCAGTCGCTGACCATCCACGGCTGGATCTACGGCATCAAGGACGGCCTCGTCAAAGATCTCGACGTGAAGGTGGCCTCCCTCGAACAGGTGACCCCGGCGTTTCGCCACATCGATCTTCCAACAGCCTCCGGCGAGTGACGTGCCTCACACCACGACGCGCCCAAGCAGGGTCGTCAGGTAGGGCAGGAGTTGTTTTTTCCGTGAGACGACCCCGTCGAGTTTCCAGGCACCGGGCTCTTCGTCCGGAAAATCAATCAACCGCGTGAAGTTATCGGGACCGCAAAGGAGGAGGATCGAGTTCTGGGTGTTGACGTCGGTGATGAGCAGCGTCGAGAAGAAGTAGTCTTTGGACTGGCGGTAGGATTCCAATGCCGCGATGAGTTCCCCGCGCTTCTCCGACAGGTGCGAGAAGCTGAGCTCCTCGATTTGCGAGACGCTGAACCGAAACCCGCGCTCGATATATTCCTTGCAGTCGGCCGTGACGGCCTGCCCGGAGGACATGGTCAAAAGCGGGGAGCCAACCGAAAAAATTTCCGAAGCGAGATCCGAGGGGGTGACGCCGCTGAGACGCGCCAAATCCTTCATCATCGCGCGATCCGCATCAGTCGTGGTGGGGGAGGAAAGATTCAAGGTGTCGGAAATCAGCCCGCACATGAGCAGCCCGGCGACGTTTTTTGGGATTGGGATCCCGGCCTGTTGGTAGCATCCGCCCACGATTGTGCAGGTGGATCCCACCGGGCGGTTCAGAAAGAGGATCGGTTGGTGCGTGGGGGCAACCCCGATCCGGTGGTGGTCGAGGATTTCAACGACCGGAACCTCGTCGGCCCCGCTCACGGCCTGGCTCAGCTCGTTGTGATCCACCAGGATCAACTGGTGGGGCACCGGCTTGAGAAAATCGCTTTTGGAGACAATCCCCTCCAGGCGTCCCTCCGGACCAAGGACCGGAAACGCGAATTGCGAGGACATCGTGACGTCGGCCCGGGCCTCCCGCAAGGGCATGTCGGCTTGCAGACTCGTGAATTTCGGTTGCAGCATTTTTTCCGATGACACCGCCGCGCGCGCGAGAAGGACCGTGGTCGCCGTGTCGTAAGGAGAGGTAATCAGCGAGACCCCGTGCTTTTCCGCCAGGGAAAGCACGGACTTTTTCGGCGAGGAATAGTTGGGGATCACGAGCGCCCGGACGCCGGCCTTGATCGAAATCTCCTGGATGTTCCACCGATCCCCCACGATCAACACGGTGGCCTTCAGATTCAGGTGGCTCAATCGCTTGGTGAAGGTCGCCGTGTGCATGGCCGCCACGACAAGATCATGTGGACGGACCTCGCTGTCCGAGGGGCCGGCCAGAAGTTTGCCGTGAATCGACTTCTGAATGTCTGCCAGCGAGGCGTCCACAACGCGCGCGGAAGAAATCCGCTCCAGCGGCGGAAAGAGGTATTGGCTGAGTTTGAAGGCCGAGATCAGCCCCAGACAGCGGCGTTCATCGTCCACAACCGGCAGCCCGCGAAACCGGGACTCTCCAATCCGTGTCATCGCCTCATAAACCGGGCTCTTGCAATGCGCGCTCACCACATCGCGTTCCATCACGTGCTCGATCCGGGGATACACGTCGCTCAGAAAAACGGGGGCCTCGAATCCGAAGCGGCCGAGCCCAAAATCAATTCGTTCATTCGTGTTGCCGCATCGGGCGGGCTGGACATTCGGCGTGCCGCTCGCGGTCTTAAACGCCGCGTATCCGATCGCGGAGCAAATGGCGTCCATGTCGGGGTTCTTGTGGCCGATGACGATTGTGTTCATTTTCTTGGGATGGAGGGGAGGTATTGATGCCATTGTCTCCACACAAGTCGAAAGACTTTTCCGACGATGGCCCGCAGATTTTTTCGGTTCCCGATTGCCCGAACACACATCCTGTGCTCAATATGTCCGATTGCCCATGAATGTCGTTTGCGATCCTCAACCCAATTGTATAGTCCACCTTCAAGTCGAGCTTCCCGCTGATCAGGTGACGCGGGAATGGCAGTCCATTGCCAAAGATTTTCAACGCCTGGCCCGGATTCCCGGTTACCGACCCGGCAAGGCGCCGCAGTCGCTCATCGACACCCGCTTTGCCAGGGACATCCGCGAGGAACTGGAAAAAAAACTCCTCAACGAAAGCCTCAGCGAAGCCATCAAACAAAAAAACCTCCGCTGCCTGTCGGTGGAAAAGGTCGAGGATGTCCAGATCGGCGAGGACAAAACCATGCGCTACCGCGCAAGCGTCATCACCGCGCCGGAGTTTGAACTGCCGGATTATTCCTCGATCACAATCGATCTGGCCAAGCGCACCGTCTCGGATGAGGACGTGCAAAAATGGTTGGAGCAACTCCGCGAGCCGCACGCCACCTTCGAGGCGGTCGAGAACCGCCCGGTGGCGATGGGCGACTATGCCGTGATGACCTATGAGGGAAAGCGCGGCGACCAGCTCCTCTCCGAGGCCCTCCCAAAAGCTCCCGCACAATTGCAGGGCCGCCGGAATGCCTGGATTTTCATGGACGAGGGAACGCTGGTTCCCGGCTTTGCAAAGGCGGTCGAGGGGATGGCGATCAACGACGAGCGTTCCTTCACGCTCGATGTGCCTTCCGATTTTCCCCTGGAGGATCTCCGGGGGTCACAGGTGAGCTACGCGGTCACCCTCCACGGCATCAACGTCAAACAACTCCCGCCGTTTGACGACGCACTTGCGGAAAAAATCGAATCCGGAAAAACCCTCGAGTCCCTTCGCACGGAGGTCCGCGAGGCTCTTGAACAAATGGCGGAATCCGAATTCCTCAACGGCAAACGCAACGCCGCGCTCAAGCAACTGCTTTCCTCCGTCCAGTGTGAACTTCCCGCCCAATCCGTCCAGCAGGAGACCTCCACCCTCCTGCGCGAGATCGTGCAGGAAAACCACGCCCGCGGAGTCAGCGACGAAGAGCTTCGCGCCAACCAGGATGAAATTGTCGGCATTGCCCAACAGAATGCGACCGACCGCGTGCGCACGAATTTCCTGCTCCTCCGCATCGCCGAAAAGGAGAATCTCGAGGCGACCGACACCGACATGGTCATGGTCATTTCAGAAATGGCCCGCCGCCACGAGATTCCCGTCAAAAAACTCATCAAGGAACTGCAGGCGCGCGATGGGCTTGGAGGGGTTCGTGAGCGGGTTCTCATTCGCAAGGCACTTGATTTGATTGCCGCCAATGTTACGGTGCGCGAACCGGCCGACACGCCGGCTCAGTCTTAAAATTTATGTTGGTTCCCATTGTTGTTGAACAGACCGGGCGCGGAGAGCGCAGCTACGACATCTACTCGCGCCTCCTGAAGGATCGCATCATTTTCATCGGCACACCGATTGATGATCATGTCGCCAATCTCGTCATTGCCCAGTTGCTTTTCCTTCAAATGGAAGACGCGAAAAAGGACATCAGCATCTACATCAACTCTCCCGGTGGCTCGGTGACTTCCGGACTCGCAATTTACGACACGATGCAATTCGTGACCTGCGATGTGAACACCTACTGCATCGGCATCGCCGCCAGCATGGGCGCCGTTCTCCTTTGTGCCGGCGCCAAGGGAAAGCGCTATGCGCTCCCGAATTCCGACATCATGATCCACCAGGTCTCCGGCGGCGCCCAAGGCCAGGCCAGCGATGTCGAGCGCCAGGTCGAGTTCATGTTCAAGCTCAAGAAACGCCTCAACGGGATTCTTTCCCTGCATACCGGAAAGTCGGTCGAACAGGTGAACCAGGATGCGGACCGGGACTACTACATGACGGCGGAAGAGGCGAAGGCCTACGGACTTGTGGACGAGGTTGTGAAATCCCGCAAGGAACTCCAGGGGTTCGATAAATTAGCGGAATAAGTTCCTCTCTATGGCGCGCACGACCAACCTGACGATGTGTTCCTTCTGTGGCAAAAACCATGCAGAGGTCCGCAAGCTCATTGCCGGACCCGGCGTCTATATTTGCGACAGCTGCATCACGGTCTGCAAAGGGATTCTGGACAAGGAAACCCGGGAGGAAACCAGGAAGGTGAAGCCTACGCTCCGGGTGCCAAAACCGGCGGAGATCAAGCAGCAACTCGATCAGCATGTGATCGGACAGAACCAGGCAAAGAAGGTGCTCTCCGTCGCCATGCACAACCACTACAAACGACTGTTGCAGGAAATCCCCTCCACGGTTGGTGTTGACCCGCTGGCGGATGTGGAAATCGAAAAGAGCAACATCCTTTTGATCGGCCCCACGGGCTCGGGAAAAACCCTCCTCGCCCGCACGCTCGCAAAAATCCTGGATGTTCCGTTTTGCATCGCCGACGCCACCTCGATCACCGAAGCCGGCTATGTGGGCGAGGATGTCGAGAACATCATTCTCCGTCTCCTTCAGAATGCCGACTACGATGTCAAACGCTGCGAGATGGGGATCGTTTATATTGATGAAATCGACAAAATCGGGCGCAAAACCGAGAATGTCAGCATCACACGCGACGTCTCGGGCGAGGGAGTCCAACAGGCTCTCCTCAAGATGCTCGAGGGCACCGTCTGCAATGTCCCGCCGCAGGGCGGACGAAAGCACCCGCACCAAGAATACATCCAGGTGAACACCGAAAAAATCCTTTTCATCTGCGGGGGGGCGTTTGTCGGACTCGACAAAATCATCCACCGCCGGATGGGAGGACGCGCAATGGGCTTCCATGCCGGCAAGGATCTGTCCTCGAATCTTCTCCATCGCGAAGCCTTGCGGGGGGTTGAACCCGAAGACCTCCTGAGTTTCGGGCTCATTCCTGAATTCATCGGACGCCTCCCGATCGTTGCCGCGCTGGATGAATTGACCGAGGAGGAGCTGGTGACAATCCTTCAGGAACCAAAAAATGCCATGGTCAAGCAGTTCACCAAGCTGCTCGCCATGGATGGCGTCGGTCTCAACATCACGAAGGATGCCCTCCGGGCTCTTGCTTCGGAAGCCCTCAAAAAGGGCACCGGTGCCAGAGCCCTGCGCACCATGATCGAACGGATCATGCTCGATGTCATGTTTGACTCCCCAGGTCGGGACGACATTGCCGAGGTCACGATCAATCGCTCCGTGGTCGAGGGCAAGCGTGCCCCGCTCATTCGCAAGAAGCAGGAAAAGGACGCGGCCTGAGCCTGCGCGAACCGCCTTTCCTCTCCCTTCCAGCTTCCACACCCGGGCGACGAAAACTCCGACACGCGGGCACCCCATTTTTTTCTGCACAGCCGTCCGGCTTTGCGATAGATGTCGCCTTGCCCAGCTCATGGAAACACCCGAGACGCCCGACCAAGAACTCGTGGCCCGCACCCAAGCGGGCGACGCCCGGGCGTTTGACGAACTCGTGACGCGATTTAGTCCCCGCCTTTACGGACTGATCTACAACATGACCTCGAATCACGAGGATACAAACGACCTCCTCCAAGAGGTTTTTTCCAAGGCCTATCGCTCGATCAAGGGGTTCCAGGGGAAATCCAGCATTTATACCTGGCTGCACTCGATCGCCGTCAACATGGCGATCAATTTCCTGAAGAAACGCAACCGCCGGATGACGATGAGTCTCGACGATGTGGATAATGGGATCGCGAATGATCCGGATTTCATCGAAGCCACCACCGCCCGCGACCCCCGACATCAGGCCAATCTCGGTGAACTTCAAAAAAAATTGAACGAAGCCATGATGAAGTTGTCAGATGAGCATAGAGCTGTTGTGACGATGTTTGATATCCAGGGAATGCCGCATGCGGAAATCGCAAAGGTTTTGAAGACCTCCGAGGGGACCGTCCGCTCGCGGCTCTTTTACGCGCACAGACAGTTGCAAAATTACCTGCAAGAGTTTATCACCACGTGATCACGGAACCATGACACCCGAAGAACAAGTCTCCAAACTACTGAGGTTGAAACGTTACGAGATGCCGCCTCCGGGATATTTCGAGGATTTCCTGCAGGAATTCCAGGCGCGCCAACGCGCGGAACTCATCCGGCGCCCCCTCTGGGAGATTACCTGGGACCGGCTGGTTTCTTTGGCACCCAATTTTCAGGTTCCCCGCATGGTTTACGCCACCATTGTCGCCATGGCGGTAGCCGCCTCGAGCTTGATCGTCTTTCGCCCAAGTGCCCCGGTTCCCGGCGGTGCCATTGCCTCAAATCCGCCCGCCCCCCTCAATTTGACCTCACCGCAATCGGTAACCATTGGCGAATCCGCTCCCGTAGCGATGACATCCACCGGCTCTCCCTCTGTGCACTATGTGCTTCCGACCCGTCCGGTGAGTTATGCTTCCTCCCGCAGCTTCTAGCTTTTCTTTCCGGGTTTCGGCGGTTTCTTTTGCCGCCCTTTTTTCCCTGGGATTTTGCGTCTGTCTGAATGCGGAAGAGTCCGTGGCGGACAAGCTTTCCGCGCAGGTCCACAAAATTTTTGAGGAACGGGGCAGGGCGGTTGTGAAGGTGCGGGCCACGGACGCCCTGGGGATCCGGTATGGGAGCGGATTTTTTTCGGATCCTTTCGGCACGCTCTACACGCATGCGGGCATTGTGCTCAAGGCCCAGGAGGTGCGGGTGATTTTCGATGGCAAAGAGCTTCCCGCAAAAATTCTCGTGGCGGATCAACGGAGCGGAATCGCCATCCTGAAGGTGGATGCCAGCACTCCGTTCATCCCGATCGGGGATTCGAAGCCAGTGGACATCGCGACACCGGTGGTGCTGATCGGCTATCCGGAGGATCTGGAGGAATGTCCGAGCTTCGGGTTTATCGCCGGACGGGACCGCAAGTATCTGGGACAATATTTTTCCACGACGCATTTTCGCGCAAACCTGTCCGTGCAGCGCGGTCAGGGGGGCTCTCCCATTTTGAACATGAAAGGGGAGTCCATCGGAATCCTTGTGGGGAGCCTCGGCGACGGATCCGCCTGCCACATCCTTCCGATGCAGGCGGCGGAGAAGTTGCACCGGGATCTGGTTCGCTTCGGGGAGCTTCGCCCTGGATGGGTGGGGGTCGAGGTGGAGGACGCCCGGGAATCCGTTGAGGGGTCCACTGCCAGAATCGGTGCGCTGGATCCGGAGACCCCTGCGGCCCTGTCGGGCCTGCAACTTGGCGACGTCCTCCTCCGTGTGGGCAATACCCCCATCACCACAAGTGAAGACGTCCTGGACGCCTCCTACTATTTGACTGCCGGAGATCCGGCGGAAATCCAAGTCATGCGGGGCTCGCAAAAATTGTCCTTCCCGGTGAAGCCGACACTCCATCCGCTGGCTCCGGACCACGAAATGCAGGCGACCTCCGCACCCGATGCCACCTCAAACATCGCTCCGAAATAACCGGCCAATGCGATTCCCCGGTCCCAGATCCGCCGGAGGGATTGGCCGCCTGTGTCGTATCGTCGGCAGAGGATTGTTGGTGATCCTGCTCGGTGCGCTCCCGGCAAGGGCGTGGGAGATCAAATCGTTCTCCGGAAGGGATCATGTTTCCCTGGAGGAAATCGCAACCTTCTACGGTCTCGGCGAAGCGACGTCCCCGGATGCCAAAACCCGGAAGCTCAAGGGCTCGGGTCGCTCCCTCCTCGCGACGCTAAACAGCCGCGAAATGGAAATCAACGGGATCAGGCACTGGCTCGCCTTCCCGGTGTTGGAGGATGACGGCAAGGTTTATGTCTCGCGCCTGGATCTTGGAAAAACACTGGAACCAGCCTTTCGCCCGACCCGCATTCCGGAATTCCCTCCCGTTTCCACGGTCATTCTCGATCCGGGCCACGGGGGGCGCGACAATGGGGCTCGCAGTCCGTATGAACACGAAAAAAACTTCGCGCTCGATATCGCCCGTCGGGTTCGAAACGCACTTCAAAAATCCGGAATACGGGTCATTCTCACGAGGAACAGCGATAGCTTTGTTGAATTGGCCGACCGGGCGGCGGTGGCCAGTCGCTTGAAAAACGCCGTTTTTGTCAGCCTGCATTTTAACGCATCCGACACCAATCCGGCGGCCAAAGGATTTGAGATTTTTTGTGTGACCCCCCGGGGGGCACCCTCCACCGCCTACGAACAAATTCGGGAGCGGGACATGGTTCAGGAAAACGGCAACCATCACGACATCCACAGCTTTGCCCTCGCGAACGCGATTTACCATTCCATGCTTGGCAGGGTTGAAATGACCGATCGTGGAGTAAAGAGAGCTCGGTTTGCCGTAATCCGCCTGGCGGAGGTTCCCTCCGTGCTCGTGGAGGGAGGGTTTTTAACCAATGCCGACGACGCCCGCAAGGTCGCCTCGAAACAATGGAGGGACGATTACGCAACCTCCATCGCCCGCGGGATTTTGGAATACAAAAAATTGGCCGAAAATCACATTTCCCCCCGGGAAGTGGCGGCCTACAGAAATCCCGAAACCGCCTTGAAGCCCATCGTGGAGGCTGTCCCGCCACCCCCGGTGCCGGGGGTTGGTCTGCGCGATCTGCCCCAGTAGCGGCCATTTCCTGTTGGTGGTTGCCCCGGATATCCGGCACCCCTGTCCGCGCATTACGGCGCCTGGACTTGCTCCTTTTTGATCTGCGACAATTTTCAGGCTCGCAGTCGAATCCCGCAGTTGGTAGTGATTCGCTCCATGAACCCGTATTCGTTCCGCGTCCTGACCCTTTGCGGGGTCGTTCTTCTTGCCGCGTGCGAGAAAAAGCAACCGGAGCCTCCACCGGTGGTGGTAACTTACACCGAGGCGATTCAGAAGGATGTGATCGCCACACAGGAATGGATTGGCCTCCTGGATGGCTATCTGAACACAAACATCCAAGCCCAGGTGACGGGATATCTCCTCACCCAGAACTATAAGGAGGGTTCGTTTGTCAAAAAAGACGAGCTGCTCTTCACCATTGATCCGCGACCCTTCCAGGCGGTGCTTGCCCAGGCTCAGGCAAACTATGCCCAGGCGGTTGCCCAGGCCCAGCTGCAGCAGATCACGCTTCAACGCCAGGCGCAGCTCTACCAGACAAAAGTCATCAGCCAGCAACAATACGATGTCTCGTATCAGGACACCCAATCGGCATTGGCGGCGGCGGCAGCCGCCCAGGCACAGGTGCAGTCTGCGCAGGTCAACCTCGACTACTGCACGATCAAGGCACCCTTCGATGGGATTGTCGGCATCGCCCAGGCGCAGATCGGGGATCTCGTGGGACCCGGCGGAAAAACGACCATCCTCACCCAACTCTCCCAGGTCGATCCGATGAAGATGAATTTCTCGATCACCGAGTCCGAATATCTCGGTGCCAGCGCGTTGCTTGCACGGCTTCAGGAAACCGCTCCAAACGATTTGAAGCCTCTCCTGCGCCTCCGGCTCGCCGATGGCACCGAATATCCCGAACCCGGAAAATTCGACTTCGTCAACCGGCAGATAAATGCCTCGACGGGCACAATCCAAATCACCGCGCTTTTCCCAAATCCCAAAAATGTCCTGCGCCCCGGTCTCTTTGCGAGGATCACCGCGCCGGTCCAGCAGATCCCCGGCGCCATTCTCGTCCCCCAAGCCGCCACAGTCGAATTGCAGGGAATGTCTTTTGTTAAGGTGCTCAGCCCAGACAACGTGGTGAAACCCGTGTCGGTCAAGCTGGGGCCCCTCGAGGGGAAGTGGCAGGTCGTGCAGGGCGACCTGAAGGCGGGTGACAGAGTGATCGTGGATGGAACGGAAAAAGCGACTCCGCAATCGAAGATCATCGCCAAGCCCTACCAGACCCCCGCACCGGCGGAGTCTCCGACCCCCGCACCGGCGGACGCCAAATAGCCATGTCGAATTTCTTTATCCGTCGGCCGATCGTTGCGATGGTCATTGCGATCATCACGGTGATTGTTGGCCTCGTTTCGATGGCCGGTCTTCCGGTCTCCCAGTTTCCCAATATCGTTCCCCCGCAAATCCAGGTGCAGACGACGTATGTCGGTGCCGATGCGCTCACGGTCGAGCAATCGGTGGCCACCCCGATCGAACAACAGATGAGCGGCGTCGAGGGAATGGACTACATGTATTCGATCAATGCCAACAACGGCATGATGAATCTGAATGTCATCTTCGACACATCAACCGAACCGACGACGGATCAGATTCTCGCCCAGATGCGGCAGACCCAGGCCTCTTCGCAGCTCCCGCAGGATGTCCGGAATTTCGGAGTCACCGTGGAACAGGCACTTTCCTCGCCGCTCGGCGTGTTTGCCATCTACTCGCCGAACGGGACGTTCGATCCCACCTTCCTGGCAAACTACGCCTACATCAACATCAATGACCCGCTCACCCGCGTCAACGGGGTCGGGAGCGTCAGCATTTTTGGCGCGGGTCAGTATGCCATGCGGATTTGGGTGAAGCCGGATCGCCTGGCGACCCTGAACATCACGGTCCCGGAGGTCATCGATGCGGTCAACGCGCAAAACAACGTGAATCCGGCCGGCCAGATCGGCGCCGAACCCGTGCCGCCCGGTCAGGTCTTCACGTTCACGGTCAACACCACCGGGCGGCTCGTGACGCCGGAGGATTTCGAGAACATCGTCATTCGCGCCAATGAGGACGGATCCATTGTGCGCGTGCGGGACGTGGCGCGCGTGGAACTGGGCGGCCAGATTTACAACCTGCAGGGACGCTTCAACGGTCAGAACGCGGCCATCGTGGCGGTCTATCAACTTCCCGGATCGAATGCCGTGGACACCATGAAACAGGTCCGGGCACTTTTCGAGCAGCAGGCGAAGCTTTTTCCCGATGATCTCAAATATGAAGTGGCGTTGGATACGACGCTTGCCATCACCGAGGGCATGAAGGAAATCGTGAAGACGTTGTTTGAGGCGATGATTCTTGTCATCATCGTCGTGTTCATTTTCCTTCAGGGGTGGCGGGCCACCCTGATTCCGCTGATCGCGGTTCCGGTGTCCCTGATCGGAACCTTCGCGATTTTTCCGGTATTGGGATTTTCCATCAACACACTGTCCCTGTTCGGACTTGTGCTGGCCATTGGATTGGTCGTCGATGACGCCATCGTCGTGGTGGAGGCCATCGAGCACCATATCGAGCAGGGGTTGTCGCCGAAGGATGCGGCCTTCAAAGCGATGTCCCAGGTCTCCGGGCCTGTGGTCGCCATTGCACTCATCCTGGCGGCGGTGTTTATTCCCACGGTTTTCATTCCCGGCATCACGGGCGCGATGTATCAGCAATTCGCTGTCACGATGGCGGTGTCGGTGATCATCTCGGCCTTTAACGCCCTCTCCCTCAGTCCCGCGCTGGGGGCGCTTCTCCTCCGGCCAAGGCAGGAGGCTTCCGGCCCCCTCGGAGCGTTCTTCCGGGGATTCAACAAGATCTTCGGTTCCGCCACCAACGGCTATGGAAGGGTCTGCCATGGACTCATGCGGAAGTTTGTCATCAGTCTGTTCTTGCTCGGGCTCCTGACGCTTGCCGGCTTTGGTCTGGGAGCCCGCATGCCGACCGGCTTCATTCCCGAGGAGGACCAGGGGTATCTCTTCGGTGTCGTGCAACTTCCGCGGGCCTCGTCGCTTCAACAGACCGCTGCGGCATCCGCTGATATCGAGAAAATCCTCGAGAAGACCCCCGGCGTCCAGCATGTCACCTCGATCATCGGGTTCAACCTGCTGAGCACGGTGCAGAGTACCTACACCGGCTTTTTCTTCATCGCGATGAAACCCTGGGCAGAGCGCACCTCCCCGGACCTCCAGATTGATGCCCTTCAGGCTAACATCAACCGCGAACTGGCGGGCCTTGCAAAACCGACGGCCGCCTTCGCCTTCCCTCCGCCGGCCATTCCGGGGATCGGCACGGCGGGTGGCGTAACCTTCATGCTCGAGGACCGAACCGGTGCCGATGTGGAATTCATCGCAAAAAACACGCAGACCTTCATGGCGGCCGCAAAAAAGCGTCCGGAATTCTCCAGCGTGTTCACGACCGCCCTCTGGGATGTGCCACAAATCTTTCTCGATGTGGACGAGGCCCAGGCGATGATTCAGGGAGTCAGCCTCTCGGATGCGTATGAGACGGTCCAAACCTTTCTGGGCGGGTATTTTGTGAATTACTTCAACCGCTTCGGTCTCCAATGGCAGGTGTATATCCAGGCGGAGGGGGAATACCGGACCGACATCGACAACCTCGGCCTGTTCTTCGTGACCAACGACAAAGGTCAGGCCGTGCCGATCAATTCCTTCGTGCGGGCAAAGCACTCGTTTGGCCCGGAGTTCACGATGCGCTACAACATGTTCCGAAGTTCCCAGATCAACGCGGCGGTTGCCCCTGGCTTTTCAACGAATCAAGCCATGCGGGCACTCGAGGACGTCTTCGCCCAGACCATGCCGTCCGGCATGGGGTTCGACTACTTTGGCATGTCCTATCAGGAGCAGAAAGCCGCCCAGGGGGTTCCGCCCAGCGCGATTTTTGGACTCTCGTTGCTCTTCGTATTTCTGATTCTCGCCGCGCAATATGAGAGTTGGTCACTGCCCTTCAGCGTGCTTCTCACCACGCCGATTGCCGTCTTCGGCGCCTTTGCCGGGTTAAGCATTCGTGGCATGCAAAACAACCTCTACGCACAGATCGGGCTCGTCATGCTCATCGGACTCGCTGCCAAAAATGCGATCCTCATCGTGGAGTTCGCCAAGGACGAATACGAGAAAGGCAAGTCCGCCATGGATGCCGCGCTGGCAGGCGCCAAGCTTCGGCTGCGCCCGATCCTTATGACGGCGTTTGCCTTTATCTTCGGAACAATTCCCCTGGCCCTGGCTTCCGGCTCGGGAGCGGTTTCGCGTCGGGTGCTTGGAACCACGGTGATCGGCGGCATGCTCGCGGCCACGTTCCTCTCCATCTTCCTCATTCCGGCCTGCTTCTATGTGGTGGAACGGTTTTTTGCGGGGCGAAAAGAAGAAGTGCCCCAGACTCAGGAAAAGACGACAACCCCATGAAGAGTAACACCTCCTTCCAACCGATTTTTTTGAGGCTGGCCAGGTGGCCTGGGCAAGCCGCCCGGCGACGGGCGGTCCGGGGTGTATCCCTGGCGGTTCTCGCCGCTCCTTTTCTTATCTCCTGTGCCTCAAAGCCCCCCGGCTTCCAGAACCATCCGGATTTTTCGACAGCCTACCTCGGACCCAACGGAGAGATTCTTTTTGCCTCTCCCCGCGGCCAGAAAAAGCCCGCCGAGGCTCCTCAGCCGCCGGAAGTCTCGTGGTCGTGGGTGGATGACAATCCCGGCGGATCCCCCTCGATTGTCATTGATCTCAGCGACCAAACGGCGAGATTTTTCAAGGGAGGCGTTCTTGTGGGAATCTCCCCCGTCTCGACCGGTCGCGAGGGCTACAGCACGCCTTCGGGGGATTATTCCGTCATTGAAAAAGATGTGGACCACGTCTCGACTCTCTACGGGGATTACGTGGATGCGGGCGGGGATGTGGTTATGAAAAATGTCGGGGTCAATAAGGACAAGCGTCCGCCGGGCACCCGATTCCGCGGGGCTGCCATGCCTTATTTTCTGAGAATCACCGGCGCGGTGGGAATGCACGCAGGCTATCTTCCCGGTTATGCCGCGTCGCATGGATGCATCCGTCTCCCCCGCGGGGCTGCGGAAAAATTCTACGAAAACGCTCCCTACGGCACTCCGGTTCGTGTCACCCACTGAGGGCACGGCCAGCACCGCAAAACCGCAGGGGGCTGTTCATAAATGAACGTTACAACTTGGGCTTTGTTCTGGGCGCAATCATATATGCCAGAAGCAAAGAACGCCTGGCGCACGGAGAAAAGGAGGCGGAGAGGTTGTTGAAGGAAGGACTGTCGGCAGCGGGG
>JACSRU010000105.1 GCA_014879575.1 Chthoniobacterales bacterium | reverse complement strand
GTTCTACACGCTCGGCCCGCTCACCACCGACATCGCGCCCGGCTACGACCACATCACCAGCGGCATCGGTGCGGCGATGATCGGCTGGTATGGCTGCGCGATGCTTTGCTACGTCACGCCCAAGGAACACCTCGGCCTGCCGAACAAGAAGGACGTGAAAGACGGCGTCATCGCTTACAAGATCGCCGCGCACGCCGCCGACCTCGCCAAAGGCCATCCCGGCGCGCAATACCGCGACAACGCGTTGAGCAAGGCCCGCTTCGAATTCCGTTGGGAAGATCAATTCAATCTGAGCCTCGACCCCGTCACCGCGCGCGAATTCCACGACGAAACCCTGCCGCAGGAAGGCGCAAAGACCGCGCACTTCTGTTCCATGTGCGGCCCGCACTTCTGCTCGATGAAGATCACCGAAGACGTCCGCAAATACGCCGCCGAACATGGCGTGACCGAAGAAGCAGCCCTCAAACGCGGCATGGAAGAGAAGAGTAAGGAGTTCACAGAAAAGGGTGCGGAACTCTACGCGAAGGCATAAGCTTTTCCGGCGATGGCACGTTCAGACTTACTGCTGGGTCTAGTGAAGGCCGGTATCCAAGGAGACCGGAGCCTGTTCCATCGCACTGTCGACGCGATTATCGCGGAGGAGCGCGGGAAGCAGCATCACGTTTTGGCCGACCAGTTGGAAGACACACTGCGAAAGAACGGGAAGACCGCCACTTCGCAGCCGCTTTTGTCCAACGGCACACATCAAGCCCTGTTACATGAGACAATCCCTCAAAGGAGCATGTCCGACCTCGTTTTGCCCTCTGCGGTTCGGCAGGCTTGCCAGGAGATTGTTGAGGAGCAACACCGCGCCGATTTGCTCCGCTCTCACAGTGTCGAACCCCGGCACCGCGTCTTGTTGATTGGGCCTCCCGGCAACGGAAAAACATGCCTCGCTGAAACCTTGGCGCAGTCGCTTGGTGTGACGCTGTTATCCGTGCGCTATGAAGGTGTCGTCGGAAGCTTCCTTGGTGAGACAGCCGGTCGCCTCCACAAGCTCTTTGAGCATGTCACCACTCGCCCATGCGTTTTGTTTTTCGATGAGTTCGACACGCTGGGCAAGGAGCGCGGCGATGTTCACGACACCGGCGAAATCAAGCGGGTGGTGAGTTCACTCCTGCTTCAAATCGACCGCCTTCCGAGCTACGTCGTGGTAGTCGCGGCAACCAACCACCAAGAGTTGCTCGACCGCGCGGTTTGGCGTCGTTTCCAACTTCGGCTCGAATTGCCAGCGCCGACGTCGGCTCAAGTTGCCGAGTGGTTCCGGTTGGCAGCCGAGCGATGGAAATTACCTACCACCCTGTCTCCAAAGAGCATCGCCCAGCGGGTGAAGTTTGAGAGCTTTGCTGAGATGGAGGACTTCGCTCTGGATGTCGTTCGCCGCACGATTCTCTCTCAAGGACAGAAGGAGGCGGCGTCTATCCTCGGCGAGAGAATTGAGCAGTGGAAGCTGCGAACGCGGAGGAAGGCCCGCTAAACCATGCCGGACCGCCCGCTGATTGTATTGCCATCGCCAGCCGCCGCGTCTCGCGGGCGACCGCCCGGTGGTGGCGGATCGCCTCACCTTCCGAGCAGGGCGCGGCAGGGGCAACGGATTGGGCCGAAGTTCGAGACGCTCAAGGCGTATTTTGAGCAGAGGGCAGTTGAATTCAGGGCATCAGCCGCCGGGCAGGTTCCCGAGGAAGTAATCGTATTTGAGACCGTTGGCTCCGTTGCCAACTTCCTCAATGCTGCAAGACTCGTCCCCGGCCTCGACTTTCTCGCTGAATGGGATGTCGAGGACATTGCCCCCGACAACGACTTCTACAACGAGGCGCGCGAAGATTCGCACCTATCTGGACGAGTCTTCCTCGTGATGACCAACCAACAGGCCCTCCAGCAATTACTGAGTCTTTGGCTGGCGTTCCAATCGGGCAGAACCGCAGCACGCGGCCTTTCTCCTTTTTTCGATTTGTTCCAGCACCTCCGCGATGTTCGCCGTTGGTCTCCCGAAGATCGCCTCCTGGAAACCGGTGTCATTGAGTATTGGAAGGATGCGGCAACGACAGGCGACGACACCATCATTCCGTTCGAGGTGGAGTTGTGGTTCCGGCAGACAGCACAGCAGCGAGCAGCGTCAGTTGACCGAATTCGTCAGATTGTCACTAGACTTCGAGGGCAGGTCGCCTCTGTCTGCGAACTGGACGCCATTTGCTACCACGCAGCAGTGGTGACTATGCCCGCATCCGAAGTTCGCCGCCTCGTGAACCGCCAAGAGGTCGAGTTGCTGGGAGAAAGTGCGGTCATGTTTTTCCGTCCTTCGGGCCAGTCAGTGATGCCGGGACTTGGGGAACCGGATTTGCAAGCGCCCGTGGCCGCACCGCCTGCGGGGATACCCAGTGGCGAGCCGACAGTTGCTTTGCTTGATGGACTCCCGCTAGAAAACCACGCGCGGCTCGTCGGTCGTTTGCGGGTAGATGACCCGGACGGCTACGCATCCGCCTACAGTGCGAGCGAACGCGAACACGGGACGACGATGGCTTCAATCATCGTGCATGGTGACTTGAACGCGCCGCGTGCTGCGTTGCCGCGCCCGCTTTATCAGCGCCCGATTCTCCGACCTGACCCTCAGCTATGGAACAGTGCACGCAATGAGCGGGTTCCTCATGGAATCAATCCTCTCGACCTGACGCATCGGGCTGTAAGGCGACTATTCGAGACGGATGGTGCAACGCCGCCAGTCGCGCCAAGTGTTCGCGTCATCAATTTCTCCATCGGCGATCCTCTCCAGCAGTTTCACTCAGCCGTCAGCGCATGGGGCAGGCTGCTCGATTGGCTGGCTGCGAAATACAACGTGCTGTTTTGCGTCAGCGCAGGAAACCACGCAGGTGCGCTGAAATTGGATGTCCCCCACGCTGACTTCGCTGCCCTGACTCCGCAGGATCGTGAAGCACAGGTTTTGAAAGCCCTCGAACGCGACTTGAGGTTGCGAAGGATTCTCGCCCCGGCTGATTCCATCAACGCGGTGACGGTCGGCGCATGGCATCATGATTTTGGTGCAGTCTTGAATCTTCCGCACCGACTGAACCCGCTGGTCGCCGAGCCGCTCCCAAGTCCTGTCAGCGGCCTCGGCTGCGGATTCCGCAATTCCACCAAGCCGGACATTCTCCTTCCGGGTGGCAGGCAGTTCTATTCAGAACGCCTTGGGAACAGCCATGCCAATGCCACACTCGACATTGCACCCGCTACTGTCGCGCCGGGCATTTTGGCAGCCGCTCCAAGCACCGCGCCGGGGCAGGTGGACAGAGAAAAGCACACCCGAGGAACAAGTAACGCGACGGCGCTCGCGACACGTTCAGCGGCTTTCCTCTACGAACAGTTGGTCTCATTGCGTGCCGAACCGGGCGGCGACAGGCTCACCGACGAGTTTGCTGCGGTGTTGTTGAAGGCAATGTTGATTCACACAGCCGCATGGGGTGCGGCTTACGACCATTTGAGAGGAGTGCTGAAGCCCGCCGCCATGCGGGAGGACAAGTTCAAGCGGATTGCTGCAAGGTTCCTCGGCTTCGGTTTTGTGGAGCCGGTTGAATCGCTGGTCGGTGCCGACCATCGAGCGACGATGCTCGGCTGCGGGACGCTCGCCAGCGATGGAGCACATGAGTATCGCATTCCGCTGCCGCCGAGTCTGAGCGGCGTTCGTGGGCTTCGGAGGATTGTCGTAACCTTGGCCTGGCTCTCCCCGATTCACCCGAGGCATCGGAATTACCGCGGTGCGGCGCTATGGTTTGACATCGAAAACCAGAAACTCGCGACGAAACGCGAAGATGCCGAATGGCGTTCGGCGAGAAACGGCACAGTTCAGCACGAAATCTTTGAAGGCGAGCGCGCAGCGGCGTTCGCCGAAGACGCAACGATGGTGATTCGCGTGAATTGCCGCGCTGACGCCACCGCACTCGAAGGCACAATTCGCTACGGTTTGGTTGTCTCGATTGAAGTAGCGGAAGAATTGCGCGTTCCAGTTTACGAGGAGATTGCAGCCCGAATTCATCCGCCTGTCGCCGTGGGCACTCCTGTGCCATGAAAACCCTCGACCGCCAAAAGCTGGATGTCGTCAACAAGACGCGGAGCAACATCTTCGGCTGGCGCGGCCAGTTCACGCCGGAGTTCGTCGCCGTTTGATACCGTGAGCGAATCTCAAAACAATTCAGCATCCGCCAGCCGGCACAGGCCCACCGCCATCAGCCTGTTCGCGGGCGCGGGCGGGTGTTCGCTCGGGTTTGGGCAGGCGGGCTACGACGTTCGGTTTGCCACGGACATTGATGCTGACGCGGTGGAGTCGTATCGGCGCAACTTCCCGCAAACTCCGTGTGTGGCGGCGGACATCCGTGATTTGAGCGCCGCTGACATTCTTGAACGCATTGGCTTGAAGCGCGGAGAACTCGACATTCTGCTGGGCGGTCCGCCGTGTCAGGGTTTCAGCAGCGCGGGCGCGAAGTCGGGCGATGACCCGCGCAATTCGCTGCTCGCGCATTACGTCCGGCTGCTCGAAGGCATCCGCCCAAAGTGGTTCGTGATGGAGAATGTCGAGGGACTGCTGACCAACGACGGCGGTTCGCACGTTCGCGATGCCGTGGCCGCTTTTCTTGAAGCGGGTTATTCTCTGAATCTTGAGAAGGTTTATGCGCAGGGCTACAGCATTCCGCAGCGGCGCAAGCGCGTGCTCATTGTCGGTAACTGTATCGGCCATGACTTCGTGTTTCCCCAACCGGTGACGCGCTTTTCCGGCAGCATCTTTCGCAAGGGAGAAGTGACGTTCGCGTGTGCTGTCGGGGACTTGCCAACCGCAGTTCAAGAGGCGGGCGAATCATTGCCGTATCGCCAGCCGCCGCAGAATGAATTGCAGGCGTATCTGCGCGGCGAAGTCGGGAGCGTGACGGATCACTACGCGGTGGCGCTGTCGGAGATTCAGCTTGAGCGCGTGCGGGGATTGCGGCCGGGCCAGACGATGAAGGATTTGCCGGATCATTTGCAGCATGACTCGTTTCGCCGCCGTGCTTTCCGGCGCGTGATGGATGGGACGCCGGTGGAGAAGCGCGGCGGAGCGCCGTCCGGCTTGAAGCGGCTGTTTGCCGACGAGCCGAGCCTGACCATCACCAGCGCGGCGACGCGGGAGTTTGTGCATCCGACGGAAGACCGGCTGCTCACGTTGCGGGAGTGTGCGCGGTTGCAGACGTTCCCGGATTCGTTCGAGTTCACCGGCAGCGCGGCGAGCCGCATCCAGCAAACCGGCAACGCCATTCCGCCGATGCTGGCGCGAACCATCGGCGAGCACATCGCGCGGGAGTTTGGGTTTGGCGTGCGATACAACGGCAACGGCCATTCGGCGCTTCGATTTTGTCTGACTCGCTCGGAAGGGATGAGTCCGGCGCTGGCGCAAACGGAATCCTTGCTAAACGAACTCGTCGGCAAGAACGACGAGCAACTGGTGTTGCTGGAGAGAGCGAGGAAATGACCATGCCCATACCCGCCGAGATCAAGAAGTCGTTCAGCGCCGCGCGCATCCTCGGCAATGGCGACGACCGCGTGACGCTTTCAGAGAACGAGCTTTTCTGTCTGCTGTCGCAATGCTGCCGCGACCTTGGACTTGACGCAGCAGTCTCGAAGCTGCCCGCGCTTTCGTCTCCGCCGCCGAGCGACGACTATTACCGTCTTCCGCTGGCGTGGTTTCAAACTCCACAAGATGGCTGTCCTTCTGCCGCCGGGCTTGTGGAAAGCCTTGCTGCCTGCGTCGCACATGAACCCGACTTCCGACTTTATTTCGAGAACCTCGCCACGCTGCACAAACGGCGGTGCAAGTATCAACGCATTCTGTCCTGCCAGCCGAAGCCGACGATGAACCAAGTCGGCCCGCGCAGCCTGCTGGAATTTGGTGGCGTGGATGATGGCTTGCTCGCCTCATGGCTCATCTGGCGCAAATGGATTTTCGACGTGGACAATCGTGCGGCGCAAGAAACTGGTTATCTGTTCGAGCCAGTGCTGGCGAGTTGTCTCGGCGGCGAAGCCGTCGGCTCGAAGAACTCACCCGTCAAACGCCTGAACGAACAGGGCGAATCGACTGGTGAAGGCCGCCAGATTGATTGCTACGACGGCGAGAGCCAACTCGCCTACGAATTCAAACTGCGCGTCACCATTGCTGCCAGCGGCCAAGGTCGCTTCGGCGAAGAACTTTCTTTCCCGCGCGAAGCCCGCGCCGCCGGGCTGACGCCAGTGCTCATCGTTCTTGATCCAACTCCATCACCACGCCTCGACGAACTGATTGCGGCGTTCAAAGCAAACAGCGGCAAGCATTACGTTGGCGTGAATGCATGGGCGCACATGGACTCCAAAGCAGGCACGACAATGGCTGTTTTTCTCGAACGCTACATTCGTCCGCCGTTGACCGAGATGGCAAAGCACGAGGACGTTTGGCCGGAATCAATTCAACTTTCGTGGACAAAGGACGAGATTCGCGTTCAAGGAGCGAAGGCAGGCATCCACATTCCGCGAAAGAGTTGAACCGTGTTCACCGAGAATTTTAACGCGAGTTGAATTTGAAAAGTTTTCGCCCAGTTGAATTGAATCATTGCCGCCGTCGTTACGACGTTTGCTTCAGCATCGGAGACGGCCTGCGTCGCGGCTCGAATGCCGACGCCAACGAGTCCTTGCGGACGGCCACCAAGCAATTCGGCGAACTCGAAGCGCAGGGCGAATTGCCTCGCTCCGCTCGCCCTTCGGGCAGCCTGTGGTTGGCTGTCTCCGCTGCGCTCCGGTTCACCAAACGCGCCCGGGCCAAAGGCGTGCAAGTGATGAACGAAGGGTGCGAGCCGCACGGGCCACCGGCTGCGCGATGCTCTGTTACGTCACCCCGAAAGAGCACTTGGGATTACTGGGACACGTTCATGCGCGACGGCGAGTATGAACTGGAGATGCGCAAATACATCGAGAGCAATCCGGCCAAGGTCGGCTTGGTTCTCTATCCGAAAACGTGGTCGTGGAGCAGTGCGCGGTTTCGGGATGAGTATGGTGCGTTGAAACTGTAATGGATGGCGACTGGACTGAAAGCCAGTCGCAGCAACGTTGCCGGGCCAGGCGCGTGAATAGTCCGTGGCGTAGTTCCGATGTGAGCATTGCTGCGGCTGGTCTTTTACACAGCCGCGCTTCGGCGAATTGTTTGTCCGGCTTGTATCACGTTCGCGGAATTGATTTACTTTGCTGCCCGACGACCAAACCGCGAACAACATGAAGATCAACAAAAAAGAATTATCCCCCAAACAACGTGACGGGTTGCTGGCCGCGTTGAAGGCCCGGTTTGACGCGAACAAGGCCCGTCACAAAGGTTTGGGGTGGGCCAAGGTGCAGGCGCGGTTGGAGGCCGGGCCGGACAAGCTGTGGACGCTCGCGGAAATGGAACGCACCGGTGGCGAACCGGATGTCGTCGGTCACGATAAAAAGTCGGGCGAATACATTTTTTTCGATTGTTCCGAGCAAACGCCCGCAGGTCGCGTCAGCCTTTGCTACGACGACGAAGCACTGACCTCCCGGAAAGAACACAAGCCGAAGGGCAGCGCCGTGGGTATGGCCGCCGCCATGGGCATCGAGCTGTTGACGGAGGAACAATATCTGGACCTGCAAAAGTTGGGCGAGTTCGACGCGAAACGGTCGAGCTGGCTGAAGACCCCGCCGGACTTTCGCCAGCAGGGCGGTGCGCTCTGGGGCGGTCGCAGTTACGGACGCGTCTTCATCGGCTGCAACGGCGCGGAATCGTATTACGGCGCGCGCGGGTTTCGGGGGGCACTGAGGGTTTGACCGCTGTTCCGAAAAAACCTTTTCCAGAGTTCGGGCACCGGCCAAACAAGCGGGACGTGAAAGAGGGATTTTTTTAAAACTATCCCTATTTTTCTGATCTTGGCGCGATTATTGCTTGCGCACCAGAGCCCTCCTGACGGATTTTCAAGAGATGGTTGGCATGGAACAGACTGTGGGTTTGGCATTGCAGCAGACAATGTCGCCGCAGATGCAGCAGAGTCTGAATATTCTTCAGGCTCCGCTCACCGAGTTGCGGCAGCTTGTGGACACGGAGCTCCGCGAGAATCCCGCCTTGGAGGAGGTGATTCCGGACAAGCCGACGGAGGATGTCCCCCGGACAAGTGGCCTGGAGGATCAGTGGAACGAATACTATGCGCAGCGGACGGCTTCTGAACCCTGGACGCGCGAGGCTCTCGACAGGCGGCAACATTTTTTTGATTCCCAGACGAGGTCCCGGACGCTTCAAGAGCACCTTTTGGAGCAATTGTTGACGGCCTCGTGGACAAAGCTGGAGGCCCGCATTGCGGCCGAGATCATTGGGAATCTGGATGACCAGGGATACTTGAGGGCGGATTCCGGGGATGTCGCCTATGCCACCGGATCGAATGCGCTCGAGGTGGAGAGGATCCTTGAGAAGGTCCAGGAGTTTGACCCTCCGGGCGTTGTCGCGCGGAATCTTGGGGAGTGTCTTTTTCTGCAACTCAAACGTCGTGGCCAGGAAAACTCCACGGCGGCCCGGATTGTTCAACAGCACCTGGAAGAACTTGCACGAAAAAAGATCCCGGAAATTGCCGCCAGGCTCAATGTGTCCGTGGGGGATGTCCAACGGGCCGCCGAGACGATTTCGCGGTTGGATCCCCGTCCGGGGCGGGCATTCTCGACCGAGCCCGAGCAGGTTGTCATTCCCGAAATCATCGTGGAGCGCGAGGGGGAGGACTACCTCGTCAGCCTGAACAGCGACGAGATTCCCGTCCTGCGGATTTCCGACGATTACAAGGACATGCTCTCGGAGTCCTCCCGCGAGGTTCGCGAGTATCTGCGGGATAAAATCAAGGACGGGAAATTTTTCATTCGAAGCATCCAGCAAAGGCAACAGACCCTCCGGAACATTGGGCGGGAAATCGTGCTCAGGCAGAGGGAATTCCTGGATCACGGGCCCTCGCGTCTGCGTCCCCTGACGATGAGGCAGATTGCGGAGGCTGTCGGGGTCCATGAAACGACGGTCAGCCGGGCGGCCTCGGGAAAATATATGGCAACACCCCAGGGGATCTTCGAAATCAAATACTTTTTCACGCACGGCTACACGAACAGTGCCGGGGAGTCCGTGAGCAATGAGAGTGTCCGCCAGGCGATCCAGGCGATCGTGCGCGAGGAAGATCCCAAGCACCCGCAAAGCGATCAGAACATGGTCCGCCTCCTGAAGGACCAGGGGCTGGAGGTCGCCCGGCGCACGGTGGCAAAATATCGGGAGCAGTTGAACATTCTTCCGAGCCATCTCCGGAAATCGTTTTAAAGCCACATCCGGCGCGGAGCCACCCTCCGATTGGAGCGCGGGAGCGGGCCCAACATTCTCCTCGTTTCGCTTGCGATGTCGGGGTGTTGACCGTATGGAAAGGCATGCTGAATGAGGAAATCGTGCGCGAGGCTCTTCGCGCGGTAAAGTATCCGGGGTTCTCGAGGGACATCGTGTCCTTCGGGCTTGTGCGGGAAATTCAAATCCAGGGCGGGGATGTACAGATCCAAATCGTCGTCTCGACGCAGGAGCCAAAAGTGGCGGTCGAAATCCGGGATGGTGCCTTGAAAGTCGTGCAGGCGGTTCCGGGAGTCGCCAGCGTGAATGTCAAAGTCGATGTCCAGGCACCCGCAGCAGCGTCCGGGGATGTCGGGCCCGTGAAAATCGGGGGAGTCAAACATGTGCTCGCCGTGGCCAGTGGAAAGGGTGGTGTGGGAAAATCCACCGTGGCCGCGAATCTTGCGCTCGCGCTTGCGCAAGCGGGCCACCGCACGGGACTCTGTGATTGTGACATTTACGGACCCAGCATTGCCCTCATGTTCGGCGGCTCGGAACGTCCCCTGGCCGATGACGAGAATCGCATCATTCCCATCGAACGTTACGGCGTTTCCCTCATGTCGATGGGATTCCTCTTGGATGAAGGCTCTCCGGCGGTTCTCCGCGGACCGATGGTGACGCGCTACACCCAGCAATTCCTGCGGCAGGTCGCCTGGGGAAATCTGGACTTTTTGATTCTGGATTTGCCGCCCGGCACCGGAGACATCCAGCTCACGATCGTGCAAACCGTCGCCCTCAGCGGAGCCCTCATCGTCACCACCCCGCAGGAAGTGGCCTTGATCGATGCGCGCAAGGCGATCAGCATGTTCTCAAAAACAAATGTTCCGGTGCTCGGCATTGTGGAAAACATGAGTTACTTCCTCTGTCCGGGGGACGGAAAACGCTACGACATTTTCGGCACGGGCGGCGGCAAGAGGGAAGCCGAACGCCTCCGTGTCCCGTTGTTGGGGGAGGTCCCGATCGAGCCTCGCGTGCGGGAGTCCGGCGACACCGGCAAGCCGGTCGTGGGAGCCCACCCAAAGAGCGAAGCCGCGGAGGTCTTCCGGGGTATTGCCGCCTCCATCGCGACAGTTGTCCATTGAGGTCGGAGATCTCCGTCCAAACCGCGCGAGGGGATTTCGCCAACAGCCGACATTTTTCCCCGGAAGAAAAAGTGCGGCTGGATAATTTCCCCGAATCCTCCATGATGCCGGGATGCTCGAAGCCATCGAAAAACTTCTCGCCATTCAGGACAAGGACCAGCGCATTCGCACCTTCAGAATCGAACTTGCCGCGCTTCCCAAGGAGAAAGCCGCAAAGGAACGTTTGATCGCCGAAGCCGCCGCGCGACTTGATAACGCCCGCAGCCGCGCCAAGGAGATTGAGGTGCGGAAAAAGAGCCTCGAAGTCGAAGCCGCCGCCAAACGCGGCCAGATCGACCGCTATAAAACCCAACAGACCCAGACCCGCAAGAACGAGGAGTTTTCCGCGCTCGCCCACGAAATTGAGGCCGCCGAAAAAGTCATCATCCAACTCGAGGACAAGGAAATCGATCTCATGGAGGAAGCGGAGTCGCTAAAGCCGGAGATCACGGCAGCCGAGCAAACGCATGCGGCCGACAAAACAAAATATGAGGGTCAGATTGCCAATCTCGTGGAGAAGGAAGGAAACCTGACGGCCAGGATCGCAGAAATGGAGTCCGCCCGGCAGCAGGCAGTCAGCGACATCGAGGAGGATTTGCTCGGCCTCTACGACCGGCTGTTCCAAACGAAGAATGCGACCGCCATTGTCGCGTTGGAACACGAGGTCTGCACGGGGTGCCACATGAAGGTCACCGCCCAGACCAGCGTGGAACTTCGCGCGGAGAAATCCATCGTCTCGTGCCCTCAGTGCGGAAGAATTTTGTTCGTCCCGGCTTAGGTGATCCGGTTTGGCGCCCCGCCGGACGCACAAAAAAAGGCCGGACGGAGATGGCTCCCCGTCCGGCGCAAATTGTGTCGAGCCCTTATTTGGACAATCCGACGCTGCTCGGAGCCGGTGCGGGCGCAGGCTTGCTGGCGCAAGCACCGAGGCTGAGAGCTGCTGTGGCGATTGCCACCATTGCTACGACTTTGACAAAGTTCACGATGAATTTCCCCTCCTTTCCTGGCATGTTGCCTGGACCCACTCTCTCACATCCCCTCCGGGTGACAACACCTTTTCTTTGGGATAATGATCGGCGGGGAACCGTGCCATCCATTACATTTCCAGCACCGAGGAGTAGATGCCGGTGATCTGGGAAATCATGGAAAACATCCGGGCGACAACCAGGGCAACAATCAGGAGATAGAAGATTCGCGGAAGCCACTCCGTGAGGGTCTCGATTCTTGCATGAAAGCGGTCCCGATAAATTCCCGCCCACCGCGTGATTTCCTCATCCAGGCGTCCCGAGGCCTCCGCGACACGGAAGGCCCGCTCCAGATCCATCGGGAAGGCCCGTGAGGCGGCGAGGGCATCGGCGAATCCCGTGCCGGAACGAATTTCTGAAACGGCCGACTCCGCAGCGGCCTCGATGGCCGCGCTCTTGCTCGCCCGTCCCGCGCGTCGGAGACTGGCAAGAACGCCATCCGCTGAGCGAATTCCCAGCGAGAGGACCAGGCAGAAGCGGGATAGAGCGGCGTCCCACAGGCAGCCTCCGAGAATCGGGATTCCCCGGATCAGGCGATCAGCTGCAGGAGAGGAGCGGAACGACCGCGCTAGGATCCCATAGGCGAGGGCAACAAGAAATGCCGCCAGATACGCGGCACCCAGAAACACGCCGACCTGCCCAAGGAATTTCAGGAAACTGCCCGCGATGATGGCACTCGGGACGGAAAGCAACAGGGCAGCCAGGTGGAGGAGGAAAAGCGGATAGAGCGAAGCAGCGACGGCGCGCTTGCGTCCGCTTTCCAGATACGAATAGTAGCCCGCCAACTCCCGACAGGCCTCTTCGAGACGGCCACTTTGTTCGCCGGCTGCCAGGATTTCCCGATCCACAATCGAGAATCCCCCTTCCTGCAAGGCGGCATCGAGTCCGGTGGTGATCCCGGGGGCGACTCTGCGGGCGGCAGAGGCCGTTCGGTCGCGTCCAAGCGCAAGATTTTCCAATGCGCTTTGAAGAGGCAGCCCGCTTCGGAGCATTTGCGCCACATCATGGAAGAAGTGCTCTTTATCTTTGAAGCGAAGTTGCACGATCAATAGAGTTGTGGATGATCATGCCTGTGAGCGGGATTTTGCGCGAGGACATAAAATTCATGCGAATCGCCCTGGCGGAGGCGAAAAAGGGCTTCGGTCGCACGCATCCGAACCCTGCCGTGGGAGCGGTCGTGGTCAAGCGGGGGCGGATCCTTTCGCGGGGGTGGCACCGCCAGGCCGGGTGTCCCCATGCCGAGATTGAGGCCATCCGGGCATTGAAGAAATCCGCGGACGCCAGGGAGGCCACACTCTATGTCACGCTCGAACCCTGCTCGACGCACGGACGGACTCCACCTTGCACGGCGGCCATTATTGACGCGGGGATCCGGCGGGTCGTCTATGGTGCCCGTGATCCGAATCCCCGCCATGCGGGGCGCGCGGACAGAATTTTACGGAAAGCCGGGGTTCGCGTGACGAGAGGCATCCTGGGAGAAGAATGTACGGAGAGGAACGAGGCTTGGAACAAGTGGATCTCGACCGGCTGGCCCTTGGTTGTTGCCAAGGTCGGGATGAGTCTGGACGGCTGCATCGCCTCACCGCCGGGGAGACGTTGGATCACATCGGAGGAATCCCGGCGGGATGCCATGGAGTTGAGAGCCGGTTGCGGAGCCATCCTTGTGGGCGGAGAAACCGTCCGCGCCGACAATCCCCGCCTCACCGTGCGCGGAATGAACGGGAGACCACAACCCTTGCGGGTGGTTTGGACCCGCGCGGGAAAGCTCCCTCCCACAAGCCACCTCCTGACGGATGCCTTCCGTGACAGGACGCTTGTTTATAAAAGAATGTCCCTGTCAAAAGTCTTGCAAGATCTCGGCAGGCAAGGTGTCGAGAAGGTTTTGATCGAGGGCGGAGGGCGGACACTCGGCGAGGCGTTTGATCAGGGGCTTGTGGATCGTGTGGTTTTCTATGTGGCTCCGATTCTGCTCGGAGGCAGTGTGCCTGCGGTTGCGGGCCGGGGAGCGGGCTCGAATGAAGGCGGCCTCCGCCTCCGGAATGTCACCTGTCAAAGACTCGGGCCGGATTTGCGAATTGAGGGGCGGTTGTAGGCGAGCACCCCTCAAATCACCCGACACATGAGGAAGCCGCCTCGACGGCCCATTCGGGGAAATCCGGGGGGAGGGGAGCGAGGAATTTCAGGGTCTTTCCGGTCTCCGGGTGGTGGAATGAAATTTTCCAGGCATGGAGGAAGTGCCGCGGGGATGTGCCCCGGCGTCCGTAGAGGGGATCGCCCACGATCGGGTGACCGAGATGTTTGAGGTGCACCCGGATTTGGTGGGTGCGGCCGGTTTGAGGCTGGCAATCCAGAAGGGACATTCCGGACGAGGAGGCGATGACGCGGTATTTTGTGAGGGCGGCACGTCCGCGCTCGTTGACGGCCATTTTTTGACGATGGACGGCATGTCTGCGGATGGCGGCCTCAATCGTGCCGTGGGGCATTCGGAGGGTGCCCCCCACGAGGGCCAGGTAATTTTTTTTGACAGACCGCTGGGCGAACTGCTCGGAAATCGAACGGTGGGCGGCATCGGTTTTGGCGATGATGAGGCACCCGCTGGTTTCCTTGTCCAGCCGATGGACAATCCCCGGTCGTCCGACGCCGCCAATGTTGCTGAGACCGGCGCAATGGAACAGGAGGGCGTTGACCAGCGTGCCATCCGCATTTCCAGCACCGGGATGTACGACGAGCCCTGCCGGTTTGTTCAGCACCAGAAAGCCTGCTTCCTCGTGAAGGATATCGAGCGGGATGTTTTGGGCTTCCGCCGTCGGGGGCACCACCACATCGGGAAGGGTCAGGCGCACCGCGTCTGCGGCATCCAGTGTTTGTGACGGGCGCGACGGGAGACCGTTTACCAGGACACGGCCCTCGCGGATAAAGCCTTGGAGGCGGACCCGGGAAAACTCCGGCATCCTCCCGGTGAGGAATTTGTCCAGCCGGAGACCACGGCCCTCGTCCCCGGCAATCCAGGATTCAAAATTCATGGAGGCTTTTGCATTGCGGGATTCCCGACAACAGGATAAGGGACATGGCAACCGTAGTCTTGAGCCCTGCCGAGTAGAATGGCAAACGAATCTTCCTCCACCCCTGAGTCCACCGAGACATTGGACAACGCGTTACCCGTGGAATCCGGGACGGAAAATGTTTTTGAGGCCTGTCCGTCGTGTCAGACGCTGATGGACATGTCGGATGTGATGCCCTTCACCGAGGTCACTTGTCCGGGTTGTCAGCACAAAATGCGGGCCAGGCAGCACTTCAACCACTTCACGCTCATCGAACAGATCGGCGAGGGCGGAATGGGGGCGGTTTACAAGGCGCTTGATAATAATTTGAACCGCTATGTCGCACTGAAAATTCTCAAAAAGGAGATCAGCGCAAATGCGGAGGAACAGGAAAAGCTGGCCAAGGAGGCCAGGCTGACCGCCGCGATCAACCATCCGCATGTGGTGAAGGTCTATCATTTCGGGCGGGATCACGGGCAGTTTTATCTGGCGATGGAGTTGGTGGAAAAAGGTTCGCTCGACCAGTTGATGAGCATTCAGAAGCGGATTGGTGAGGCCCAGGTTTTGCAGGTCGGCACGCAGATTGCGATGGGCCTTGGTGCCGCGCTGGAACTTGATCTCATCCATCGCGACATCAAGCCCGGAAACATTCTCTTCGCCGATGCCCACACCGCGAAGCTCGTGGACTTTGGGCTGGCGATCGTCATGGACGAGGAGGCGTCCGTCCGCGGGGAAATCTGGGGAACTCCCTATTACATCGCGCCCGAGAAACTGGACAACCAGCCCGAGGATTTTCGGAGCGACATCTACAGTCTGGGGGGCACGCTTTTTCACGCGCTGGCCGGACGCCCGCCGTATGAAGCCGAGTCCGCCTCCATGGTGGCACTGAAGCAACTCAAGAGCCAACAGGTGAGCCTCCAGGCATTCGCGCCGGATATTTCGAGCGAGACGGCATATGTCATCAACCGGATGATGGCAAAAAACCCCGAGGAACGGTATCAGTCGTATGAAGATCTGGTCGGGCACCTGACCTATGCCAGGGAGAAACTTTTGGAGAAGTCGCGCAAACCCATCCAGCCGAAACAGAGAGCCCTTCTAGAAACGGAGGAAACGCGCAAATTCTCGGCGATTCTGTCGTTGATTCTGATCGGGGTTGTTCTTCTGGGAGGCCTTGGGCTCTATGTCCTGCGCGACAAGATTTTCCCACCCACGATCGGGAGCGGTGTCGGAAAGGGACCCTCTCTCATGTCGCAGGAGGCGGCCCAGGAACAATTTCTCTCTGGCGTGACGACGCTGGCCGGAGGGGATTTTGAGGGCGCAAAGACGGAATTCCAGCGACTGGCCGCCCAGGCGGACTTTCCGCAGCCTCAGAAAAACTGGACCGTTCTCAATGGCGCACTGGCCTCTCTCCTGCTCGGCGACACGAGTCCGGCTTTGAGCCGCCTCAAAAAGTTGAGCGAAACGGAACTCTATTCCACAAAGCCCGAGGACCAACAACTCGCCAATTTCTTTGTCGAGGTCAGCCGGGTTGTCAGCCAGAACCAGCCGATATCCTCAACGATCCGATCACTCTACGCCGCAAAAAAGGAAGCCTTTGCTTTGCTGATTTTTGCGGTTTGGGATTGGGAGGCCAAGGGGGATTTTGCCAATGCGGGGGCGCTTTTTCAGACGTTCATGCGGCAGGCGATGCCGGAGGACTGGGTTTCGCAATACAAGCCGCTCGCCGAGAAATACCTCGCGGACTGGAAGCTCCTTGAGCCCATTGAGAAGGCGTTTGCGAAGCTCGATTCCCCTGCGGCCGCCTCGGCCCTGGAGGCGCAGATCGCGGAAGCCAGGTCAAACATCCAGACCGGAAGCAAAATCAGCGACCGGCTGGATGCGCTGGAGCAAAAAGCCAAAGCCAGGGGAGCGACCCCCTGAACGATTTTCTCTAGGCTGCCGGGACTTGCGAAGTCCCTCCTTTTCGTTGATAACAGACGTGAATGAGCGATTTTCCCACGCCGGAGCAGTTGCAGCAAAAGCTCCAGGAGTTTTTGAAGTCCGGCTTTGCAACGCCGACCGCCGAAGCGGAGACGACAGAACCCGAGCCCGTCGCCGCAGAGAGGTCGGCGTCCGATCCCATTCGGGATTTTTCCCTGACGCCCCGTGAAATCAAAAGGCACCTTGATCGCTTCGTCATCCGCCAGGACGAGGCCAAGAAGGTCCTCGGCATTGCCGTATGCGACCATTACAACCATGCCCGGGAAGGCCTCGTGGCCACGGCAGAGGGCGGGCGGCTCGAATACGCCAAGCAAAATGTGATCCTTGTGGGTCCCACCGGAGTCGGGAAGACCTACCTTGTCAAACATGTCGCCGATCTCATCGGTGTGCCGTTCGTGAAGGCGGATGCCACAAAATTCAGCGAAACCGGCTACGTGGGGGGCGATGTCGAGGATCTGGTCCGGGAACTTGTGCATAAGGCCGATGGCGACCTGAATCTGGCGCGCTTCGGAATCATTTACATCGATGAGATCGACAAAATCGCGAGCCTGGGCGAGATGGGCGGGCGGGATGTGAGCGGGCGCGGGGTCCAGACGACATTGCTCAAATTGATGGAGGAGACCGAGGTTCCGCTTCGCAGTGCGAATGATCTCCAGGGACAGTTGCAGGCTGCGATGGAATTTCAGAAGCGCGGAAAAATCCATCGCGAGTCCATCAACACCCGGCACATCCTTTTCATTGTCAGCGGAGCTTTTGACAAGTTGAGCGAGCGAGTCGCCCGCCGCCTGAAGGCCTCGCTCATTGGGTTTGGGGCGGATCCCACGCTGCAAGCCGAAGAGCCCTCCCAGCTGTTGCGGATGGCCGGCACCCGGGACTTTGTGGACTACGGGCTGGAACCCGAGTTTATCGGGCGGCTCCCCGTTCGGGTGGTTTGCGAACCCCTGTCCGAACAGGATCTTTACGACATCCTCAAGCAATCCGAGGGGAGCCTGATCCGCCAATACGAGCGGGCCTTCAAGGCGTATGGGATCGAGGCGATTTTTTCCGACGACGCGCTGGCGTATATTGCCAGCCTGGCCGCCCTCGAGAGCACGGGAGCCCGTGGGTTGCTGACGGTTTGCGAGCGACTGCTCCGGGACTTCAAATACGAGTTTCCGGGTTCCGGGGTCACCACATTTGAAGTCACCCCCGAAGTCTTGAAGCATCCGGGAGTGGCCATCCCACGCCTTCTTCAGGCCGGGAAAGCCGGGATCCGGGACGCCCAGCGTCTTGTCGTCGGGCAGTTTGCCACCAGATTTGGGGAGCAACACGCCTTGGTCCTGCGTTTCGAGGACGAGGCGGTGACCCGCCTTCTGGACCTGGCGGCAGAAAAAAACATTCCTGTGCGTGACTTATGCGAAAGTTTGTTTAAGGATTACGAGTTCGGGCTTGGCCTGATCCGCCGCAACAGCGGACGCTCGGAGTTTTTGATCCCCGCGGAGGCGGTGGATGCTCCTGATCGCGTCCTGAGCCAGTGGGTGGTGGCCTCGCACCGCGACAATTCATGAGATATCTTAAAGCCACCATTTTGATCGGGACGATTTCTTCCGTCCTCATCCTTGTTTTGTATGCCACGGGCTGGCTGACGAACACCCTCGATCTCGTCCTCTTGCAGACCTACAAAATCAAGAAACCGATGGTGACCCAGCAGGGGATTCATGTGATGCTCATCGCCTTCCTTGCGTTTGCCTCCGCCTGGACAACCGTGGACATCACGCGTCCGGTTTTGAAATCGATCGTGGCTCTTGGAGGAATGATTTTGCTCCTGACAGGCTCCATGGTCCTGGCGCTTTACAATGTTTTCTTTTCGCCCTTCCCCTCGATCTTCGCCATTTTAACAAGCTTCCTGATCGGACTTGCTTACGGGCGCACAGGCAGCGGTTCACGAAAAAAAGTCATGGAACGTCTGTTCGGGCAGAGGCTTTCCCGGGGAGCCTTCAACGAACTTGTCAATTCCGATGTGCCGTTGGATTTTCCGGGCGCACTCCAGGAGGGAACGGTTCTCGTCGTGGCGGTGCATAATCACTCCGAGCTGATGGAACTCCTCAAGCCGGAGGACTATGCGGCGATGACAAACCTTTATTTGCAGACCGCGTCGGACTACCTCGTCGAAGTCGGGGGCTACCTTGACGAATGCGGCGGGGAGAGCGTGCGCGTGGTGTTCGGTGCGCCGCTTGCCGACAGCAAACACGCGGAAAAAGCCTGCCGGGCGGCACTGGACCTTGCCGCCCGGTTGGATGACCTCAACCGGGAATGCGATGCGACCTGGCAACGGCGCCTTGATTTCCGGATCGGCATCAATTCCGGCGAGATGATCGCGGCGGCGTATGGTGGATCCCGGCTGGGGAGCTTCAGCGTCGCCGGGCCGGCCGTGGAATTCGCGCGCCGCCTGTGTTCGGCGTGTGGCACCTACGGGTGCCGAATCCTTATCGGACCGGAAACTCATGAGCCTGCTGCCGAGACGTTGGAGGTCCGTCCGATCGAAGTGGTAAAATCCGTCGGAGAGCGTCGCCGGGTGGAGCTTTACGAGGTCCTCACCCGCAAGCACGGTCTCTCGCCCGAGCGCGAACGCAGCCGCAACCACTACTGGACCGGCGTCCTCCACTACCGGGAGCGGCAGTGGGACAAGGCGATTGAGGAATTTTCAAAGGCCCGCATCACCGGAATTCCGGACCATGTCCTCGATTACTACATCCGTCGCGTCGAGCGCAGCCGACGGGGGGAGGAGGAGGTCAACAAGGACCAGATGCTCCTCTTCAGCGCAGCCATTTAAGGAGGACGCCCAGGCGGTTTTTGTGCTTTCGGCGGTTTTCCGAAAGTCGTTGCCGTAAAACCCGTCCGCAATTCCAAAATCCCGTTGGGATTCCTGCTTGCCGGGACGGCTTCCCTGCACGACGCTGTCCCCCTTTTTGTATGCTTACGGTTTCCCAAGTCAGCAAATCCTTCGGCGGGCGCATCCTCTTCGAGGAGGCTTCGTTGCAGGTGAATCCCGGCGACCGCATCGGTCTGATCGGACCGAACGGAGCCGGCAAGACAACGCTTTTTTCCCTGCTCCTGCGGCAGGAGGAGCCCGACGAGGGGACGGTCAGTCTCCAGCGAGGGGTGCGCTGCGGGTATCTTCCGCAGGAAACCGCCGCCTCCACCGAGGGCACGGTCATGGAACTGGCGGCGGGTGAGGAGGCCGATGGACGCACGGAAGCGGCCGCGAAGCGGATTCTGGCGGGGCTCGCCTTTCGGGAGCAGGATTTCGGCCGTCCGGTCAATGCCCTGAGCGGGGGCTGGGTGATGCGCGCGCATCTGGCCCGTCTGCTGGTCGAGCAACCGGATTTGCTTTTGCTTGATGAGCCGACGAACCACCTCGACCTCGAGACGCTCGGGTGGTTTCAGAACCATCTGCTCGGCTACCCGGGTGCCATCCTTGCCATTTCGCATGATCGCGAATTCCTGAACGTCCTCTGCCGCGGGATCGTTGAGATCCGGCATCGCAAGCTTCTCCGCTACCAGGGGAATTACGACGCCTTCGTGGAGATGAAAAAAGCCCGAGAGGAACAACACCTCGCCGCCTACAAAAACCAGCAGAAGGAAATCGAACACCTCCAGGATTTCATCAATCGCTTCCGGGCCAAGGCCAGCAAGGCGGCGCAGGCACAGGATCGCATCAAGCAACTTGCGAGAATGAAGCGGATCGAGGCACCGGAGTCCGACGAGCCGACCGTGCATTTCAAGTTTCCGCAACCCGTGCGCAGTGGTCAGCGGGTGATGAGCCTGGAAGGAGTCCGCCAGGCGTATGGGGAGCATGTGGTTTACGAGAACCTCCACATCCGGGTCGAACGGGGCCAGCGGATCGTGCTGGTTGGTCCGAATGGCGCGGGAAAATCCACGCTGCTGAAAATTCTTGCCGGGGAGTTGCCATTGGAAGCCGGCGAGCGCACGCCGGGGCACAATGTCAGTGTCGGGTATTTTGCCCAGCACCGCTCGGAGGTGTTGGATTTGAAGAAGACGGTTCTTGCGGAGGTGCAAAGCCTGCCCCGTCCGGTTCCCGAGCAGGCGATTCGAAATTTGTTGGGCTCCTTTCTCTTTCGCGGGGACGATGTTTTCAAACCGGTTTCCGTGTTGAGCGGAGGGGAGAAGAGCCGACTCGCCTTGGTCAAACTTCTGCTGGATCCGCCGAATCTGCTTCTTCTGGACGAGCCCACCACCCATCTCGACATGCCCAGTATTGATGCCGTGATCCGGGCCCTGGGCCCGTATGAGGGAACCATCGTTTTTGTCAGTCACGATGTGCATTTTATCCGCGCCCTCGCGACATCGGTCATCCATGTGCAGCGCGGGCACCTTACCCCGTATGCCGGGGACTATGCCTACTACCTCGACAAAACCCGTGCCGCGGGTGCGCGGGCGGGAACGATTGCCGCCCTCGGCAACCACCAACCCGAGGCACCGCCGACCCCCCGTGTGACTGCCGGGCCGGGACTCAGGGAAGTCCGGGCGCAAAGACGGGCGGAATCAGAAGCCCGGCAGGCGGCCAACCGGATCAAGCGGGAACGGGAAAAACGGGTGGCCGAACTGGAGGCGGAAATCTCCACGCTCGAAGCCCGGCAGGCGGAACTCACTGAAAAACTCGAAAATCCCGAAACCTACGAGGATCCCTCCCGGGCAATGGAAATCAACCGTCAGCTGACCGGTGTCGCGGAAGCCTTGGAAAAGGCCAACGCCGCATGGCTGGCCTGCGCGGAGTCCGAATAGGATTTCTTTCGCAGGTGCGGTTCGCAGGTGTGGTGAGAGCAGCGTCTAATGGCATCCGCAAGCGGAGCCGCAACAGTGCCCGCCCGGGGAGGGGGCCGGACCTCGGGACGCCGCCTGGCCGGATTTGAGCACTCCATACCCGCCGACAACCACCCTGCGGATCGTCTCACCGGTTTCGGGGTGCTTGGTGAGCGCCTTGTCCTTCATGCTCTGCTTGATCTCAAAGTGGCGGACCTTCCCCCCCTTGCGCTCGGGAATCGTCTCGTAAACGTAAGTCGTCATGGTCCGGACAGGGTAGCCGGTCCTCCACAGGCGAGTCAACCGGGAGCGGACGAAAAAAAGGCGTGCGGCACATTTTTCTTTCGATCAAAGCGAGCGGGGCATCGTAGGATGTGCGCCTCATGTCTGAAGATTCGCACATCAAGTTGTATATTCCCGGTCCGATCGAGGTCTCTGAGAAAACCTTTCGCGCCATGTGCGCGCCGATGATCGGGCACCGGGGCGGGGAATTCAAAAAGTTGTATGGGGGGATCCAGCCCCGGCTCCAGGAACTTTTCGGCACGAAGCGTCCGGTGTTCCTTTCCACGTCGTCGGCGTGGGGCGTGATGGAGGGCTCGATTCGCAACCTCACAAAAACCAGGGTTCTCAACGCCATGTGCGGGGCATTTTCCGACAAGTGGCTCGACGTGAGCCGCCGCTGCGGCAGGCAGGCGGAGGGCTTGCAGGTGGAGTGGGGGCAGCCGATCCGGCCTGAGCAGGTGCGCGAAAAACTTTCGACGGGAGACTTCGACACCTTCACCCTCATCCACAACGAGACCTCGTGCGGAATCCGGAATCCCCTGGGGGAGATCGCGAAGGTCCTCCGGGATTTTCCCGGCGTCCTTTTCATCGTGGACAGCGTGTCCTCCTTTTCCACCGAGGCGATCCCGATGGATGAACTCGGCATTGACGTGCTCCTGACGGGCAGCCAGAAGGCGCTCGCCATGCCGCCGGGGCTGGCCCTTTTCTCCGTATCCGAACGGGCGCAGGAACGGGCCGCAAGCGTGCCGGATCGCGGCTATTATTTCGACTTCGTCGAGTTTGCGAAAAACCAGGAACAGGACATGACACCCAGCACGCCGGTGATTCCGCTCATCCATGCGCTGGCCTCGAAGCTGGATGACATTTTTTCCGAGGGGTTGCAGAACCGGTATGCCCGACACGCCGCGCTCAATGCGCGGGTTCACGACTGGGTGAAGGCGAGGGGATTTGAGTTTTTTGCCCCCGAGGGATACCGTTCGCTTTCGCTGACCTGCGTGAAAAACAACCGTGGGGTGGACGTGGCGGCCTGGATCAAGAATTTGAGGGAAAAGCATCGCTTCGCCATTGACGGGGGATACGGCAAGATCAAGGGAAAGACCTTCCGAATCTCAAACATGGGTGATGAAACCCCGGAGCGGATAGACGCGTTGCTGGCCGCCCTCGACGATACCCTCGGCTGAAAAAAGCCCTGTCTGCGAGTCGGCGGGGGGCTCTCCGCCAGAGTCACTGTTCCGCCAGGCTTTGAGAGAGCCGGAATTGCCCGGGGGAAACCGATTTGTGTTTCTTAAACACGCGATTGAACTGGGAGATCGAGCGAAAGCCCGCGGCGAACGCCACTTCGCCGATCCCCAGGCGGGTGGATTCCAGCAACCGGCAGGCGCGCTCGGTGCGCAAGCGCGCCAGGCAGGCGGTAAATGTCTCGCCAGTGGATTTCCGGAACGTGTCGCTGAAGTAGCTCGGATTCATCTTGGCCTTCCCGGCGGCTTTGGCCAGAGTCCAGTCCCCTTCCAGATCCTCCCGGATCATCTGCAGGATTTTGTCCACGGCCGGATAGGATGCGCTGACTCCTCCCGAGGGCAGGGAGTCGGATAGCTGGAGCGCAAAAATTTCCAGAAGGCGGACAGCGGATTCGTAGTGAGCGGGTTCGGTTCTCCCGGCGGCAGAGAGATCCCGGGCACAGGCCTCCGGCTCAAGGTTCTGTTTCACCAGAAATTTCTTCAATTTCCCCCAGTTGGCTTTTGCGACTTTTCCAAGGAAAACATGTCCCACGTGCAGGTAGGCCACGGTCCTTCCCCGCACCCGCACCGGCACCGATGTCGAAGTCATCCCGGCAAAGCATTCCCGCGTCTGGGTGCCACCCCGCGAAGACTCCTGAAGCAAAAGGTGCGCGTCGCGACACACATTGCAGGAGGGCCGCGTGAGGCCCATTCTCCTGCAGAAATCCGGCGCACCCTCCGGAATGCGGTATTCCCCCGGTGCCATGAGTTCCACCTTCAAGCCGGTCACCCGCTCGAATGCGGATTGAAATTTCCGGAAGAGATCGTTCTCTGGCACTGTGGGGATCCCTGGTGGTCTGGCTTTCATTCCGGATGGAGGATTTTAAATCGGAATGACGCGCGCTCAAAGGAAATTGCAGCCTTTTCCAATAAAATGCGCTCGAAAACCAAAATATTGCGGAGACGACACGGGGGAAACCGTTAGACTTCGGGCAAACAAATGATGTCCAAGTTTGTCAAATGAGTGTCTTGTATCTCACAATTTTTGTGAGTGTGATGCTCGCGTTGTTCTTCGTGGCGGGGTTTATCTACCACCACGATTTTTCGGGGGACGACCCGATGCGCGACAGCTTGCTTCCTTTTCAAAAAGAAAATCCGCCGAGACCGGCGGGGAAAACGATTATTCATGAAGACAAAAACAATTGAGTATAACGATTTGGTCGTCCGGCAATTTTTGATTGCCTCGGTGTTTTGGGCCTTGGTGGCCATGTTGATCGGGGTGTTGATCGCCTCACAGCTCGCTTTTCACGTGCTGAATTTCGACACTTCGTGGCTGACCTTTGGGCGGCTGCGTCCGCTGCACACAAATGCGGCAATTTTTGCGTTTGTCGGCAACATGATTTTTTGCGGCGTGTATCATTCGACCCAACGGCTCGTGCGGACGCGCCTCGCGTCGGATTTTCTGTCGCACCTCCATTTTTGGGGCTGGCAGTTGATCATTGTGGGCGCCGCGATCACCCTTCCGCTGGGACTGTCGCGGGGCAAGGAATATGCCGAGCTGATCTGGCCGCTGAACATTGGGGTCGTTTTCATCTGGGTGGTTTTTGCCATCAACTTTTTCTGGACGCTGGCGATCCGGAACGAGAAATCGTTGTATGTGGCGATTTGGTTCTACATCGCCACGATCATCACGGTGGCGATGCTCTACATCACGAACCACCTGCAGATCCCGACGAGTCTGTTGCACTCGTATCCGATTTTCGGCGGGGTCCAGGATGCGCTCGTCCAGTGGTGGTATGGGCACAACGCGGTGGCCTTCTTCCTGACCACACCCATCCTGGGCATCATGTATTATTACATGCCGAAGGCTGCCGAACGTCCGGTTTACAGCTACCGGCTCTCGATCGTTCACTTTTGGTCGCTTGTCTTCGTGTATATCTGGGCGGGTCCGCACCATTTGCTGAACACCGCCCTGCCGGAGTGGTTGCAGACGCTGGGAATGATTTTCAGTGTGATGCTCTGGGCGCCGTCCTGGGGAGGGATGCTCAATGGCCTGCTGACCCTGCGGGGTGCCTGGAACAAGGTGCGCACGGATCCGGTGCTCAAGTTTTTTGCCGCCGGGGTGACCTTCTATGGAATGGCCACATTCGAGGGACCGCTCATGGCGATCCGCTCGGTGAATGCCGTTTCGCATTACAGCGACTGGACCGTCGGGCATGTTCACGGGGGCACGCTCGGATGGAACAGCTTCATGGCGGCGGGCATGTTCTATTGGCTTGCTCCAAGGCTCTGGAACACGAAGCTCTTTTCCACCAAACTTGCGGACATCCATTTCTGGCTCGGGATGCTGGGCATCCTTCTCTACATCGCCTCGATGTGGGTCTCCGGAATCACCCAGGGTCTCATGCTCAATGCCGTGACACCCGAGGGAGCCCTTGCGTATCCGAACTTCCTGGAAGTCGTCAACTCGACTCAGGCGATGCTGCGCATGCGTATCCTGGGAGGGGTTCTCTTCCTTGTCGGAATGGTCCTCATGGCCTACAATCTCTATCGCACGATCCGCTCGGGACACCCGGCCGTGGCATCCATCGAAGTGCAGGTGCCCGAGGAGCCGCCGAAGGAAAGCCTCACGTTGCTTGGAGGCTTCCTGAACCCGCCGGTCATCTACTCGTTTTTGTTGGTCATTTTTGGCGCCGGGTGGGGGTTCGCACAGGGAATGCTGAGCACGATCTCCCTGGTTTTGCTCGTTGAAACCGCCCTGATCGCAATGATCCACATGGGAGTTTCCGGGCAGAAGTGGAGCGAGTGGTATGACAAGTTGCTCGAGAGCTGGCTGCCCTTTACGGTGTTGACCTTTCTCGCCGTTGCGGCGGGCGGAATGATCCAGATCCTCCCGACCGTGTTCATCAAGCAGACGGCCGGAGCCGATGCGCCGCTGCAAAAAGTTTACACGCCCCTCGAACTGGCCGGACGGGATATTTACGTGCGCGAAGGCTGCTACAATTGCCACAGCCAGATGATTCGCTCCCTTGTGGGGGATGTGCTTCGCTACGGAAAGAGCGGGCGTCTCACCGAATCCGTTTATGATTTCCCCTACCAATGGGGATCGAAGCGCACGGGGCCCGACTTGCAGCGTGTGGGCGGAAAATACCCGAACATCTGGCATTTCCAGCACATGATGGATCCGCGCTCGACATCGATCGGCAGCGTGATGCCGAATTACCCGTGGCTCTACACCCAGGTGACCGACATTCCGGCCCTGTCCTCGAAGATCCGGGTGCTCACGAGCTATGGGGTTCCGTTTCCTCCACGCTCGCCGGCAGACATCCGGCAGTCGTGCATCGACCAGGGGCAACGCATAACGGAGGATCTTGCGTCGGGGGGAATCAAGATTTCTCCGGACAAGGAAATCATCGCCCTGATCGCGTATCTGCAGCAGTTGGGAAAATACGACGACCCCACCGCAGCCCCGGCGGCCTCCGCCGCCCCGGATATTTCCGCCGCCCCGGCCAATCAGAAACAAGCCAAGTCGCACTGACATGTTTAATCAGGTGGAATTCGCCAGTTGGAGCGGCCTCATCACACTCATCGCATTTCTTGTGAGCTTTTCCGTATTTGTCACGGTCGTCGTGGGCGCGATGCGCTGCTCGAAGCAAAAGGTCCGCCACCTGGCGGAGATGCCACTTGGGGAGGAGAAAAGGTCATGAACAAGAACACAAAACATCACGATCCCGAGGCCCTTCGGAACCATTCGTATGATGGCATTCAGGAATACGACAAGAAGCTGCCGAACTGGTGGCTTTTCACGCTCTACGGCGCCATGGTTTTTGCAGCGGGCTACTGGGCGTATTACGAGTGGACCGGCCACATGTTGCCCGGTTACGAGAGCGTGGAGCAGAAGGTGGCGGAGTTTCAAAAAAACATGAACGCCAACGGAGCCGCTCCGACGGATGCCAAACTTTGCGAGATGAGCAACGATCCGGCCGTGGTGGCCTCCGGGGAAAAAATCTATGTGACGAATTGTCTGGCCTGTCATGGAGCGGATCTCAAGGGTGGGATTGGCCAGAATCTGGTTGATGCCACCTGGCTGCATGGAGGAACGCCGACCGACATCTACAATACGGTGAGCACCGGCGTGGCGGCCAAGGGCATGCCCACCTGGGGGCCGGTGCTCGGAGCCTCGCGCGTTGCCGAGGTCGTGGCCTTCCTCATCAGCAAAAACAGCACCATCGAGAGAACCGCCCCGTGAGAATTCCCGCGGATAAGGGGAAACCGGGACCGGAGGACGGCCGCTGGGGACACGGGCGTGTCCGGACGCGCCTCATTCTCTCCCACTCCCGATGAGACGCAAGGCTCCAACGATTGATTCGGTCACGACGATCAATGAGGACGGATCGCGGTATTTCGTCCATCCCGCCGATGTTCAGGGACGCTTCACGATGTGGAGGCGGATTGCGGCGGGATTCCTCATCGCGGTCTATGTGTTCCTGCCGTTCATCAAAATCAACGGAGCACCGGCGGTCTTCCTGGATTTGATGCACGGAAAGATCCACCTCTTCGGCATCACCTTCCTTTTCCAGGACATGTGGTTGTTGTTTTTTTTGATCACAGGAGTCGGATTTTTTCTTTTTCTTGTGACGGCGGTTCTTGGTCGGATTTGGTGTGGGTGGGCGTGTCCGGAGACTGTTTTTCTCGATCAGGTCTTCCGTCAGGTCGAACGCCTGATTGACGGGGATGCGACGAACCGCAGAAAACTGGACGCGGCACCCTGGACGCCCGGCAAGTTGGTGCGTCGCACGCTCAAGCACGGAATCTACTTTCTGTTGTCGGCGCTGATTGCCCACGTGTTTCTTTCCTATTTTGTTTCGATGCCGACCCTGTATGGAATGATTCACCGTTCGCCGCTGGAGAACTGGAGCGTGTTCCTGTTTGTGCTTTCCCTTACCGGCGTTCTCTACTTCAACTTCGCCTGGTTCCGTGAGCAATTTTGCATTGTCATGTGTCCGTATGGACGCTTGCAGTCCATACTGATCGACGACAATTCGGTTGTGGTGGGCTACGACGAGCGTCGCGGGGAGCCACGGGGGAAACTGGGAACCACCACTGGCGACTGTGTGGATTGTCTGCGCTGCGTGCAGGTCTGCCCGACCGGGATTGATATCCGCCAGGGGCTCCAGCTCGAGTGCATTTCGTGCGCGGCCTGCGTGGATGCCTGCGACGAGGTGATGGCGAAGCTGGGGCGGCCGCCGGGGCTCGTTCGGCACGACTCGATGAACGCGCTGGCCGGAAAGTCGGTGCGTTTCCTGCGTCCGAGGTTGTTCATCTATTTGCTTCTGATGCTGGTCGGAGCGGGGGCGTTCCTTTACTCGATCCAGCACGTCAAGCCCGTGGTTGTCTCGGTGCTCCGCATGCAGGGCGCGCCCTACTTCCGGGATGAGAACACGGTCCGAAACAATTTTCTGATGCGGATCGCAAACAAACGTCCGGTTCCCCAGGACTACACGATTACGATGGAATCCCCGGTGGCCGGCCTCGAAGTCGCGGGCGGCAACAACAAGGTTCTGCACCTCAAGGCCGGGGAGGAAACCCAGGAGCCGCTCATCCTCAGCCTGCCGGATGCGGATTTTCCCGGACAATTTGAGGTGAAAGTTTCCGTCAAGGGGGAGGGTGGCAAAGTCGAGGCGGAAAACGCCGTCCCGTTTCTGGGGCCGTTTCGCGAATGAAATCGCTCTGGTCGTTCCTTGTTGCGAGACCCTGGCTGCTGGTTGTGCTGGCGTTTGTGTTGCTGATTTTTGGCTGGGCGCTCACGATCCGGCTGAGTGCCGGAGTTCCGACGGGACGCCTGACTCCGGAGCAGGAGGCGGCGATCCTTCAAGGGAGGGCCGGAGGACGATGACCCCCACGATGACGGGTCCTCTGGCGGCACTGGTTGCGGGACTGGTCACCAGTCTGCATTGCGTCGGCATGTGCGGCCCGCTCGCCTGCTCGACTTGTGTGCGGTCCCATGGCGTGGGCAGCCTGTCTGCGTCCGCATTTTATCATGGAGCCCGCATGATTTCCTACGGGATGCTCGGATTGCTGGCAGGTTGGATGGGTCGTGCGGTGTCCGATATTCTGCTCCTTGGAACCGCGCGGTGGATCTCCTGGGCGTTTGTCGGATTTTTTGTGGTTGTCGCCACGGGTTTGGACAAGAGGCTGAGGATTCCATTGACCGGGGAGTGGATGGCGAAGTGTCTTGGCTCGCAGGATTCCGCCCCGGTTCGATCCGCGATTCTCGGCACGCTGACGCCCTTTATCCCGTGTGGTCCGCTCTACCTGATTGTCGCTGCGGCCGCTCTCTCCGGATCGGCTTTTACCGGGATGCTGGTCCTGGTCGCGTTTTGTCTCGGCACCATCCCGTTGATGTTCGCCCTGCAAAGTCAGTATTTTCGTCTTGGCAAAAAATTGTCTCCGCTCGCCCTGGATCGCATCCGGCGGGTTTTGGCGGTCGTGAGTGTCGGGGTGTTGCTGTATCGCGGGAGTGGGGATCCCAGCCAGCTTTGCCGATGAACGCTGCCGCCACAACCGCCTGCATCCATTGTGGAACCCCATTCCGGCCCACTCCCCAGCGGAAGGAATTTTGCTGTGCAGGATGCCAGTTTGTGAATCACCTCCTCCACAAGCGCGGGTTCGGGGAGTTCTATAACTACGGCGAAAGGAAGTCTCCGGCGGGGACTTTTGTTTTTCACGAACGGGATTTTTCCTGGTTGGACGATCTGCAAGCGCGCGCGGAGTCGGACGCCGGGACGACTGCCTTCGCGACGATGGACATCCAGGGGATTTCCTGTGCGGGTTGCGTCTGGCTGCTGGAGACGGTCTTTCTCGAGCAGCCCGGCGCGATTTCCTGCCGGGTGAATTCCTCCTCCGGCACATTGCGTCTCGAATGGAGCAGGGGGCCGTGCAACCTTTCCGCCTATGCGGAGGATGTGAGGAAGTTTGGCTACCTGCTGGGACCGATGGGAAGCGCGCAGGCTCCTTCCACCCGGCCGCTTGCGCGCAAGCTCGGGATCTGCGGGGCACTGGCGTTGAACGCCATGCTCTTCTCGCTTCCGCGGTATCTGGGACTGCATCCCGGTGACGAGCTGTCGCACCTTTTCGATGTGGTCGCCCTGGGGCTCGCCACGGCCAGTCTCCTCCTCGGAGGCAGTTATTTTTTCCGGAGGGCCATTGCCGGAGTCAAGGCCCGGATGCTTCCTATTGACCTCCCGATTTCCCTCGGGTTGATCGTGGCGTATCTGGGATCCTGTGTGGCCTGGGCGAGCCGGGCACCTTCCTTTGCCTATTTCGACTTCATTGCGATTTTCACCTTTTTGATGCTGCTTGGGCGCTGGACCCAGGAGCGGGCTCTCGAGGGCAATCGGCGGCGGCTTTTGGCGATGAAGACGAGCCCGGGAACTGTCCGGCGTGTGCAGGCCGGGGGCGTCGGGGAGGTTGCCGTCGGGGAATTGCATCCCGGTGACCGTCTCCTGCTTGCGAAGGGGGGAATCCTTCCGGTTCGCTCCCTGCTCCGTGCGGAGCGCGCGCTATTTGCTCTGAACTGGATCACGGGAGAGCCGGCTCCCCGGGAATTTTTGCGCGGGAGCCTTGTGCCTTCGGGAGCGCGCAGTCTGGTGGCGGATGAGTTGGAGGTGGAGGCCCTGGAGCGGTGGTCGGATTCGAAATTGGAGGCACTTCTGAAGGTCGAGTCCGGGAAGATGTGGCGAAACGCCTCGATGCAAAAATTGATCACAATCTACCTGTCGGTTGTGCTTGGGACGGCCGTCATCGGATTTTTTTTCTGGGGTCTTTTGGGGGGTGGGTGGATCCGGGCGACGCAGGTTCTCGTGTCGGTGCTTGTCGTCTCCTGCCCCTGCGCGATTGGCGTCGCCTTGCCGCTTCTCGATGACGTCGCGGCCGCAAGGCTCCAGAAATCCGGACTCTATATCCGGGAGGGTTCCCTGTGGGCTCGCCTGCGGCATGTCACGAACATCCTCTTCGACAAAACCGGCACGATCACACTCGAGACGCTCGCATTAAAAAATCCGGAATCCCTCGGGAATCTTTCCCCGAAAGATCGCGCCGTGCTTTTGCGCCTTGTGCGGTCCAGCCTGCACCCTGTGGCCGCCTGCCTGCGGGAATCCCTTCTGCCAATCGGCGTGGAGCCCGCAGAGGGGGGCGGAGACGTCCGTGAGGTGACCGGCTACGGGCTTGAATGGCGGGATGCCGAGGGGCTCTGGCGTCTGGGCCGGAATTCCTGGGCCGGTGGGGGGAGTCCCGGGCAGACCGCCTTTGTCCATGAGGGACGGGAGTTGGCCGCCTTTTCGTTTCATGAGGCGATCCGCCCGGGAGCCGCTGAGGAACTTGCCGCCTTGCGCGAAGGCGGACGCGAGATTTTTATTTTGAGCGGCGATGATCCGGTGCGAGTGGGGCACCTGGCTTCCAGCCTTGGTATTGGCGCGGGTCATGCGTTCGGGGGACTTTCCCCGGAAGACAAGTCCCGGCTCGTAAAAGCCCGTTGGTCCGGAAATGCGCTCATGATCGGGGATGGTGCCAACGACAGTCTGGCCTTCGATGAGGCTCTTTGTCGGGGCACCCCCTCGGTGGATACGGGATTGCTCGAACACAAGGCGGACTTTTACATGCCGGGAAGTGGATTGCGGGGACTTGCCGCCCTGTTCAGCACTTCGTGTCGCCATCATCAGGTGACTCGGGCGGTCTTTTTCTTCGCTATCACCTACAACGCCGTGGCTGTCACGGCGTCACTTGCCGGACTCATGAATCCGCTTGTCGCCGCGATCATCATGCCCCTCAGTTCGCTTGTGTCGATCGGCATCGTGCTTTTCGGCTTTCAAAATCCCAACGACTCGACCAGATAAATCTCATGGAAACCACCAACTCAAACATTCCGGCGGCCGCTCCCAAAGGTCCGCTTCTCTTCTCCATCGCTGCGCTTGTCATGCTCTGCCTGGCCACCGGGTGGCTGGCCCTCAAACCCTACCTGCTTGCAGAGCCCCAGATCACGCCGGAGAGCACGGCCTGGGTGTATCTGATCATCTATGGCTTTGCCCTGTCCGGCCTCTATGGACTCGTCTATCGGGGGGTATCGGTACTTTCCGGCATGCGTCTGTTCAGCTCAAAAATGGTGTTTCTCCATGTGGTGTTCCATCTTGCCGGTGTGATTCTCCTCATCCTGTCGGCCTACCAACCAGACCAGCCGCCGATCCTTGTGGGGCAGGGGCTTTTGGCCTGTGGAGTGCTGACATTCCTCCTGAATCTGGCCGCGTCCTTCCGGCGCGAAGGCCGACCGAACGTGTCGTCCGCCTTCCTGGTCTCCTCGTTGCTCTGGCTGGGAATCATGATCGTCGCGGGCATCCCGTTTGCGAAAACCTCCCTGATCCCATTCTTTGAGGGCACGGACTGGGCTCCGGCCACGCTGATGCTCTGCCTCACGGGTGCGGTATTGAATGGGATCTTTGGGGTGTCTCTGGGGACCACGGCCCGGCGCATTGGAAGTCGGGGGGAGGGATTGCCGCTCTCCTGGCTGGCATTTATTCTGCTGAATTCGGGAGTGGCCTGGTTGTTTGCGGCAATCACATTTGGTCCTCCGGTGTTCATCCTCATTTGCGCCGGAGTCTATCTGCTGGGGCAATTGGTTTTTCTTGCGGGTTTCACGGTGATGCTTCAGCGACGTGACGAGGAGGTTCTCGAGTGGGACAGCAAGATTCTCTACACCTCGCTCTGGATGCTTCCGGTCTGCCTTGGTCTTTTTGTGTTCGCCGTCTGGACGCGACAGGTCCAGGCGGAGGCTCCCTTGAAACCGGAAGCCGCCGCCTTGTTGGCCCTTGTCCTTGGAGTCTGTGTGCCAGCCATGGTGGCGACCTTTTACCAGATCTCTTCGCTTCTCCGTGGAGAGGCCTCCGGCGAGGAGGCTCCGCTGATGGTTAAACTTTCGCAGAATGTGCTTCTCGCCTCGTTCTTCAACTATGCGATTGGCGTCCTGATGCTCATTCCCGGGGCGTGGCTTGGCATTGAGAAAATGCTCGGGCTTGGAACGCTTTTTCTGATCGTCGGAAGCGTGGGATTCCTTGGAAACTTCCTTTTCATGCTCCGCCCGGCAAACCGGCCCGCCAGTGAGCAAGCCGCGCAGGCGGCGTAGGGAGGCGGTGCGTTTTCCGCCTTTATTCCTGCGGAGGGAGTCGCAAGGCCTCGCCTGCCCCTTCAAACCGGGTCCGCAGCCATAAAGTCTCGGTAAATCCAAGATTGAGCACCGGGTGATTTTCGGGCGGCATCGCGGGCAACATGCACCAGATCAACGGACATCGCACTGAACCCATGAGGTTTATCGACCTGTTTTGCGGTATCGGAGGGTTTCGCTTTGCCCTTGAAGCGGTTGCACGCCGCTATTCGACCGACTCCGAGTGCGTTTTTTCCAGCGACATTGACGCTGATTGTCAGAAGGCATACGAGGCAAAAATCCCGCCCGGCGTTCTGAGCGGCTGAAACCCGCATTTTGTTTTTGCGCCCGCATCTTTGCATACGCGTCATATTGCAGGAATCGCGCGGGTTTTCCCGCAAAAACCAGCGATCCAAACTAGCCTGTCACACTTGCGAACCTGCTGCCTTCAACGATCCGGGCGTTTTTCAGGATCGACTTCGTAAGTCAGGCACCGTGCCAAATTTGGCATTTTGCTTCCGCCTCCAATCAGCCATAGACGCGCCAGTGCCGCCGGGCAGAGTCTGACCGTGGGCGACTCAGAGGCTTCTCAAAAGGGCAAGGCAATCGCGCGGAGTAAGAATCGGGATGCCTGCATGCCGCCCGAGCACCAGCAAATCCTTGTCGCCTGTCACCACGGCGTCGGCTTCGGCGGCGAGCGCGGTGGCCAGAATCCAGTCATCGTCCGCATCGCGGCAAACCGGAGCGGCCAGCGGTTGCGTTTTCACTAACTCAGCATCCGCTCTCACAGCGGCGATGATTTCTCTGGCTTCCGATTGGCTCAGCTTGGCTTTTGCGAGTAGCTTCTCATGCAGTTCCTCAAGGATGAAACGGGAAACCACGATGCGACCGCGCGACAGACATTCCTCGTAAAGCCCAGAGCAGACCCCGTGCGCGACGAAGGCGGCAAAGAGCACGTTGGTGTCGAAAACGATCCTCACGAGATCGCCTTGAAGACATCCTCATCGGTGTGGAACCCGACTTCGCCAGCTTTGGGAACTAGGCGATCCCGCAAGTCGCGGAAACGCTCCAGCGCAATCTGACGACGCAAGGCGTCCTGCACCACCTGACTGCGGCTGGTGCCCTTGCGCTTGACCACGAGGGAGAGCGCCTTGTTCAAATCTTCCGGCAAGCTGACGGTGAGAGTCGTTCGCATGTAATGAAAATTAACACAGCCGCAAGAGATGTCAACGACTTGGCAGCCAGACCCACGGCCAATTCACGAATGTGGAAACTAGGGGTCAGGCTGCATTTTCTTGCAAAAAGGCCTTGATGTTCAATTTCGTTATTGGTAGGGA
>JACSRU010000047.1 GCA_014879575.1 Chthoniobacterales bacterium | reverse complement strand
ATATCCCAAGGCCGCAGCCGGTGTCGCGCGCATCCTGCCTTAGTTTCAACCCCTCGGGTGCGCGCCGCTTGGTATCCGGGTGGAAACGGAGACAAGTCGGGTAATGAGCGGTCTGCTCCAATGTCCGTTTTACGCAAGCGATGACATTCCATCGAAAACTGAATCACTTGAAGATTTCCGGGGGGGGGGGGCACAGTTGTGGGCGAATCTCATACCCAACGCCCCACCTCACACCATACACCTCCTATGAAAAATTGTTCCCGTCCCTCGTCGTTTTTTCGTTCTTCCAGCCTGTTGTGCGGATTGGCTGCCACATCAATCCTTTGGTGCGTGAATCCTGCCCAGGCAACAGTGATCGTCAACGAGAATTTCAACTCCCTTTCGGCCGATAATCTCAACGGGCAGGGGGGGTGGGCGTTGCTTACCGGCATCACTTCCGCGCCACAGGTCACCACCGGTGTCGGCATCAATACGACAAAAGTGGTCGGGCAGGCCACGACTGGCACGACAGCGGCTGTCGCTCGGAATACCAGCTATTTTAGTGCCGGAACGCTCACTGGATCCGAGACTGCGGTCACGTTGACCTTCGACGTGTATGCCGACGTTGGCGGTTCGATCGAGTTTTTCGGAATCGGCGGCACTTACGGTAGCGGTTACAGCCCATCCGCCCAATTTGGCATCATGTCCGGGAATTGGGCGGTGCGAGGCGAGAACTATGGCACGATTAGCAATCCGGTAAATAGTTCCAATGTTATTCTTACGCCGACATTGGACAAATGGTATAGCGTCCAGAGCGTCTGGAATCTCTCGAGTGGCACGGTCACACTGGCGATCAAAAACCTGACCGACGGGGAAACTTCCTACACGCCCCTCTATTTCAATGCGGCGCAGACGCAGTCCACGGTGGCCATGTCATTTACAAACATCTCCTCATGGAATTCCGCCTACGCTCGCATCGGCAACAGCGGCAATGGGGCCGGCTACCTCGACAACCTGCATGTGGACACCGTTCCGGAGCCATCGGGTGCGACGCTCGGGTTGTTCTCCCTGGCCATTTTTGTCGCACTCCGGCGCTTTAGTGCCGGGCGTCGGGCATCCCTGCGATCCTAGTATGACTTCCAACTTTCGCGCGGCGGGATTTACGCTCGCGGAGGTGCTGGTGTCGCTGGCGATTGTCGGAGTTCTGGCGAGCTTGCTTGTGCCTGGAATATCCTCGGCCCGGCAGTCGGCACTCCAGGCTTCCACGGCCTCCAGCATGAGGCAGATCGGAGTGGCGATGAGTCTTTTTGTGGCTGAACACGATGGAACCTTGCCGGGGCCGTTATGCGTGTCTGTCTATCCCTTCTCCCGGGAAATTCCGCAAGATGCGGATCCAAGCCACCTGGGCATGTATCTCGGTCCGTATCTGGGCGTGGTCGGCTCGGGATCAAAGCAGGTGGAGGTGAAGGCTCTGCAATGTCCCGCGCTTAGCCGAACCGCGCACAACTATCGCAACTGGATCGCCAACTACATCGTTTTCGCAGAGTTCGGTGAGGTCTCTCGATATGACAACCGATTCGGCGGGTATGCCAGGTCGATCAAGGATGCGGCCGAACAACCCATCCGGCCCAAGCGGATGGCGGCACTGTCCGATGCCGCCGCCAGGGCAAGTTATCTAAGCACTGCGGACCAGGAGGTATGGGTATCGTCCTCGAACGGTCCCTTGCCGAAGGAGGGTGTGTTCGGTGGCAAGCGCATGTGGCTTTTCTTGGACGGCGGCATGGTGCTCAGCGATTCGCAGGTCCCGTTTGTCCGATGAAACCCTCCCCATCCCCCTGGAGCTTCATCCCGACTCTCTATTTCCCCTGCGGAATGATGGGGGTGCTCGGCATCTGGCAAATCATGGGGCTGTTCAAGGTGCTGGGGTATTCCAACACGGCTGTTTCACTTGTCGGCGGACTCGGTTTTGTCGGTGCTTTTCGCTTCCTCTATGCGCCCTGGCTGGACGGGATCGCATCCAAACGGAGCCTCGCCCTCGTCACCCAAGGGCTTGCCGTGGTGCTTTATGGAGTCATCGGTGCCATCATCGGACTGCGTCCGCCTCCCGCCGTGTTCCTCTGGATTCTTCTGCCGGTTCTGCTGCTCCTTGCGTTTGTCGCGGCGGCGAATGAGACAGCCATTGATGGCTTTTACATCCGTGCGCTCGATGAGAAACTCCAGGCGCAATTCATCGGAGTCAAGACCGCCGGCTACCGGGTGGGTTCCCTGTTTGTCTCGCTCGTTGTGGGCTGGATCGGCGCCCGGATCGCGGCCCATTACGGCGCGGTCGTCGCCGATTCGCCGGACAAGACCGGGTTTTACATCAGCAACGCCATGATTTTCGGGTCCATGGCTGTTCTCGCCGCCTTTTTTCTTTTCTTTAACTGGAGGCAGGCTCCGGCATTGGCCAATGATTTGCCGGTGCGTCATTCCGGTTTCGCGCTCGGAGAAATGCTAAAAGACTACTTTTCGCAAAAATCCATCGGCCTGATTTGCGCCTTGATTGTATTTTATCGCTTCGGTGAAGGATTTCTTTCTGGCATGATGGGGCCATTTTCCCTCGATCCCGTGAGCAAGGGAGGCATGGGGCTGCCGATTTCCTCGGGGCCGCTGATGGGAGCCATCGGCGGGATGCCCATGATGATTATCGGGGGGATCCTCGGAGGGTTTCTGATCAAACGGTTCGGGCTCCGGCGGACCTTCATTCCTCTCGCGCTCTCGATGAGCCTGCCGAATCTCGGCTCGGTGTTCCTGGCGATCTTTCAACCCACCGCTCATTTCTTGCTTTTCGGGGAACAGATTTTCACCTGGCTGCTGCTTGCCTCGATCCTGGAGAACCTGACTTACGGCATGAGCTTCAGCGCGATTGCCTATTACATCACCGTGATGGCTTCCGAGTCGGGCCGCAACAAAACCTCGATTCTGGCCGTCTCGACCGCACTGCAATCGGTGAGCTTTTATCTCCCGATGATGCTCAGCGGCCCGTTGCACTCCCTGGTCGGCTACACGGGTGTTTTTCTGGCGAGCGTCCTCGGCGGACTGCCCGCCGTCTTCCTTATCCCCCATCTGCCCATGCCGCGCAGCGAGTGCGGGGAGGCGAGCGGGGAGCACGCTGTGTCGCCCGATGGAAGCCCGGACGTTGTCGCTTCCTGAGAATCCATGAATCCGATCCGACACAGCATCTTTGTCATGGGCGTCGTTCTTTTCGTCGCGGGTTGCGGCGATTCGCGCCAGGCCGTCAAAACATTTCCCACCGCACCGGGCGATTTTCTCAGTAACCGCGTCCAGGCTGCGCCGGACTACCCCGGAAAAATCGCCGCGAGCGAAGTGTGCATCCGTGGCCTGTATCCCCGTCCGTCGAACGCGTCCGATCCCCATAACACGCTCGACGCTATCAGAGGATTCCATGCGACCCGGCTGGAATGGACTTACGGACTTACCTCCGAGTTCGTCGAGAAAGCGCGGGCGCTGGGGGTCAGCGTCTCGGGTGTGACCAGTTCCTCCACCGGAAAATTCCACACCGCAGCACCTGACCAGGGGAGAAAATGCTCTCTTCTCGATCTCCATCTTCAGCCCGTCACCGCCCCTTGGATGCGCACATGGGAGACGCCTGGCCTTTGGATGTGCATCAACAACACACTCTCCCGCGAGGCCAGTCTGGCTGCGGGCAAAGAGTTGGTCGATCTTGGCGTCCGCGACATCCAGCGCGACGACCCCGCGGCCAATGAAATCGCCACTACCTGGGGCGCGTGTTTCTGCCCGTATTGCATGGAGGGCTTCCGGGGCTGGCTGAAAAAAAATATTTCCTCCGAAAAACTTCGCGCGCTCGGCGTGGAGGAGATCGAGTCCTTCGACTACCGTCAGCATCTGCTGGCCCGCAACGCGCCCGCTGGCGACGCCTTTCGCTCCTATGACGGTGGCGAACTGTTGGATTTCTTCCGGAGATTTCAGGAGGAATCCACCATTGCCTATCACAAGTGGTGGCGTGAGGAAATCAACCGCCATGCCGGGCGCCATGTCCCCGTTTCCTCGAACAATGCCGGAAAGGATTTCACTTCGGTTTATCAGCCGTTTGACTTCTGGATCGGCGAGTTGAATGCCAAACACACGACGCCCGAGTTCATTCATGATCTGGCCCGTCAGGTCGCCCGTCTGGGCAAGGGGCAGATACTGACCATGCCGCTCCGTCATTCGACGGATGTCACGCCGGATTGGAAGTGCGACATCCGCAATGTCATCGCCACAACGTATGCCGTGGGTCTCCACATGGAAGCCCCATGGGATACTTATCTTCCGACGCCGGAGGCCGCACGATATTTTGGAAAGCCGGAGGAATTTGCCGACCTCTACGCCATGGCCCGGGCCAGTGCCACGTTACTGGACGGATACGAAGACGCGGCGGCTTCCGGTGCCACGGTTCGCGACGAACGCTGGCCGGACGAGGCACCCGTGGCGGCTCTGTTCCCATTCCTCTCCCATCGCGTGGCGTTCCTCCGGGCGAAACCTTCCGATCTCCGGGCTCCCGTCGCCGTTCATCTCGTGGATTGGTCTCGTTCCCCGAAACCGTTCCAGATTTCCCTGCGCCCGGAATGGATATTCAACGGCCAGCCGTTCCGCGCCGTCCTCATCACACCCAGGCCCTACGACAAAGCCGCGCATGACCGCGCCTTTGCTTCGAAGGACTACTCCGGTCTCGTCGAGCGCCGGGAGCTCGCCAGCGGCCATGTCACCACCTTGGACATCCCCGCACTTTCTCCCTGGGGAATCATCTCTCTGGAGCCTCTCCCGTCCGGCGAGATTGCTCCCGCACCCTGGGCACCCTCCGTGTATTCGAACGACAGGGAAATTGTCCTCTCCTGCGCCACGGCGAATGCCGTGATTCGCTATACGCTCGATGGCTCAGAGCCCGGCGCGGACTCGCCGGCGTATGCCACACCGATTCCGCTTCCCGGCCAGCCCTCCATGTTGAGAACGAGGGCTTTCTCCGGAACCTCCGCATCCGCCGAAACCCGCATCGACCTTGCCCAGCCCGAGGGCGATATCATGATTGACCGCCAGATTCTTAAAAACGCTGAGTTCCGGGAGGGTTTGAAAAATTGGCAGGTCGTCATCTCTCCTGACTGCCGCGACGGCACGGCGGTTTCCGCTTCCGTGGAGGCCGCGCCTTCAACTCCGGATCGCCGTTCGGCCAGTCTGAGCATTAAAAGCACCACCGCGACCAAGCCGTATCATCTTCGCCTGATACAAACTGTTCCCCTTCCCAAGGACGCGAAGGTCGGCTTGAGCGGCATGGTCGAGACAAACCGGGAAGCGACCATCCGCGTCGGTCTTCAAGGCAAAAACCCGCCCCATCTCTGGGTCTGCATGGAGACCTTCACGCTGAAACCGGGCGAACCACTTCCTTTTAATATCACCTCCCGAGTTGACGATCCGTTGGAAGCTCAGTTGCAAATCGACCTTGGCCTCTGTCCTGCCGGGACGGAAATCCGGCTCTCAGATCCTTGCGTCTGGGCAAACCGTTTTTGACCTCCCATGTCCCCCTCGATTTTCCGATCACTCACCTTGTGCAGCACCGTCTCCCTGACTCTGGCTTCGGGTCATTCAGCAGACACCCCGGCGGTCACAAACAATACGCGGTGGGTCGCCATCGGCGACAGCATCACCGAGAACGGCGCGGCGCAGATGTGGATGGACTATTTTTTCAAGACGCGGCTTCCCGGTCTGACTGTTGACATTCTCAACGCAGGAATCGGAGGCGACACGGCCCAGGGAGCGCTGCGCCGGATGGATTGGGATGTTCTTGGCAGGAATCCCACGTTCGCGACCGTCATGTTCGGCATGAATGATGTCGGGCGTCATCTTTATGCTTTGCCTGAGGAGCACCCGGACACAGCGGCGCAAAAGTCCCGGATGCTTTCCGTCTATGCGAAGAGCCTGCGAACCCTCGTGGAGAAATTGAAAGCGCGGGATGTTCGAGTGGTCTTGATGTCGCCGACGCCATTTGAGCACAGCCCGGCACTGATCCAGCCGGACACGCCCGGTGTTGATGCGGTGCTGGGACAATGCGCAAAAATTCTGAACGAAATCGCTGCGGAGGCTGGCGTTCCGATGGTGGACGTGCATGCCGCGTTGGAGGAGTGGAACACGCTGTATCGTCAGGAACATCCCAAGGACACCTTGATCGGCCAGGATCGCATCCACCCGGGCGCGCTGGGGCAATTTGCCATCGCCGTGACCGTGCTCGACGGCCTGAATATCCCGAAAGCCACTCAACACCTCACCGTGGACGCAAAATCACTGCAAAGCGACAGCGAGGCCATTGGCAACCTTCGCGGAAAAGACGGAGCGATCACGTTCGACGCCACCTTCCCAACGCTTCCCTTCGTGCCGAACATTCCGGAAGCACCCCTGGACTGGGTCAACCGTCTGAAGGATGGCCGTGGAGAGGACACACTTGGTGTGCGCAACCTCGCAAAAGGCAACTACAGGCTGCTCGCAAATGGCGTCGATTGCGGCATTTTTTCGAGCGACGCGCTGGCCGAAGGCATTTCCCTCGGCGAATTGGCGATGTTTCCGTTGACGCAGGCCAGCAAGCGGTTGCTGCAGTTGCTTGCAACCAAGGCCCAGGAAACCGGCAAGCTCCGAATGGTCGCATGGAGCGAACACTTTGCTTTCCCCGAGGGGCGCCCCGAAGCCGTGGGTGTTGATCAGGTGGAAGAGCACCTGAGACGGCTTCTGAAAACCGGAACACAATCGTCGGCCGAGACCATTCAGCGACGCCTGGACGTTTACGCGGCGTTCAAAGCTCGGGAGCCGGAAATCCAAGCAAAGATCGAGGCCCTGGAGAAGGAAGCATGCGCTTTGACAAAAAAATCCACCGTCCGCTTCGAGTTGCGCCCGGAAAATTCTTCCATAACAACAACCCCGACCATCCCATGAAAAAATACCTGCCCACCCTCCTTGTCATCGGCATAGCAATCACTGCCGCCACCACCCGAATCCACGCCGCGGACCCGATCCTTGATATTCAAGCCGATTCCGGAGGAGTTCTTGCGGACTCAAGTCCCCAGAAGCGCGAGGTGCGACTGTCGGGCGTTTCCAGCGCGGCCTCTCCGGATATGGGCTTCGAAATCAACACCCGCAACAATCTGACCATCCCCTACGATGGCAATGATCCGCTTTTCAGCACCGGATCGCTGACCTGGATCATGCGCTGCAAATTCCTTACCCCGGAGAACCTGCCCTCAGGCTTCCTGTTTCTGGGTCGATACAATCACGAGACCGATCAACGGGTTGCCGGGTTTTTGCTGGCGATGGACCCCCTTTCCGCTCCGTCGTTCTTGATTTCGACAGACGGGACAGCCGCATCAACTTTCGGCATTGTAGGCCGGGAACCGGTCCCCATTGACAAATGGATGACTGTAGCGGTGGTTTTCGACACGGCCATGTCCATGTCGCTTTTCCTCATCGACGATGAGGGGAACGTCATTGCAAGTCACGTGCTCTCGAAAAACTCCAGAGAGATTCCCGAACGCCTCCTCAATGCCGACGTTCCCTTCACACTGAACGCTCCCGTGGAAGTGGGGCTGATTGTTTCCCGGATCCGCTGCTGGAATGAAGCGCTGAACCTGGATCAAATTCTTCAGATCGTCTCGAAACGATAGACGATTCACAGAGTGTTCACTGCGTTTTATGCGACCCACTCTCCATCCAATGAAATCCTCTAAAATAATCTTCAGCAGTCCCTGGCAAGTGGAGCATGGCGATGCCGAACTTCCCAATCACGACCCGACAGCACACCAGGTTTATTTTCGGAATCTTTATTCCCTGGTAAGCCCGGGAACGGAACTGGCGTGTCTGTCGGGAGGCGAAAGCTGGTTCCGGTTCCCCGCGACCCCCGGATATGTGGGCGTCGGCGAAGTTTTGGCCGTGGGAGAACAGGTGAACAAGGTTGCCGTGGGCGACAGGGCGCTTACCTATGGTCCGCACGCAGGGGTGTACGCCGTGGACACCACCAACCGCCACACCGGCATGTGCCTGCGGCTCAGTCCTTCATCACCTCGGGCCGACCTGGTTCCTTTCACCCGCACCGCCAGCATTCCTTTTACCGCCATCCGGGTTTCCGAAATCGAACTCGGCGATTGGGTCTTGGTCACAGGACTGGGACTTATCGGCAACTTCGCCGCACAACTCGCCCAGCTTCAGGGGGCGAACGTGATCGGTGCGGACGTGAGTGCCAGCCGCCGCGAAATTGCCTCCCGCTGCGGTATCCGGCATACAGTGGATTCCGGCGATCCGGCGTGGAAGGACGCTGTTCGTGAGCTGGCGGGAAAACGCGGTGTGACGACACTCATCGATGCCACGGGGCTTTCAGTGGTCATCGCCGATGCCGTTGATCTCGTGGCTTCACACGGCGAAGCCGTTCTGCTCGGAAGTCCGCGAGCCGAATACGTCACGGACGTGACGAAAATCTTCAATCGCATCCATCTGCCCGGCTTCACCAGATTCAAAGGCGCGCTGGAATGGCGGTATCCCACCTTCCGCGACGAATTCGTCAAACACTCCATTGAGCGGAACTCCGAGATTGTAATGGAACTCATCGCAGATGGTCGCCTTGCCGTTGAACCGCTCTACACGCACCGACTCCGTCCCGCGCAGGCCGCGGAAGCCTACCGGGGACTGAAGGAAGACAAGGACACCTATATCGGCGTCGTCTTTGATTGGACGGAGGAATAGGCTTCATCCGGAAAGTTTTGTCTTAGTCGACAAATTTGAACTTGGCTTCATGCAATGAATAGAGACGCAATTTGAGGAAATCCTGGTCACGGAAACCAAACAAACTGGGGGTCAGGCTGCATTTTCTTGCATTTTCACAAATTTCTGAAGTACCACCGGCAATTCCGCCAAGCTCCGCTGCTGGAATGAAGTGCAAGGCTCACGTTCGCCGCGTTCCGCATTTTCAGTATTTCTGCGATCCAACCCTGTGACACCGTTGTTCGACTCCAGATGGCCCTTGCGATCTCGCCCTTCCTCTTTTCATTCGCTGGGCATCTTCTCCAAATCTCATCGGTGTTGAAAGTGGAGGCTAACCGGAGGCATAGGAATGGGTGAGGATGGCCAGCAAATCGCGCCA
>JACSRU010000085.1 GCA_014879575.1 Chthoniobacterales bacterium | reverse complement strand
TAAGAGACAGCCCCTGATCCCCCCCATGAGACTGCCCAAGAAACAGGACGATGAAATCGGCTTCCAACTGGCGCCGATGATTGACATGACGTTCCTCCTCCTCGTCTTTTTCATGGTCACCACCAAGATCTCCAAGGAACAGATCAAGGTGGACATCAAGTTGCCGACCGCTGCCAATGCTGTCGTTCCGAACGATCTCGCCGACCGGGACATCATTAGCATCGATGCCGCCGGACAATATTTTGTCGGTCAGAGACCCGTAACAAAAGCGGAACTCGCCGCCCACCTGAAACAACGCTTCAAGGATACGCCGCCCCTCAGACTCTATGTGCGGGCAGACCTCCAGACGCACGGAAAACAAATCAAGGAACTCATGAGGATGGCGAGCGAGGCGGGCGCCATCAACGTCATTTTCGGAACCTACAAGGATTAGAATGTCCGCCCCGATCACGGAAGGAGTTTAACCGATGCAGCTGAGGAAAAAGGATATCCAGACCGTCGAAATGCAGATGGGACCGATGATTGACATGGTCTTCCTGCTCCTGGTTTTCTTCATGGTCACCGCAAAACCCGTCAAGCAGGAGAGCGATCTGAATATCGGCCTGCCGGGCACCGTGGCCCAGGAGGAAGCTCTCGACATCCCGGACGAGCAACGCATCACGATCCGCGCCGATGGCCAGATTCTCCTCAACGATCAACCGATGGACTCCCCAAAAGGGGACGCCCTTCCGGCTCTCCTGGCCACCTTGAAGCGATTCAAGGAAACCGCCGACGCGAATAAATCCGAGCCGCTGATCACGATTGACGCCGACGATGCGGCCGTCCATCAGCGGATCGTCACCGTCCTGAATACCTGCGCGCAGGCCGAAATCACGGGCATCACCTTTGCGGACAACCTGGAGGAGGAAGACTGATGCCCGCCATCGAGACATTGCTCGGCGAGAGCACCCAGGCAAGAAAACGCCGCCGCAGACTCCTCCTCGCGATCCTCGTCGGCGTTCTCGCCCTCCACATCGCTGGCGGCATCGTGGCCGGCGTCCTTGTCGTGGCGAAATATTTCTTCCCGCCACCCGCCAATTTCGAGGTCAAAAAGGACATCCGCCTCCCCGCCAAACAGCGCGAACACAAAATGAACATGGCCGCCTTCGATGCCATGACCCCCAAACCCACGTTCAACGACAAACTGCAAAGCCTCCGCCCGGCGACCTTCGCGCTTCCCGATCTCCCCAAAATGCCGATGGACCAAATGCTCCCGCTCGACCCTTCTGAAATTGTCTCCGACCAGGTTTCCAGCCTCGTCGGAACGGCGGGACTCGGTGGCGGCGGCGAGGGTGCCGCCGGAGCCGACGGCCTGGGGTTTGGCATGAGTTTTTTCGGCATCCCGTCCGCCGGCAAACGCATCCTCCTCCTCTTCGACGTCTCCAGCAGCGTCGTGAACAAGGCGTCGGCCGCCGGCGTCCCCCTCTCGAAAATCCAGGACGAAACATCCGAACTCATCCGTAAACTCCCGATCTCCGCCCGCTTTGGAATCATCCAGTTCACCCAAAATTACAAACCCTTCCAAAAGGAACTCGTGCCGGCCACCGACCAAAACCGCGCGGACGCCCTCGAATGGATCCAGTCCGAGTGGATCGAAGCCGGCACAATGACCGCCTCATCAAAAGTCGCCAGCAACCCCAGGGGACTCGTCGGCGTCCTCGAACTCGCCGCCAAAATGCAGCCGGATGTCATCTACCTCATCTCCGATGCCAGCTTTCAGTGGAAACCCTCCGGCACAATCGAAAACATCCCCTGGAAGGAAATCTCAAAACTCACCAAGGGCTCCCTCCAGGGCCCGGAAGGTTGCAAGCTCCACTTCATCGGATTCGAAATGAAGCCCGACGACAAACGCGAACTCGGCTCGATCATCCGACAAACCGGCGGCAAAATCCGCGAAATCAAATAAAAATAACCGATAAAAAATCCCGTCATATCGGCACAATGAAGCCTTCCGCCACAGCCAGCTTTTTCTGATTTGCATCAAAGGTCAGAAACTCGGTCACACCGAGTTGCAGTGCGGTGGCCACATGAAGAATGTTTGCCAGTTGATGGCCAGCAGCCAGGGTGTGGGCACCGCTTAAGGCCTCCGCCCGCTGATGCACGGCGGACCAATCCACAGGTGTGGCCATCAGCAGGCCGGCATTGAGGTCCATCTGCACATCGTTGAGCATCTGCTGACCTTCCCGCTGTGAGAAGCCTTTGCGGCGGTTGCTGAGGTGCAGCCGGATTTGCAAACGCACGGACTGACGAAACTCCAGCAGCAACAGACTCGACACCGGAAGCGAACCGCTTAATCGCATCATGAACTGGTCCGCCAATGGGGAACTGGCCTGAGTCCGATAGAGAGCACACAGAAACGAAGTGTCGGGAAAACAACTCATCCTTCTTCTCCTTCGAGTTCATCCGCTCGCATCTCCGCGACTTTCTCCTCGGTAAAAACACGGTCTCCCCAGATGGCCCGCCGCCGTGCCGCAAAGTCGGGCTTCGCTGGCGGCATTGAAGTGTTGGAACGCCATGCCCGAAGAACCCCGATGGGCCGCCCCCTCTTCTCGATGCGGATATCCTCCCCCTCCAAAAGCCACGCCTCGAGCATCGAGAAGGAGTTGCGCAAATCACGAACTGTCACTGTTTTCATAATGTGGACGAAATAAGTCCACATTTTATGGCGTCAACCTTTTCTGCCGAATGGTTTCCGTGGCAAGCTCTGTCACGTGAGGCTTGCGGCATCGAGTCGGCGATCAGGCATTGCGCCGCACACCGGATGATGCTGAATGAGTCCGGCTTGACCAATGGCGTCAACACGCCTAAGACCGGGCGCAACTGACAAGCCCGCTCCGGTTCCTGCTTTTGCAGGCGTCGTGGGAGGGAGGGTCTTTCGAGTTCTCCCATAACACCGCGCACAAATTACATTTTGGTGGATTTCGAGAATGTCCAGCCGAAGGACATCGCTCTGCTCAAGAATGGTCCATTCAAGGTCAAGGTGTTCCTCGGCCCCAATCAGTCCAAGATTCCTGTTTCCCTCGCAGTGGCGCTTCAAACCCTGGGCGCACCCGCCGAATACATCGTTCTGGAAACCGCAGGGAACAATGCCCTCGATGGCACGAAAGTGACCTATGCGCTCCCACCCGAATCCTAGTCGGACGTTCCCGCCCGGAATTTCTCCAGCTTCGGCGCGGTGACCGCGCGATTTGATACGGGTGGTCCGGGTGGGTGTCGTAGAAATCCTGATGGTGGTCTTCGGCGGGATAAAAAGGAAAAGGAAATCGAAATGTGTGCGGGCGGCCTGGAGGGCTCGCCGGCGAGAGGGGCTCTACAGGATACCAACCTTGAGCGATTTCGCCGCAGCGAGGATTTCCTTGTCCTGCGTGGCGATGGGCACGTCGAGCCGATAGGCGAGTTCCAAGTAGGAGGCATCGTAGGACGTCAGCCCGTGGTGCAACATCAGTCGTTCAAGGTGCATCAGCGTCGAGGCGGCCGTCGTGTGGGCATCCGTCACGATCATGAGGCTCCCCAGACTAGCCAATGCTTGATGCGCTTCCCCCACCGCCAGCTTTTTGGCCCGCTCTTTCAAAAACAACACATTGCGGATTTCCAGATGCCAGAGCGACGGCACGTAGGCCCTGGCCCCACGGGCAAGATGCTTCTGGAAAACTCCGTCCGCATAGGCCGACTCCTCCTGCAGCAGGAAGCTGATCACCACATTGGCATCCAAAACGAACGGCTGCATTACAGGCGGCCTTTTGAAATGAGCGACTTGACCGTTTCTCCCGGCTCCAGAATCGCTCCCCGGCTCTTCACCTTCGATCGCCACGCCTGCAACTCAGCCACAGCCTGCGCTGCCTGCCCCGTCGTCGCCCGCTGCGATGGCCCCAGATAAGCCGCCCCCTTGCCGTGGCGGGTCAAAACAAACTCCTCACCATGATCCACACGGTCAAGAATCGCGGAAAAATGGGCCTTTGCCTCAGTGGCTGGTATCGTTTTCATGTGAGAACTCTGACCGGAAACAGGTCATTTTTCAAGTTGTTTGATCGCCTGAGAGTCAGTCTCCGGCATCCACATCCTCCGGCCACGGTCAAAATTTTTCCCGTGAAATGATCAATCCCGCGTTCTCAGATCCATCCGAGGCCGAACAGCCCGATCGTGATCCCGCCACGGGAGGGTTTGAGTGCGACGGATTGGAGGGCCGGCTCCCCGAGTGAGGCGGCCAGACTGGCACTTTCTGCGGCGAAGTCTTCTTCGAGTTGTGCGCGGGCGGTCTGGAGGGCCTCGACGGATTCCTCGGCGACGGCCACGTCCGCGCCCTCGCGCATCGCGCGGCTGGCACCCCGCGCCGCCGTTCCCGCCTTCGTGAGGGTCGAGGTGCTGAAGGCCTTGCGCCCGAGAAGCGCGCTGAGAATCGTGGTGCCCACGGAGATCGCGGTCTGCATATTGGCGCTCCGGGCCTGATCCTTTTGCTTCTGCACGGTGGCCTGGGCGCGGGCGATGCGGGTTTCGAGCGCGGCGAGCTTCGGAGCAAATTTCGTGCGGAGCGCGGCTACTTTGTCATCCCGGAATTCCCTCTGGGCCTGCGCCGCCCGCGCCACAAAATCCGCCCGCGACTCGCCGGATCTGGCGCTCAGGGAAAGGGCCGGACATTTCAGCAATTCGCACCTCTGGGTATCCGCCACCCAGCGCAGGAAATCCTTTTCCCAGGCGGCATAGTTCTTCGCCACGGCGGCTGGCGCGGGAAGTTCCGCAAAGGCGGCATCCGCCGGCGCTGTCGGCACAAAGTCGCCCGGGGTGGCATCCGGGGATTCCGCCGCCGCCCAGTCCGCTCCCCCAAGTCCCGTGGGAATGTCCGCCGCAAGCACGATCTCCCGCGTTTCCTCGATGCCGGATTTCGAATCGGCGAAGCGGATCTTCGCCGCGCCGACGAGTTTCGGGCGCAGCGTGCCTTCGGAGGGCAGGAAAAATTGTTTGATTCCCGGCGGGAGCGCGGGCGGCAGACCACCGCCCACCGGGGTCGCCGTCGGCACCGCAACGGGAGTGCCGGGCTTTCCGGCCATGAGGGTTTTGATCTGGTCGCGCGTGAGCGGGCCGCGGAGGTAGCTCATCACCCAGCGCGACTCGAAGACCACCGGGGCGTCGTCGTGGACGTTGTTGAGAAAAAATTTCCGGTTCCCCAGCCCGGCCAGCAACCTTTCGAGATCGGCGCGGGAAAGTTTCGAGGAACTCCCGAGCAGGCCCTCGATCACGCGGGCCTTGTCGCGTTCGGTCTGCAGGCGTCCGATAAACCACGTGCCGGTGTTCGCGAGTGCCTTGTAGTCGAGATCCACCGGATTCTGCGTGGCGAGCACGATCCCGACTCCGAACGCGCGCGCCTGCTTGAGGAGGGTGAGCATCGGCAGCTTGGAGGGGGGATTGGCGACCGGCGGCAGATACCCGAAAATCTCATCCATGTAAATGATCGCCCGCAGACTCGTCGTCCCACTCTGCCGACGCATCCAGGCGACCACTTCGTTGAGCAACAGCGAGACAAAGAACATCCGCTGCGCGTCGTCGAGGTGGGCAATCGAAAAAATCGCGTGCCGGGGGCGTCCGTCTTCCGTGCGGAGAAACCTTGCGATGTCCAGCGCCTCACCCGTATTCCAGGCCGCAAATCCCGGGGAGGCGAGCAACGTGTTCAGTGCCAGCACCAGGGAAAACCGGTCCTTGGCCGGAAAGAAGGCCTCGATGTCGAGAACCCCCACCTTCTCGAACGACGGTTGCTGGATTTTTGTGATGATCGCCCCGAGGTCGAGGTCGCGGCCCGCCTTCCATTCGTGGGTGAAAAGGGCGGCCAGAAACGCGCCCTCGCGACTTTTCAGCGGATCTTCCCCGCTCCCGAGCAACCCGAGGATTCCGGAGACGGCGGTCTGCACGCGCTCGGCGAGCGCCTCCTCGTCCGGCTGGTCAACCGGGGCATGGAAGGCATCCACCAGATTCACCGCCCGACCGGCGGTGCTCCCCGGCGTATAGATCGCGAAGTCGGCTTTTTCCTTCATCGCGCGAATCCGCTCGCCGCCTTGTCCCCAGGCCGCCAGCCCCTCGCTCCAGAGTGCAGCCTGTTGCGCGGCCCAATCGTCCGGCGAGACGCCCTTGCGGGCGGCATCGTCCTCCACGATCCACGGACGGAAATCCTGCGGGCGCAGATCGGGAAACGTCAGGAGCAAATTGCCGAGATCCCCCTTGGGATCAATGATGATCGCCGGGACCCCATCCATGGCGGCCTCCTCCAAGAGGGCCAGGCAGAGGCCGGTTTTCCCGCTGCCGGTCATCCCGACACACACCGCATGGGTCACCAAATCGCGCGAATCGTAGAGAAGGGGCGCGCCGGCCGGATCATCCACCGGCTTTCCGAGATAGAACGCGCCGAGTTTTTCGAAGTCAGAGGTTTCGGGAGGCATGGGAGCCATGTTTGCGAACTTTCCGCGCTTCATCCAGCGGAATGTGCTTGAACTTCACGCGCCAGCACGAATCTTGGCTTCATGATGTTTCGTCTGCTTCTTCTCCTCCTGCTCTCCGGTTCCCTGACCGCCGGGGCGGCCGCACAAAAGGAATTCCTCCTCCTCAGCGGTGGACCCGCGCTGATCGAATGGGAAAAATACAAGGCCGCCCCGCATGACCGGTGGTGGGGGAACTTCATCCGCGCGGCCCGCGTCCGCATCGAGGAACTCCGAAAAAAGGAGGGACCGGACGCGCTCATCACCTGGCTTGTTTACAAACCCGGCTACGTGCGCCGCGCCGAACGCCAGGACAAGGCGGACCTCATCGGCAACATCCTTTCCGTCCGCGACAAATACCACGTCAACCTCGTCTGGATCAGCTCCGGCGACGATGTGATCAACTACCTGAACGCCGGCCAGCCACGCGCCACGGTCAAAATCGCGAATTTCGAATTCTACGGACACTCGAACCGCGCGTGCTTCATGTTCGACTACAGCAACGAAATCGACAGTGGCTCGAAAAGCTGGCTGCACGAAAAGGAACTCTCGAAAATCCACCGGGGTCTCTTCACCCGCGATGCCTTCGTCAAAAGCTGGAGCTGCCACACTGGCGAGAGCATGAGCAAATACTGGAAGGCTGCCACCGGGAAAAAAATGATCGGTGCCATCGGAAAAACCGACTACGCCAACGGGCACGAACGGAACTGGATCCCGGCCCTGAGCCAGGGCGCCCGCTGGGGCGGGTAAATCCCCCCGTCTGGCAGGCCGGACGTTCCGCGCTTGCCCGGAGCTTTGAGCCTGACACATTGATGATTGTGAATGTCCGTGGAATTGTCCTTCTGGCCGCCCTGCTGGCCATTCGCTGTCCGGCAGCCGAAGCGGAGATGAAGTCGCTCCCCGGCTGCCGCCTGATCCCCACCGAGTGGGCGGATGGCGACAGCTTCCGGGTCCGCTTTCCCGATGGAACCGAACAGACCGTCCGAATCTATGGGGCGGATTGCATCGAGTGGCACGTGACCGATGAGAGCGATGCCCGCCGTTTGCGCGCCCAGCGCCGGTATTTCGGAATCGCCGATGGCGTGGCGGCGGACTCCATCGCGCAGGCGCGCGGATTCGGCGAGGCCGCGGGAAAACGCACCGCCGATCTCCTCGCAAAACCCTTCACCGTCCACACCACGTTTGCCGACGGACGCGGGGATTCGCGGTTCCAGCGCATCTACGGCTTCGTCACCACGGCGGATGGTGAGGATTTGGCGTCCGTGTTGGTCCGGGAGGGACTCGCCCGGGCGTTTGGCGTGACCCGTCGCCTGCCGGACGGTTCGAGTGCCCAGGATTACCGCGCGCGCCTCGAAGATCTCGAACTCACCGCTGCGACCGCCCGACGGGGCATCTGGGAAAAAACCAACTGGCGTCTCCTGCCTGCGGATCGGGAAACCGAACGCAAGGAGGAACAGGAAATCGCCCAGGCTCTCCACAAGCCCCTCCCTGCCGGGGGCCTTGACCTCAACTCCGCATCCCGCGATGAGTTGATGCTCCTCCCCGGCATCGGTGAGACCCTGGCCGCCCGGATCATTGAAGCCCGCACGGAGGGTTCCTACACCTCCGTGAACGACCTCCTTCGCGTCAGGGGCATCTCCCGGAAAAGCCTCGAAGCCATCGCCCCGAACCTTCGCTTTTCCGCCTCGTCGGCCCCCGATAGCTCATCCAAAAAAGTGCCATGATCGAACGCCTCGAACGCACCCTTTCCCGCTTCGCCATCCCGGGCCTGATCCGCTATATCGTCGCGCTCAACGCCCTCGTGTTCCTTCTGGTCAGCCTGAATCCCGGTTTCGAGCAAATCCTCGAACTCGACCTCGCGGCGATTCTGCGGGGAGAAGTCTGGCGGCTGGTCTCATGGATTTTCCTGCCCACCACGCAGAGCTTTTTCTGGATCATTTTCTACCTCCTCTTCACCTGGTGGTTGGGGGATCTGCTCGAGGGGAGTTGGGGAACCTTCCGTCTGAATGCCTACTATTTCCTTGGCATGGTGCTCTGCACCGGTGCCGCCCTCGCCTTTGGCTCCTCCCAGGGAAATCTTTTCCTCAATCTCTCGCTCTTCCTCGCCGTCTCCACCCTGGCCCCCAATCTCGAAATCCTCCTCTTCCTCATCCTCCCGGTAAAAATCAAATGGGTGGCGCTCTTCAGCCTCCTCTTCCCGGCATCCATTCTGTTGTTCGGCCCGCTGTCGGAAAAAATGGCGGTCGTCATGTGCCTCGGCAACTACCTCCTCTTCTTCGGCCCCGCCTTCCTCAAAGGCTCCCTCGATTCGCGTAAAACCCTCGAACGCCGCCGCCGCTTCGAATCCTCCAAGCTTTCCGACGACGTCTCCCTCCACACCTGCGCAGTCTGCCACGCCACCGAACGCTCCCACCCCGACACCGAATTTCGCGTCTCCTCCGACGGCAACGAATACTGCACCACCCACCTCCCCATCCGTCGCGCCCCCTGATCGACCGCCAACCGCCCACGGACCAGACGGATCTGGTCCCTCCAGGGCAACGGCGCCTCTTCTGGAGGGATGACCTCCGTGTCGTCCGCCTCGGGCCGTGTCATCCCACGCCAACCGCCCACGGACCAGACGGAGCTGGTCCCTCCAAGCGCGAAGCCCCACTTTTGGAGGGATGACCTCCGTGTCGTCCGCCCCGGGCCGTGCCATCCCACGCCAACCGCCACGGACCAGACGGAGCGGGTCCCTCCAGGGCAGGGCGCCTCTTCTGGAGGGATGACCTCCGTGTCGTCCGCCCCGGGCCGTGTCATCCCACGCC
>JACSRU010000048.1 GCA_014879575.1 Chthoniobacterales bacterium | reverse complement strand
CCCACCGCCCACGGACCAGACGGAGCTGGTCCCTCCAGGGCACAGCGTCACTTCCGGAGGAGCGCCCCATCCCCCACCCCAAGCGCGAAGCGCCACTTCTGGAGGGATGACCTCCGTGTCGTCCGCCTCGCTCCGCGCCATCCCCGTCCACCGCCACGGACCAGACGAAGCTGGTCCCTCCAGGGCACAGCGTCACTTCCGGAGGAGGCACTGCGGGATCAGGTCGCCACGAGAGATGGTAAACCGGCCCAGTCCGCCTGAATCTCCGAGGGCAGAGCATTTTGTTTCACGCAGGCACTCAGATCCTCTTCAATCCCCCGAACCACCTGCCACGTCTCTCCGTCCCGGCTCACCTGTTCGCATTGCGATTCATCGATCGTATGGATCCCCTCCGGCAGCCCCTCGATCGTTTGCACCTGAAGCACGGCCTGTGCGGTGGAACAAATTGGCGCGTCCGGATCTCCAAGGCGCGCCAGAACCGTCGCGAACATCGCTTCCAGGGTTTCCGCCCCCCCCTCCAGGGCCAGGCGCTCCGTCTCTCCGTGGCCGGACGTCCACACCGCCTCCTGGCGGTGCGTCCAGCGCAACTCGCCTTCATCCCCGAGAACACGGAGATAAAGCGGACGCTCAACCGGACAGCAATGGGACACCGCCGACAGGATCGTGACTCCGGCCGATGTCCCCACCCGCATCACCCCTGTGTCAAAACTTTCGATGGGATACGCCCGATAAAGTTCCGCCTCCACCGTGGTCGGCTCGGGCGGCCCCCCGGTACCTGCCCAGGCCCAAAGAAAGGCGAGGTTCAAAAAATGTCCCATGGCGTTGTTGAGGGGCGAATCCCTCACCGGCTGGCCGTCCACGGATATCCTCCCGGCCCAGGGTGTTCGATGATAATAGGACGTGGAACGCGGCCAAAGGCCGAGCCATCGGATCGAGCGAACGCGGCCAATGCGTCCGTCCGCCAGGTGGCTCGCAATGCGGCGGCTGGTTTCGGTGTAGGCGTCCTGATAGCCGACCGCCACCCAGCGTCCGGTTCGCCTCTCAGCCTCACGAATCGCCACCGCCTGCTCCAGCGTCGCCGCCAGCGGTTTTTCCATCAACACATTCGCCCCCGCCTCCAGTGCCGCGACCGCAACACGGGCGTGCAGGGAAATCGGCACCGGTGCCAGACACAAATCCAGGCGTCCCCGCCAGACGTCCAGCATCGCCTCCCAATCCTCAAAAATCTCCACCCCTTGCGCCGCCAGACGCGCACAGGCCGCCCGCTCCTCCTGTCGGTTGATTACCACAACCGCCACCAACCGAATCCTCCCCGCCTTCATCGCCGACTCCACCCATTCCAAATACGCCCGCCCATACCCGGATATCCCGATCTGCGCCACGCTGGGCGGACCGCCATCCGTCGCAGTCGCCCGCAACGCCAACCCCCGATTGTCCAAAAAAACTGATCCCCCGCATGCGTTCATTTTGAATATATTTGCATTTTTTGCATTTATTTCAAGACATTTCCCTTTGCAATTCGTCAGCTACCTCTGCCCCGCACCAAGCTCATGACCTTCACCGCGCGGGATTCTCACGGAATTCTCCCCCGGCATCGGGCAACCCCCGCCCTTTCAGAAACCGCAGCATGACCTCTCCCGCTGGATCCCCCGGCTCCGCTGCGCGATGCAGGATGCCCGCGTGATCGCGGCCGACAACCACGGAGAGTGCCACCCGGCCACTTTCCCCCACTTTCCGGAGGGCGGCACAGAAATAGAGGTTTTCCTCCAGGCGGGCAGGCCAGTCATTGTCCCCAATGAGCAGGAGCAGGGGCGGATGATCGTTGCGCAGGTGGTGAATCGGCGCCGCGTCGTCAGCCGTCAGCACCTTGTTGCTGATTCCGCGTTCCTCCGCGACAGTGAAATGCGTCATCATCTGTCCGCTCATGGCGATGACCCCCGCGATCCGGTCGGACGCAACCCCGGCCTCGGTCAGAAAACTGGAATCCATGGCCAGGAGGGCCGCCAGATACGCCCCGGCGGAATGCCCGCCCACGAACACCTGCGGTTGCGCTTTGAGGGACACCGCATGGTCCACCGCCCAACGCACCGCCTGCGCGGCATCCTGAAGATAGACGGGAAATCGCACCTCCGGATTCAGCCGATACCCGGCCACCACAACTCCCACCCCTTGCTCTGCCAGACTTTGCGCCAGGCGCACCGTGTCCGGACTCGTCTTGGAGCCCCCCTTCAACCCGCCGCCATGAAACCAGACCAACAGCGGAAAAGGCCCCTCCGGGCGCGGCGGAAGATACACATCCAACCGGCACTGAGTGGAGGCTTCGCCGCCTTCTCGATAGGAAACGTCGGATGGTCCCGCAGGGATTTTCCGCACCCCGTCCTCCGCCTGCCCCCCGGCTACCATCCCAAGACACACCACAAGGCATAAAATCGGCTTCATTACGAAAGTCGTCGCATGGAATAAATCTTCGAACAACAAAAATGCAATATTTTATAAGTTTTCAAGAACAGGAAACCTATCCCCGGCAGGGCAACCGCACAACGATTCGCAAAACAGGCAATCAAAAGAGCGAATGCTTTTGCATGTTCTTGCATTTTTTCAAATATTAGTTGCGCGAACTTCCGTTTCGGGTTATGAGGGAGACATGAGACGCAACATTTTCCAGAAGGCGGCGCGGAAGGGTTCCCGGATCAAATCGTCGGGAGAGGCAGGCTTTACGCTGCTTGAGCTGCTTACCTCGATGACAGTGTTGGCACTTCTTGCCGGGATGATGATGCCTGCGTTCGTGCAAACGGGGAAGGCGCGCGATGTGGGGCGGGCGGCTCGCATGGTCTCGAACCTGCTGGAATCCGCGCGCACCGAAGCCATCACGCACCGCACGGTCACGCGGATGGTTGTCGCGAGCAACTGGGCGGGAAACCCGGCGGCAAATTTTCGCAAAGTGAGCGTGTGGCGCAACGATTCCAGCGCAGGCTGGAAGCAGGTGAGTCGCTGGGAGGAACTTCCGGCGAGCATTGCCTGCGAGCCGACGGCGCCCGCGTATGTGCCGGATTCCACACCGGCGAACTATTTGTTGGGCGGATCGGCCAACACCTTCACCTCCACGGTGGGCGGGAATGCGGTGGACATGCTTTTCGTGGAGTTTCTTCCGAGCGGAGCGGCGCGGATGCCCCAGGCGCCGGGCCCGGAGGTTTGGCTGACCCTTGCGCCCGGAACGATCACTGACGGCGCGATGGTGCACCAGGCGGCAGGCGGAACGCCTCCGAATTGGGCGAAGATCAGTGCCAACACCCTGTCCGGTCGCCTCAAGATCACCCAGCCATGAGACGGAACGCTTCCAGGGAGGCGGCTTTTTCTCCGGAAAACCTTCCTCCAAAAGGCCCGGGTGCCGGACACACGACGCACGACGGATTCACGCTCGTGGAAACGGTGATGGCCTTGGGAATTTCGATGCTCTTTTTGGCGGGAATTTTCACCTTGCTTTCGGTGGGGCTGACTACCACGAAAGAGGCGGCGGATGACACGGTCATCGGTCTGATTTTGCGGGAGACGGACACTCGCATTCGGGGCGAAAAGCTGGCACCTGCGGGAACGCCTGTGACGAATTTTTTCGACGCCCGGGGACGGTTCGTGGATCAGGCAACAGGCAACACCTCGCAGAATTCCTTTGTGGCGGTTACCACGTTTTCCGCGCTGAATTCGCCTCCCGCGAACTCCCGTCTTCTCGCCGCAGTCGTGAAGGTCTATTTCCTGCCACAACTTGGTCAGACAACAATTCCCACAAACGCCCCCAAAGCCACATTCAGCCTTCTGAAAACCAGTGCCAGCGGCAAAAAGTGGCTGGATCTGGATGCCTCCTACGAACCCAGGATTGATTTGTAGCTCATGAAATTTCGCATGGCCCAGAGGATTTCCGCCGGATTTACGGTGGTCGAGTTGCTCGTGGCCTCTGTCGTCTTTGCGCTCATGATGGTCTTTCTGGTCACCGTATCGGAGAGCGTGCGCAAAAGCTGGGAACGCGGGGAGCATTCGGTGGAAGTCTCCCAGAACGGACGGGCCATTCTGAATCTCCTGGAGCGCGACCTCGCGCAGGCCACCGTATCGAGGACGATGCAGTTCGCCCAGGATCCGAACATCTCGGCCTTCCTGCCTGCCGGGGAGGCACAGGCAACCCATTCGACCTCCCTCTTTTTTTGGATGCATTCCAAGGACTCCGAAAGCGGCCTCGCCCAGGCGGGTTGGTATGTGGCGCAGGCTCCCGGTGCGACCAACGCCGCCGAGCGGTTCAAACTGTATCGTTTCCACCGCCCTCTCACCCTCGCAAACACACAACTCAGTGTCGGCGCCACAGATCTCACGCAAAATGTTTTTTGGATGATGTCTCCTCAAATGACCCAACCCCTCTTTGCCGCAAATTCCACGGTGGTCTTTAGTGGAGCCCTGGGATTTTGGGCGGCCTGCCTGGACCGCAACGGAAATCCCCTCCCCAATCTCGCGGCGGCGGACCCCCAAGCTGCTCCCCTGCGTTTCAATTCCGGTGCCCGTTTCCAGATGTCCAGCCGGGGCACCACGGTCAGCGGAACCCTTACGGCCATCTATACCGACGTCTCTTCACAGACTCTGGCGGCGAATGCCCTGCCGGACTCCCTCCGCATCGTGTTGCTCCTTACCGATGAGCGAACCCTGAAACGTCACGCCACGATTGCCCCCATTCCGGCCAATACGCTCCCGGCGGATACGGAGGCCATTGCCAGCTACTCGGAGGCTTTGGCAAAGGACGGCATCCCCAATCGCGTTTTTTCGACAACCATCAAGTTGATGAACAGCCATGACAACTAACTTCCAAAACTCCGCGCGCCGATCCCTCCGTCGTCCCGGTGGAGGCTTTGCCCTGGTCATCGTCATGTTTATGCTGGCACTCGTCCTGATCCTCGTGATCGCCTTTGCCGCCAACATGCGCACGGAACGCAAGGCCGCGCACAACATGGCGCAGAGCCAGCGGGCCACCCTGCTTGCCGAGAGTGCCCTCGCGCATGCCGTCTCCCTGCTCGCCAATAACATCCCCGACCCGGGGGATCCCACCGTCGTCACTCCCGTCGGCTCCTCCACCAACTGGCTCATCAACCCCGGACAGCTCACCCTCATCGACTCGTCCTCCCCGCCCAACATCACCCACATCCCCCTCCATACCGGCGCGGCCTCCGCCCAGGATCCCACTGCGGCCGTCAACCTCAACGCCCAAAGCCCGGTGACACAAAATTATTACATCACCGGTGCCAACGATCCCATGTGGGTCTCCTGGGTCCCGGTGCTTCAGGACGCTTCCGCTCCCGCCTCCCAAAGCAATCCTCTCATCGGAAGATATGCCTTCTGGATTGATGACGAGTGCGCGAAGATCAACTTCAACACGGCGCGCGGGAAGCCGAGCATGACGGCAAGCGTCGCGCTCCCGCCAACATGGAAGTCGGATATGCGCGCGGCCCTCACCCCGACCTTTTCGATTGGCTCCGGCACCTTTGCCCTTGGCCAGCCGGGTTCGGTCAATCTGGACATTTTGGGCTTGAGTTCCACCGCCATCGGAAACCTGGACGACGCCGTCGGTGCTCAGGGATTTTTCACCGAACCCCAGGCGATCAAATCCTTTGCCGGAACGGGGACGTCCGCCCAGAATACCTTTTACGAACAAAACAAATTCCAACTCACGCCCTTCAGCCGGGCTCCGGAATTCAATGTCTTTGGCCTGTCGCGCATTTTCATGGGCCAAACGGCCGGCAATCTTACCACCGGCCCGATCTATCAGCACTTGGGAACCCCTGCCCAACCCCTCCAATTCTGGGGTTGGCACGCCGGGGTGGGAGATGGCACGGGGTCAAATCTCACCCGGATGCGGGAGATGCGGGAGCAGGCGGTTTCTGTTCTCGCAAGATACTTGCGTCGCACGGATTGGCCCGGCATGGGAACGCGCACCTTCCGATGGAATCTTGATCCTCTCGGGGATGCTGAGTCCGATCAAATCGCCCTGAACATCGCCTCCATGGGCTATCTGGCCACCACACCCATTGAAGGTTCGGGAGGCGTGGCGGAAAGCCCCCAACTCATCAACGCCTATTCTCGCTGGAGCTCTGTCAACGGAGCGTATCCCGCCATTGCGACGAATCCCGACGCGTCGCTCTGGAAGGGGCCCCTCACAGGAAAGCCCATGCTCCCCAACTCTCTCTTTCCCCACATATCGGAAATCACCTGCAACGTGCAGCCCCTGGCAAGCGGCACAACCGGTGACTGGAAACTCAAATATGATTTTGATATCGAACTCCACCAGCCCCCCGCAAACTTTAGCCGCCCGCACCCGACAACCGGCGGAATAGGTTTTAACAATTCCAGCCTATTGGGCGGCAACTACTATTCTTACATCACATTGACTCACCTCATTGTCACCGCCAGCACCGCCTCGGGAACGGTTTATCGCAACACCATGATCAATCAAAACTCCTCGCAGCTCCCAAAAGATGCGGAGATTCCCCATGGTGGCTTTCAAACAATGACGATCCCGACCTATACGTCCGGCACCGTCTCAACGACTTCAAACCAAATAGCAACCGGCACGGCGACATTAAAATACACGCCCACAACCCCGGGCTTCGCAACGTTTAATAGTAACACCACCGTCTCCATCAAGGCCCGCTTTGCACTCACTGTGGGAGGGACGGGAAACTATTTGCAGCAGGTGATTCCCATTTACGTCCCGCTCGCAACAGCGGGTCCGTCGGAGGTGCGTCCTCCAAGCGGCAACGATGAGGAGGCTTACCTGGACTTTACGTTCACCCTCCCAGGAGTTCTTGACCCCCTTGGGAATTATGCGCAGTCGCGGGAGGCTCTCGATCCCAGGATGCTTGCCAGCAAGGCGAATTGGGCGATCACGTCCGGCTCCCCCAATGCGCTTCACTCCGGTGCCAGCGCCTACGACTCTGCGGCGACAAAATGGGCCTCGTGGAACATGGATAAAAATTATCTGGTCCTCCACGATTCGAATAAAAAAAACGCTCGCGGCACGTCCATTGGCATGTTCTCCCTCATCCCATCAGGGATCCAACGCAGCGTGCCATTCGAAACCCTGCGATTCCACCGGACATCCTGGGCCGCCACCGAGTTGCCCGACTGGGTCATCCTGGATCTTCTGGCACCCACTTTCCCCGCCCCCATTTCCCTGCGGAATAGCACGGCTGGCAAAATCAACCTGAATACGAAAATCTACCCCGACAACGCAAACTTTGCGCCCCCCGCGCGCACGGCTCCCCTCGATGCCGTCTTCCATAATATGCCCAACGGCAGCAACGCTGCGGCAGCCATCCGAAATTACTCAAACAGCGGTGGATACTTCGACTACATCGGCCGCATCTGTGATGTCCCCGGCGTCGCGGACACCGCCCTCGGTCCCACGGAATTCGAGCAGGAAACCCTGATCCGTCATCTCGCCAGCCTTATAACCACGCAGAGCAACACGTTCAGCGTCTGGGGCGTGGCGCAAACCGTGAAGAAATCCCCGAATAATACCAATTATGGAATTTTTCAAAATGGGGACACCGTTACCGGCGAACGCCGCTTTCGCGCGGTCGTCGAGCGTCAGGTTTGGCCCGGCAAGGACGGAACTCCCGGAAATGCCAGCGTCACTTCCGTCGGACAATACGACAAAGTCGCCTCCGGGACCGCCGCAATCAAAAATCCCGGCGCTCCACCATCCATGGCCTCCACCAACTACCCCGGAAGCACCTGGCCAGAAATTGATGGACCCCAGCAATCGGGCACCATGGCCCCTTCCTCCACCGTAGGCACCGTGCCCTACTCGAACACTTCGCTGGAAAATGCCAACAATCCTCTCGCTGCCGCCATGAAGTATCGCATCATTTTTTGGGAATACCTTGATTGAACCATGAACATCCGATCCTCGCTCTTTACGCTGCCACTCATTTTGTCGGGCCTTCTTTCCGCTGGGACAAATGTCCTTGCCGAGGAAATCCGGCTTCCGGTCCCTCCAAAAGACCTTCTGAAAATTCTCCCGGAAACCCCGCCGGAATGGCAGCTCGTCGCCTCCAACGCCAAGCACCTCGCCAGGACGCCTCCCGCGTCCAGCGCCTATCGCGAATACCGCCACACGCCGCCACCTCCTCCCCCGGGAACACCGGCTCCCGCTCCCTCCACTGTAAAAATCGAAATCCTGGACACGGCGGAAAATTCCAACATCTCGGATTACTTCGCGTCCCTGGGCACCGCCGCCGGCACCAGGCAAGTCACCGTCAATTCCACTCCGGCCATCCATCTGCAGGCCGCCGGCGAGACCGACCGCCTCGAAGCACTCGCGCATCGCCGATTCCTTTTAAGAATCTCCATCGTCGGCAATGAAAAAATCAAGGCGGAAGACTGGATGAAAGCCATCAACCTGGCCGCCCTTCAACGCGCGGGGGAAAAGACCGCCTCCGTCAATACCTCCGAGGAATACACGGTGGTTTCGGAAGTTGTTGATGAACTCGATCCCAAACGCAATCGTGTGCAGAAAATCGTCAAGGGCGTGCCTGCCGCGCCAACAGAGGAAACCTCCCCCCAATAAACCCTCCGCCACCCTTCCCCGGTATTGCAACAGCCTTCACGCCCAAGAAATCCCTTTATGAAAACCCTAGCATCCCTCATCGCCACCCTCCTCGTCACCTCCCCCCTCTTCGCCCAGGAAGAGAATCTCCTCAAAAATCCGAATTTCGAATTCTGGAACGATACCAAGCCTGCCGACTGGGTGGTCCCGACCAACCAGGGCATCACGCAGATCACCAATGCCAGCGTGGAGGGCGTCCCGACCGCGCTCCAGGTGGAAGTGACCCAGGATGGCGGGGAAAATCTGGGCGAAATTCGTCAGAGCCTCACGCGGATCACCGGAGGGAAATACCGCTTCGAAGGCATGTTTGTGAGCTCGAAACCGGGACTGGCCGTCTTCATGATCAAGCTCCGCAAGGGGAGCGCGGAAGTCAAACGCCTGCCGCTGAAAGACAAATCCGGTCCGGAATGGACCCTTGTCAGCATGGAGTTCGAGGCCGAGGACGCCGACGAAATCCAGATCCTCTGTCGCTACCTCCAAACCAGCGAATTTATCGGCGGCACCGGCGCATTCACAAAACTCAAACTCGTCCGCATCGACTAAAATTTTTCCCATTGCGCCCGCCCTGGAGGAATGATTGCCACCCCCCCCAGCGCGAAGCGCCACTCCTGGAGGGATGACCTTTGCTGGCCTGCGGCCACCCTTCGGGTTGTTCTTTCGAACAAGCTGTCTCGCTT
>JACSRU010000049.1 GCA_014879575.1 Chthoniobacterales bacterium | reverse complement strand
GGCCAGTGGCAGGTAGGTGGTGGCGGTGGAGCCGGGCTGACCGGCGTCAAGCGGGCGGGGAAAGAGCCAGGCACCGGACCTCAACACGGGGAAGGGGCCGACCGTGACCAGTGACCCGAACTTGCGGGCGTCGGTGATGCGCTCGCCGTTGCGGTGATGGTGGTCGTGACCATGGGTGCCGTTGATTGCGGCGCGGTGCAGGGCGGCGTGCAGGGCGGCATTGGTGACGGTGGGCAGCGGCCAGGCAGCGCCATGACCGGCAAGGCTGCCGGACATCGGGCGTCCGTCGCGGAAGAAGAGGATGTCGGTGGGTTCGAGGAGGAGGGTGTTCATGCGGTGGCGGGTTGCTTTTCAGCGGGCTGGGGTTCGTGGTTGCGGGCGGCAAAGGCAACAGTGGTGCAAAGGCCGATGACGGCGGTGAGGAGGGGCTGGGTGAGGGATGAAGAGATCGGACGGATCAGACTGATCTTTTCCAAGTATTGGCGGAGCAGGGGGAGAAGTGCGACTTCATTTTCGCGGGCTGTGCCTGCGGCGGACTGGCGGCTGATGGCGAAGGCGAACTCGCGGGTGATGAGGTCGGCGGCATCCAAGCCGGGGAGATCCGACCGATCCGACGGATCTGTCGGATCGGGTCGCTGGATCAGGTAGGGTTCCAGCAACTGACAGACGCGGTGGGGAAATTTTGCGCTGAGCTTGCCGACGGCGAGCCCCTCGTGGATGGCCTGGTAGAGCGCGAGGCCGCCGCTTTCCCACTGGCTGCCCCAGTGGGAGATTTCTCCGGAGCGCTTCATGAGGGTGACGGAGAAGGCGGGGCGCCCGACGGTGTTTTTTGCGCGTTTTTCGGCCTTTTGCGCCTCGCGGATGAGATCCTGCAAGGGGGCGTGAATGTGGCCGATGGCGATGCCGGCGGAGGCGTCGGGGGAGTGGCCGTGCTTGTCTTTGATGGTGGAGGTGGCGTTGCGGAAGGCGGCGCGGAGTTTCCCGGCGACCTCCAGGGCGGCATCGGCGGGGACGAGGCAGACGACGTCGTCGCCGCCGGCGTAGATGAGCTGGCCGAGCCATTCGCCCTGGGGCTCGACGATGGCGCGGACGCGCTTCAGCGCAAAGTTGGAGAGGGCGGCACTGAAGGTCCGGTGATGATCGGACAGATCTGTCTGATCGGTCCGATCTGGCAGATCGTCGCCGCCGACCCACTTGCCGATGGAGTCGCCGTCGAAGGCGATGGCGGCGATGTATTTGTCGCCGCCGCCGGAGTCGCCGCTGGTGTCGTTGTCATCGAGCGTGTTCCGGCGGGCGGCGATGGCGGGGATGGAGCGGATGGGGAAGTTGCGGCATTTTGTTTTTAAATATGCGAGGTGCCAGCAACGCTTGATGATGGACACGGCGCCGAGGTGGTCGTTGTGTTTGGCGAAGAGGGCGGCGTATTCGCCGCCTCGGTTGGCGAGTTTTTTTTGGAAATCTGTGCCGCCGATCAGGGCTTCTTCTTTGCCGGTGAGGCTGTCCTTTTCGCCGGGACCGGTGACGGAATCCCAGGCGATGAAGTCGCGGGTCTGGCGGACGGCATCGAGATGCCAGCCGTTCAGGCGATAGGCGGCGGTGTAGTCGCCACCCAGCGGCGTGGCCTGCCAGGCGAGGGAGAGGTGGCGGGAGACCTGTGCGTGGTAGCGGGCTTCCGCAGAGTCGGGGAGGTCGAAATGTGCGCGTTGTTCCCACACAGCACCGGCGATGGTCTGCCATTCCTTCTCGATGGCGACCTTCACGGCCTTGGCGGCGGAGGCGGGGTCGCCGGCGACCTGGGCGATGAAGAGATTGGGCAGGTTGGGGATGAGCAGATCTGTCTGATCCGACGGATCTTTCTTCAAGAGCGGCTGGCCTTCGGGGTTGGGGAAAATGAGTTCCGCGCCCTCGGGCAGGGCGCGGATGCCTGCGGCCACCAGCCAGCTCAGCAGGTAACTGCCGCTCCAGAGGTCACGGGTGCTGCGTGCCGCAGCGATGAAGTCCTGCACAGGACCAATTTGAATTTTGACGAGGGATTGACACATGGTGTGAGGAGGATTGGTGGGAAAGGCGGTTCAGTCTTGGGGTGATACAGGGGATGGATCGCGCAGATATTCGGTGCGCTTGCATTTCCGCGAGTTGCTTTCGTCCGTCGGAATGGCCTCCCGGTCTGCCGAATCTCCAGGCTGCGCATCGGGGCTGCCCTGCTGGAGGAATCGCACGCGCCCGTCGGCGCGGGGGAGTCGGATTGTCAGGGTCAGTCCGCGTCCCGGTGCGCTTTCGAGGACCACCTCTCCGCCGTGAGCGCGCACGATTCTCCGGACGATGAGGAGACCGAGCCCGTTGCCGTCGGATTTCGTGGTAAAATACGGTTCGAACATTCGCCCGATGTTCTCGGGGGCAATCCCGCCGCCGGTGTCGGCAAAGGAGACATTCGCATGTGTCTCGTCGAGCGAAGTTCGAATGCGGAGGATGCCCCCCGATTTCATGGCCTGGAAAGCATTCCGGCAGACATTGTAGAAGGCTTGCTTGATCTGGTCGCTGTCCAGGTTGAGCAGCGGAAGGTTTTCCCCGATCTCCGTCTCGACCAGGATGTCGCGGTCCTGGATCTCGGCGGAGAGGAAGCGCAGGGACTCCTCGACAATCGTGTTGATATTGACCATGCGCAGATCGAGGGGCTGGGGGCGGATGGCCCGCAGGAATTGCGTAATGATCTGGTCCAGGCGGGCGACCTCACCCCGCGCCACGTTGACCGATTCCTCGAGGCTCGTGCGGGTCTTTGCGGGAAGCTTGCGGAGAGTCCGCTGCATCAACTGGAGGTGGATGTCGAGGGAGTTGAGCGGATTGCCAATTTCGTGGGCGACCCCGGCGGCAAGCAGGGTGAGGGCGGAGAATCGTTCGCTCTCGATGGTCTCCTGGGTCGCCCGGCGGCTTTGCGTGATGTCGCGCAGGATGACCGCCGCCCCGGCCACCTCGCGATTCCCGCCTTCGGGGGCATCGCTCAGGAGCGGGACCACATAAAAATTCAGAAGCCGGTTTTCGGGATAAAAAACTTCCAGGTCGCGATTGACCGCCTCACCGCCGGCGCCGCCGAGGGCGTTCCAGTCCAGTCCCCGAATCACATCGCCCAACGGCTTGCCGAGATTGCTCGCCGCCTCGATCCCGAAAAATCCACAGGCGGCCCGGTTGAGATAAATGATCCGCCCCTTCGGATCGGTGACGATCACCCCCTCGCGGATTGAGTTGAAGATGGTTTCGAGGAATCCCTTCTCGCGGGCGATTTCCACGAGATAATTTTGAACCTCACCCGGCTGAACGAGTCCGATGCGTTCGATGAGTTTGTCTAAAAATCCGCTCGTCATGAATTCCGGCCTTTTCTGTTTTACTGTTCGTCTGCAACCCGCCGGATTTTGTGCGGCTTCGGTGTCCGGGGGCAACTCGAAAAGCGCGAAATTCCCCGGCAGACGGAAGGAAATCCCAAACAAGACACTTGAATCTGCGGGCGGGCTCACTACGTTCGTTGGGAACAAACCATAAAAATCCATGCCATTCGAACTTCCGCCATTGCCCTACGCCGCTGCGGCACTTGAACCCAATCTTGATGCCCGCACGATGGAGATCCACCACGACAAGCATCATGCCGCTTATGTCACCAACCTCAACAAGGCGCTCGAAAGCGCCCCGGATCTTGCTTCGAAGTCCCTCGAGGCTCTGATCACGGACCTCGCATCGGTGCCAGAGGCCATCCGCGGGCCCGTTCGCAATAACGGGGGCGGACACTGGAACCACAGCTTTTTCTGGAACATCCTCGCTCCGAACGCCGGCGGATCTCCCGTCGGTTCCCTGGCGTCCGCCATTGACAGCACGTTTGGCAGCTTTTCCGAATTTCAGGCGAAGTTTGAAGCCGCCGGGCTGGCCCGCTTCGGCAGCGGCTGGGTCTGGCTCACGGTGAAGTCCGACAAGTCGCTCTGCATCTGCTCGACGCCCAACCAGGACAACCCGCTGATGAAAGGCGTGGCCGAGTGTCCGGGCATTCCGGTGATCGGCGTTGATGTGTGGGAACACGCCTACTACCTCCACTACCAAAACCGCCGGGCCGACTACCTCAAGGCGGTCTGGAATGCGATCTCCTGGCCGGCTGCCCAAAAAAATTACGCGGCCGCCCTCGCTTAAGAACACCCAGTCGAAACGCCCGGCGCCACGGTTCCGGGCGTTTTCTTTTTTCTCATGGCACGCCTGAATTCCCATTACCTCAAACTGAAAGCCGGATATCTTTTTCCGGAGATCAACCGCCGGGTCAAAGCCTTCCTGGACACGGATCCCGAAGGTGCCGCGCGGCTTATTCGCTGCGGCATCGGAGATGTCACCGAGCCGCTTCCCGCCTCGGTTCGTCGGGCGATGCACGCTGCGGTGGAGGAAATGGGCGCCCGGGAATCCTTCCGGGGCTACGGCCCGGAGCAAGGGTATGAGTTCCTGCGCGAGGCCATCGCGGCCAATGACTACCGGGCGCACGGGATCGAAATTTCCAACGAGGAGATTTTTGTTTCGGACGGCTCGAAGTGCGACTGCGGCAACATTCTGGACATCTTCGGAAGCGACAATCGGATCGCCGTGATGGATCCCGTTTATCCGGTGTATGTGGACACAAACGTCATGGCCGGACACACGGGCGAGGGCGATGCCTCCGGACTCTACGACGGATTGCTCTACCTCGCCTGCACGGCGGAAAATGGATTCGTGCCGGCTGTTCCGAAGGAAAAGGTGGATCTGGTCTATCTTTGCTATCCGAATAACCCGACCGGAGCCACCGCCACGCGCAGCCAACTTACCGCCTGGGTGGACTACGCCCTGAAAAATGATGCGGTCCTTTTGTTTGATGCCGCCTACGAGGCCTATATCCGCGATCCGGAAATCCCCCGCTCGATCTACGAGATTCCGGGCGCACGGAAATGCGCGATCGAGTTTCGCAGCTTCTCGAAAAACGGGGGCTTCACCGGTGTCCGTTGTGCGTTTACCGTGGTTCCCAAGGAACTCGAGTGCTCCACGGCGTCCGGCGAGCGCCGCCCTCTGCACCCGCTCTGGAACCGCCGGTTCAGCACGAAGTTCAACGGGGTCAGCTACGTCACCCAGCGCGCGGCCGAAGCCTTGTATTCCGAGGAGGGACGCGCCGAGGTGGCCGAATTGATCCACCACTACATGGGCAATGCGGAAATCCTTGTTGCGGCGGCGAAGGGCTGCGGGCTCCCCACATTCGGCGGAACCAACGCCCCGTATATCTGGGTCCACGGTCCCAAGGGACTCACAAGCTGGGAAATTTTCGACACCGTGTTGAAGAAGGCGAATGTCGTGGTGACGCCGGGCAGCGGATTTGGTCCGGCGGGCGAGGGCTATTTTCGGATCTCCTCGTTCAACAGCCGCGCAAATGTCGAAACGGTGGCCGCCCGCCTGCGTGCGCTCGGGTGGTAACCCTTATTTTCGCGACGGAACAAGCATCGCCCAGCCCACGAGAAAGAGGACTCCGCCGATCGGCGTGATGGCCCCCAGGATTTTCACGTTGGTGAGCGCCAGGGCGTAGAGGGAACCGGAAAAGAACAGAACGCCAGCCGCCCAAATGCGACCGACCATCGGCCGGCGCTCCGAGGCCCAGAGTGAGGCCACCGCATGAACAAGGTGATACAACACGGCCGTTTGCCAGACGGCGGTTGTTTCATGGGCGGCGAGCGTGGCCTTGAGGGCGTGGGCTCCGAAGGCTCCGAAGGCAACACCGGTAAATCCCAGAAAGGCGGCAAGTGCGGAGGATGACATGCCGCCGAGCTTGGCAGGCACCCTCCGGTGACGCAATCCCGGCCTTGCCGAAATCCTGAAAAATTCGCTTGCGAGAATCCCCCGCCCGGCTTCCAGTGCCTGCCATGAAATTTCTGACACCTTCCACCCTTTTGGACGCCCTCCATTGGCGGTATGCAACGAAACAATTTGATCCCTCCAAAAAAATCCCATCCCCGGTTTGGGAGGCCCTGGAGGATGCGCTCGTCCTGAGTCCGTCCTCCTACGGGCTCCAGCCCTGGCGGTTTTTTGTTGTCACAGATCCGGAGTTGAAGGCCGCCCTTCGCGTCCACTCCTGGAACCAGTCCCAGGTGACCGACTGTTCGCACCACGTGGTTTTTGCCGTCCGCCGCCCCATTGATGTGGAGTTTGTGGATTCCCATCTTGCGCGCACTGCGGAGGTCCGCGGGGTGCCCGTCGAGTCGTTGAATTTTTACCGCGACATTGTGGCCGCCAATCTTCTGGAGGGGGCGACATCCGAACGTCTGCACGACTGGGCCGCCCGGCAGGCTTACCTTGCGCTCGGCAACTTTTTGACCGCTGCCGCCCTGCTCGGGGTGGACGCCTGTCCCATGGAGGGGTTTGATCCCGCAAAATACGATGAGATCCTTGGCCTTCCGGAAAAGGGCTTCCACGCGGTCGCCGCCTGCCCGGCCGGTTATCGCGCCGAAGGGGACAAATATGCCGGGCTTCCGAAAATTCGTTTTCTCAAGAAGGACGTGTTGGAAACACTTTGAGCCGGTTCCCCAGGTTCCTACGGAAAACTCCCGATCCACTGCCAAAATTTTGCGGCGCCGGTCCCGCCAAGAAAGACAATCAGCGCAATGTAGGCAGCGGACAAAAGCATCAACAGATACCCAAAAAACACGACAAGACCGTCCGTCTCCAGCAGCCCCAGTGCCAACAGGATGATGGCAAAACCCGGAATCGTATTGGTGAAGGGAAACGGCGGCGGAATGGGAAGACTCAGGAAAACGGCGGAGAGCGCAATCGCCAGTCCGGCACCCATCCGTGCGGCCGGCCCCTCGCCCAAAACCGACCACCGCGACCGCAGGAACTTCTCCAACCTCACATGCACCGCAATCCCGAATTGCAGGGTTTTTTCCAATACGGGAAAGGCAATATGCCGGTTGGAGACAAATTCCGGAAGCCAGGGTTGATGACGGAACGCGATCCGCAGTCCACAAATCGCGATCGCGATTCCGAAGGGAATCGAAAGTCCGGGAATGGCCACCGGCGAAAGAAAGGGCAGGCTCAGAACGATGGAGATCATTTGCAGCCCGCGCCCGCGCGTCTGCCGAATGATGTCGGCAACCGTGAGGGATTGCCCGTTTGCCAGATCCAGAATTCTCCGCAGATCATCGGAGACGCGGGGATGCGGTGAGGGATCCATCATGGCTTGCCAAATTCTTACCGCGCAGATCTCCCGGACGCAATTTTGTTCGCCTTGCATGTCGTCCGGATTCCCTGTGATATGCGGGGAATGACAGACGAACTCGCCCAAGCCGTGGAGAGCGGCTCCCTTGACAAGAAATCCGCAGATGCCCTTGCCCGCCTGACTCCCGGCTCGTTCTGCCAGCACAAAAGCTGGGGATTCGGATGCGTGGCGGAGTGGAATCTCATCGCGGGTCAGATTTTCATTGATTTTGGAAGCAGGAAGAAACACCCCATGCAGGCGGCTTACGCGGGCGAAACCCTCACGCCGATTTCCGGGGACCACATCCTTGCCCGCAAGGCCACCGACCCGGAGACTCTCCGGCAACAGGCCAAAAACCAGCCCCTCGAGCTTGCGCGCAAAATCCTTCTCGATCTCGGCGGGCGCGCCACGGTTGATCAGGTTGCTGCCACACTCCAGCCCGAAGTCTTCGATGCCGCAGGCTTCAAAAAATGGTGGGACAGCGTAAAAAAGAAGATGAAGGCGGACGGCCACTTCCAGATTCCCGCGAAAAAGTCGGACCCCTTCGTTCTCCTCGAAGTGGCGGTCAATCCCGGGCGCGGATTCATCACCCAGTTCCGGGAAGCCCGCCACACCAAGGATCAGGTGGCGGCACTCGATCAGGTCACCAAGGCGCTCGGCGATCTGGCCGATGAGGTCGAAGAACTCAAAGCCCTCGCCTCACAAATCGAGGAGACCGCGCAGAAGGGACGCAGGCTCCAGTCGGCGGCCGCAGTGGAAATGCTCCTCGTCCGCGATGAAATTCTCTCCCGACACAGTGCCCTCACCCCCGGACCGGATGCCCCCACGGTGGCGGACATTTTGCTCAGCGAGGAATCCCGGCTGTCCGCATTCTTCACCAGTCTCCCCGCCTCGAAACACCGGAAGGTTCTAGAGTCCTTCGAGAAAGCCTTCGGCGACCGATGGACCGACAAGGCGCTCAAACTCGCCCAGGAGGCAAATTCCCGCCTCGCCATCGAAATCTCCAAACTTTTCGAGCGCTCCGGACAGTCGGAGGTCCTCCGCGCCGCTCTGGCCCGCTGGATCAGCGAGCGCTCCATCACTTCCGAGACCCTGATCTGGCTTTGCAAGGAACGCGGCGCGGGATTTTCCGGTCTCTTCAACGCCGAATTGCTGGCCGCCGTCTTCAGTGCGCTCGAATTCGACATGCTCTCCGAACGCCGCACTTCCAGGCTCCGCGACCTGCTCATGGATGACCGGAATCTCCTCGGCGAACTGATTGCCGAGGCGGATCCTGCGGCCGTTCGCGACACGATGCGCAAACTTCTTCTCACCCCGGTGTTCGATGATCTGACGAAACGCTCGTTGATGGCCCGCATTGTTAAGCTGTATCCCGAAACCCAAAGCCTGATCACCGGGGACGCGCCTGAAGAAAAATCGGAATCCCTCACTGTCTCGTGGGTCAGTCTCGAAAAACGCAAGGCGGATTACGAACACCTCATCCAGGTGGAAATTCCGAAAAACCTCAGGGACATCAATATCACCAAGGAAGAGGGCGACCTTCGCGAAAACTTCGGCTACAAGGCCGCCAAGGAACAACAACGGGTTCTCGAACGCAGAAAAATCGAGGCGGAACGGGATCTCACCAAGGCCCGGGGCACCAATTTTGAAAACCCGGACACCTCGCAGGTGTCGATCGGAACCGTTGTGACGCTGGTCTCCGATGCGGGAGAACGGGAGACCTATAAAATTCTTGGGGCCTGGGACAGCTTCCCGGATCTCCATATCGTCTCTTACAAGGCGGCCATCGGCCAAGCCCTCCTCGGACGCAAACCCGGTGAGAGGGTGGAACTTCCCGGCGACAAGGGATCCCGGCCATTTCGCATCGAATCCCTCACCGCATTCCTCGATCAAGACCTCCTGCGCGTGACCGTGCATGCGCTGGCGCCCGAAGAGGCCTGAGCCGGGGGACGCCCTGCCCTGGAGGGACCCGCTCCGTCTGGTCCGTGGGCGGTTGGCGTGGGATGGCACGGCCCGGGGCGGACGACACGGAGGTCATCCCTCCAGAAGAGGCGCCCTGCCCTGGAGGGACCAGCTCCGTCTGGTCCGTGGCGGTTGGCGTGGGATGGCACGGCCCGAGGCGGACGAC
>JACSRU010000050.1 GCA_014879575.1 Chthoniobacterales bacterium | reverse complement strand
ACTGGTCATGCCCGGCGAACGCGGGCATCTCGTGCCCGGCGTCGCGGAGCGTTTTCTCGCGCTTGGCCATCTCAAGGTCGTGGTCGACCATCATGGCCGCGAGTTCCTCAACCGAGGTCGTCGGCTCCCAACCGAGCTTCTTCTTGGCCTTGGCCGGGTCGCCCAGCAGCAGTTCTACCTCCGCGGGGCGCAGGTAACGCGGGTCGAAGTCGACGTGCTTCTTGAAGTCCAGCCCGGCGTGCGCAAACGCCATCTCCGCGAACTCACGCACCGTGATGGTGCGGTTGGTCGCGATCACGTAGTCGTCGGCCTCGTCCTGCTGGAGCATCAACCACATCATCTTCACGTAGTCGCCAGCGAAGCCCCAGTCGCGCTTGCTCTCGAGGTTGCCGAGGAAGACCTTCTGCTGCAGACCCATCTTGATGCGTCCAACCGCCCGCGTGATCTTGCGCGTCACGAACGTCTCGCCGCGGCGGGGGGATTCGTGGTTAAAGAGGATGCCGCAACTGGCGTGCAGGCCGTAGGACTCGCGGTAGTTGACGGTGGCCCAGTGGGCCATGACCTTGGCGCAGGCGTACGGGGAGCGGGGGTAGAAGGGCGTGGACTCCTTCTGGGGGACCTCCATCACCTTGCCGTACTGCTCGGAACTGCTGGCCTGGTAGTAGCGCACCTGGCGGCCGCTCTGCTGCTGATAGTCGCGGACGGCTTCCAGCAGCCGCAGGGCGCCCATGCCCACGGTGTCGGCGAGCTCCTCAAATGTGGTGGGACGGCTATAAAACGAAGGCATGGCAGGCAGCAAAACGGCACCGGCCTCGATGACGCTCACCGCGTTTCGGGCATGGATGAGATTCCAGGGGGTTTCGCGAGGCACGAGGATCAGTCGGCGGCGTTCCTTGAGAAAGACATCCGCCGCGCGCAGGGTGAGTGTCTCGCTGGTGCCGGCGGCGATCCGTCCAAGCGTCCCCATGGAACAAGGACAAATGATCATCGCATCAAACAGTGCCGACCCGCTAGCAAAGGGGGCATTCATGCTCTTGTCCGAATGCTCGGTGACATTTGCCGGAAGCCGAAGAGCTCCGACTTCTTCCTGCACGACCTGTTTTGCGTAGGGGGAAAGAATCAGGTGCAACTCGTGCGCCTCATCGTCGAGGTGATCGAGGAGACGCTGCAGATAGAGGGTTCCACTGGCACCGGTGGCGGCGAGGACAATGCGCATTTTTTACAACAGATCCTTTTCGCGCAGAGCCTCGCGCAGGCGTCCGGATTTTTCAAGAAGCCCGCAGTAGAGTTCGGTGTTTTTTGCATTCGGCTCCACGCGGCTCGATTCGTCGAGAGCGACCATGCGGGAGCAGATGCCGGATAAATCGCTGCTGCCGCCGAAGGTCCAGCCTGCCTGAATGGCCGCCCCCAGACCGGCGCCTTCGCCGCTCTTCAGACAGACGACAGGAACTCCAAAGACATCCGCGCAGATTCCCCGCCAGATTTTGCTGTTGCTTCCCCCGCCCGTGAGCCGGATTTCCTGCGGGGCGACCCCAAGCTCCCGGAGACGCCGCAGTCCGTATCCCAGCCCGAGTGTCACCGACTCCGTGGCCGCTCTCGCCAGATGGGCTGGCGTGAAATTGGCAATGGTCAGCCCGTGCAGGATCCCGGTGCCCTGCGGCAGATTCGGCGTCCGCTCCCCGGTCAGATAGGGAAGCATGAGGAGCCCCTCCGCGCCGGGCTTTACGGAGGAGAGTGCCGCATCCATTGCGGGAAAATCCCAGGCGAAGAGGTTTCTGACATGCTCTGTGATCAGGGTGAGATTCATCGTGCAGACGAGGGGCAGCCAGTGATCCGTGCTGTCGCAAAATCCCGCCACCTCCCCGCGCGGGTCGGTGACCGGCACCCCCGAAAAGGCAAACAGCGTTCCCGACGTGCCAAGGCTCGCGGTTACGACTCCCGCGCGAATATTTCCGGTGCCGATCGCGCCCATCATGTTGTCTCCGCCGCCGGAACTGATGAGGACATCTCCGGTGAGCCCCCAGGCCTTTGCAAGTGAGGACTTCAGCATGCCCGCAGGCTTCGAGGAAGGCTGGAGGGGAGGGAGTTTTTCCGCAAGATCCGGGGCGACAAAGTCCACCACGTCAGGTGCCCACTCGCGTGTCGTGAGATTGAGAAGAGCCGTTCCCGAAGCGTCGCCATATTCCATGCCGACATGTCCGGTGAGCCAGTAATTCAAATAATCGTGCGGCAACAAAACCGTTGTGGTCTTTTCCCAGTTGTCGGGCTCATTCTGCCGGAGCCAGAGGATTTTTGGCGCCGTATAGCCGGGGAGCATCGCATTTCCGACGCGCCGAATGACCTCGCTGCACCCTCCGAAATGGCGGGTGATCTCATCGCATTGTGGTGCGGTCGAGGTATCGCACCAGAGCTTTGCGGCCCGAACGACATCGCCTCTGGCATCCAGCGGCACGAGGCCGTGTTGCTGCCCACTGACTCCGATTCCCCGGACATCGGATTTCCGTGCGCCCAAATCCGTAAGAACCTTTCGAACGGTTTCGTCCGCCGCAGAGATCCACTGGGCCGGATCCTGTTCCATGGCGCCCGGCGGGAGGTTCGGGAGAAAGCCATACGCCTGGCTCGCCGAGGCCAGAAGGGTGCCCGTCTCCCAATCCAAAGCCACCGCCTTCGTGCTTTGTGTCCCGCAATCAATTCCAAGAAAAATCATGTGTGCTGGAAGTTCGCACGATGATTGGGGATTCGGGGGATTCCGTCCATGAAACTTTGTGTGATAAAAAATGCAGGCCGCCGCAACGAGTGTTACGACGGCCTGCTGTTCCCCCCAGAACGGTTATGACGATAGAGATGATCGTGAAATGATCAAGAACTTTTTTTAAATATTTTTTTGGGTGGCAATTTCCGCTGTCGGCAGGGGGCCGGCGGATCAATACTTTGCATTGATTGTGGTCGGCGGGAAGTCGTCGGTTCGGAAGGGGGCGGCGGGGAATCCGGCGGCATTGTAGAGGTTGCCGGTTGGGTTGTCCGACCAGGCGTAGCGCACGGCGACCGGGGAGGGGACTTTGTCCGAGGTGACGACGACGGTATTGCCCTCGATCGAGGCATCGGCCCAGAACCATTTTTTATCCTCCCCGCAAATCGCGAAGCCCTCGAGTGGACTGGAAGGACTGTTGCGGAGGAGGGGAGCCGATTCCTTTGTCACAGATTTGACATCGTAGGTCGGTGGCAGGGGTTTGGCGACCAATGCGGACTCACTCGGCTTAAAGGTGAGGATGGCCTTGTTCTTGTCAATTTTCAGAGAATCGTAAACCGGGCCGGAAAAAGGGAGAGATTTTCCGTAATCCTGTGCGAGGGCGATGGCCGCGAGGCGTTCCCCGACATCCTTCTTGTTGCGGGGGTGGATGTCGGCGGATTCGCCAAGGTCAATGAGAACCGCCTGCCCGGTTTTTGGAAGTTTGAGAGCCAGGGACTGGGCTTCGCGAAGTTCGGCCCAACCGCTCTCGCCGGGCTCGGGTTTCTTGGGCATGAAGTTGGCGAGTTGACAGAAATAAAACGGAAAGTCTCCCTGGTTCCACTGTTTGCGCCAGTCGGTGATCAGGAGCGGAAAGGCGGTGCGGTATTGGAAGGCTCTTCCGGCATTGGATTCCCCCTGATACCAGATGGCTCCCGTGATGGCGAAGGGGAGGATCGGATGAATCATGCCATGGAAAAGGAAGCTGGGGACATCCTGCGGGCGTGGGGGATTGGCCGGGAGCTGGGGAGCGGATGCCAGGGCTTTCGGATCCAGGTCGTGAAATGCATATTCCGCCTTCGCCAGCCACTCGCCGGAAAGAGACTGGGAACCGGCTCTTGGCTCGCGGGGAAACTTGGCGGTTCCGGTGGGATCGTAGATTCGGATGGCGAGCACGTTTTTCCCCTCGCGGAGCTCGGTGGGTGGGATTTGATACTTGCCGTATTGCCGGATGTATCCGGGTCCCCGCGCATCGTGGTAGGTGGTTTGCTGAAGGAGTTTTCCGTTCCAATAAACACTGTCGTAGCCATCAATCGGCAAAACGAGGGACAGACTGTCGGCGGGCTTGCCGGGCAGGTTGACTTCCTTGCGCAGCCAGATGGCGCCGGCTTTTGGAAGTCCGGGAGCCGCCACCGGGCCGGGGAGGGATACGGGAACCCAACCTTCGGTGGAAACCTCCAGCCCGGCAAACACGGTTGGATCTGCGACGGGCTGATCCTCGCGGCGGTTTTCCTTGATCCATGCCGAGAAGGCCTCGATGAAGGCCTGTTTTTTGGCCGGATAGGTTTCGGTGGCACTCCACAAGCGTTCGCGGGCGGCTTTGAGATCCGGCACGGAATCAAGACTCTCTGGGCTGGTCCAGGCCTCGGACGGTGTGCCGCCCCACGCGGATTTGATGATGCCCACGGGGACGTTCAGTTCCTTTTGCAACTTCTTTCCAAAAAAATAGCCGACGGCAGAGAAGTCGGGCGTGGTCTCCGGTGTCGCCAGGACCCAGGTGCCTTCGGCATCCTCCACGGGGGTGGCGGACGTAACACTTTTGACGCGAAACTGACGGAGGAGGGGATTTGTGGACTCCGCGATCTCTTTCTCCGCGTTGGAGGTGTTTTTCAAAATCCACTCCATGTTCGATTGTCCGGAGGCGAGCCAAACCTCGCCGACAACGACATCCGACAGGATGCGCTTGGTTTTTCCCTCGACCACCATTTCGAACGGTCCCGGGGGCGAGTCCTTCAAATTCAGGGTCGTCTTCCACTTACCGTTGGGATCAGCAGTGGCACTTGCTGACTGGCCGCCCAACGTCACCCTGACCACCTCGCCGGGATCCGCCTTGCCCCAGACGGGCACATGATCCGATTTCTTCAGAACCATGTGATCGGAAAAAATGGCCGGAAGTTTGACATCCGCCCAAGCGACAGGCGAGAGACCCAGAATGAGGAGGAGGAGACGCAAAGGAGGAAGAGGTTTCATGGGATGATCGAATCGAAAAATCACGTTTAGGTGTCCGCATTTTTTCTTCAAGAAGATTTCAAGGGCGCAACCACATTTGGCGGGCAGCGGGTCGGGGGCAGGCGACAAAGTTCAAATTCTTGAGGCCACCTGTAACAACCATCCGAACATTGCGTTTCCAAAATTTGTCCGATGGGTTAAACTCCCCGGAACTACAAAAGCCATGAAGCCTTGTCTCGCATTTCTCACAACGTTTCTGGTCCTCACGAGCGCGCTGGCAGCCGATCCCTTCATCAAAATTGGGGATCTCAAGCTTTATCGGGCCTATGCGCCGAAAGATTCCGAGGTCGGTTTGCGGGAATACCTGCCTGCTGGCGAAAACTTCGACCGATGGAACCGGCTGGCTTCCGTCCGGATTTTCAAGGACATCAGGGATCCGGAAGCGTATTTGTCTGCCGTGGCGGAGGCTGTAACAAAGAGCCATCCGGCCGCTCGCTATCAGTTTCTCCAAAACGACAAAACCAAGGAAGTGGTTCTGGACTTCATGACCTTCCCGCCCAAATCGGTGCCCGTGCATTTTGCGGAGTGGAATCTCATGCGTGCCAAATATGTGAAAGGGACCGGGTTGCTCGTTTACCAGTATGCCATGCGATTTTACAATTTTGACGAGAGCACGGCGGCAATCGTAAATGCGGAGAGAAAAAAAATGATTCGCCCTTTCGGGGAAGCCACTTTTGAAGAGTTGAAGTAGTCAAACGCTCCCTATCCCTTCGCGATGGAGGAATTTCTCACGGGGCTGCGGAATCGTGATAGTCGGCAAACTTGTCCTCGATCGGTGGACGATAATGTGTGTCCCCGCCGAGCTTCTTCCACTCGCGGTAGATCAAAAATGTGGCAAAGGTCGCCAGGAGCATGAAAAAGAAGCTCCAAACCGGGACAAACCGGTAATAATAATCTCCGGAAGTGCTGAAAATGTTTTTGAGAGTGTCCAGATAGGCACCCGCCAGCACGCCCGCGACGATTCCCCCGAGGGCACCACACATCGCATTGGCTGCACAGAATTGCCCAAATCTTTCGTGGGGAAAGATCCGCATGACCATGGGCAGGCCGGCCGCCGTATTGGCGGTGAAAACCGGGATCGAGATGCCGGCGAGTGCGGCATAAATCCAAAATGCGGTGTCTCTCGGGAAATCGTAAAACAGGAAAACACATTTCAGCAGATTGACGACACAGTAGCCGACTTGAGCCACCAACATAACCCGCAGAGGATGGAATTTATCCACCAGGACCCCCATGGGAAACATCAGGAGCATGCCAATGACGGCGGCCACGCCGGCCACCTTGCCCACCTCATCTTTTGTCAGACCGATGGAAAAGGCCATGAAGATGAGAAAAATGCCGGTGGCGCCCGCGACGCCCTGCAGCACTGAGTAGGAAAAGACCAGTCGGAAAATCTTGGCGGTGAAACATTCCTTGAAAAAGGTTTTGATCGGCGCAAGGGAAAACCCTTTTTTCTCCGACATTTTATCGGGAGGCGGGTATTCCCCCTCCTTGACATTCAGACACATCAACAGGAAGGCCGTGCCATAGAGGACCGCTCCTCCCAAAAAAATCACCGAGGTGTGGGACTCGGCGTATTGGAAGACAAAAAAGTTGAAGAGTGCCCCGGCCAGACTGCCAATGACCCGGAAGAACCCAAGGAATCGTCCCATGAGCGCGGAGGGGACGACATCGTTGAAAAGATACCAAAAGACCGTGGCCACAAAGAGTTCAAAGAACCGGAAGCAGACGACCAGCACGCTGATGAGTCCCACGGTGATCAGGGCGGGGGTCAGGCTGGGATGGAGGGCTCCAAACCATGTGTAGAGCAGCTGGCCGAGTTCCTTCGCGAAGCCCAGCAGAATGAGAAAAAACGAGATGAAGGGAGTGGCAACGAGCAGAAAAGGGATACGCCGCCCCCGCTTTCCGCGAAACCGATCACTGGCGGTGCTGATGATCGGATTCATGACAAAGTTCATGGCCTGCGGAATCGTTGCCATGACCAGGGCAATCATAAAATTTGGCGCCCCATTGGACTTCAACACCAAGGGCAGGATGTTGGGCCAGATCGTCTCCAGCAGGGTGAAGCAAAAATCTCCCCATAACATCCAGGTAAAGAGAGCAAAGAGCCCCGCCTTGGTATAGACCAGCGTCCCGCAACGGTAGAGGGTTTGGCCGTCCTGCGTCACCGACTCCTGCGGTTTGTGAACGTGTTGATGCATTTTAATGAATCTCCCCCTTCATTGGGCAGCTTTTTTCTGTGTCTCCAAAGCCCACCGGGAGGAGTTCAGGACGCGTGCGGTGGTCAGTCCGCCATCCTGCGCGGGTGAGCCGGCAATTTCCGATAAAAAATCCGCCAAATGCCGTCCGGGAGCGGCCGGTTCGCCGGAGATCGCACGCGGAGTGCGATCCGAATCCGTTATTACTACTACGCTGTCGCTCGAGTAGGAAGTTTCCGCGACTCCCTGAGTGCCATGAACGGTGATGCGCCAGTATTGGGGGAGTTCGAAACCGAGATGATCGGGCGCGAGATAGGACACATCCGCATAGCAAGTGGCCCCGTTCTCGAGAAGCGCGTAAAATTGCGCGCAGTCCTGAAAGTGGGGAAAGCGTTCCGCTTTGGCATTCCATGTGCGTGCGATCAAAAGTTTTTCCCAGGGTGCGCCAATCAGCCAGGGCATCAGATCAAAGACATGAATTCCGATATCATTGATCGTCCCGCCATGAACCCCCGGCTCGAAATACCAACCCGCCCGGCTGTCGAGGCGCAGCGCATGCTGTGCGCCAATGGTCACGGTGCAGATGCGGCCCAACTCGCCGGAGAGAATGATGGCCCGCAGTTGTCGGATGCTGGCCGCCTCCACCAAATCCAACTGGCATCCGACGGAGAGATGGTTTGCCTTCGCGAGACGCTCGATTTCGTCCAACTCCGAAAGGCTGGTGCAGATCGGCTTGTCCGAGATGACATGCTTTCCCGCGCGCAAGGCCGCGACGAGCAATTCGCCGCGTTTTCCATAGACATCGCCCACGGCCACAATGTCGCAAACTCCCGGTGCCAGCAGTTCCTCAAATCGCTCATGCGTCAACGAAATCTCCCCCGCAGAACGAAGCTGCGCGCGGGTGGCCTCGTCCGCCTCCCAGGCACCCGCAATTTCGCAATCCGGATGTGCGGCGACGATGCGCCAAAGCGCAAGGATGTGAGGATGACGGAAGCCGGCGAAGGCGATGCGGTGTTTCATGGCATGGAGACTGGTTCGAAATTTTTTGAGCGGATGGAACGGTAGATGGCTTCCACGACCGCCACCGAGCGAGCGGCTTCGTGGCCCGGAATGATCCCGCCCGCCTCGCCTCGAATTGCCTGGCAAAATGCTTGAATTTGCTGCCGGTGTCCTTCGCAGGAAATGGCGAGGGGATCCGCCGAGCCGCCTCGAATCCTTCCTCCGCTGCGTCCCTCGCGAATGGCGGTGTCCTCGGGGAGTTCTTCAGAAAATCTCCAATCCACAAGCCGATCATTGACCAGCACGGCGGTGCCCTTGTCGCCGGAAACTTCCAAGGACAGATCCAGGCCAGGGTGGCAGGACGTCGCGGCTTCGATCGTGCCCATCGCTCCGCCGGGAAACTGCAGGGCGGCAGCCAGCGTGTCCTCGACTTCGATACCGGGATGGGTCAGGTTGTCGGCAAAGGCCGCCACGCGGGCCGGGAGGCCTCCGATCCACTGCAGGAGATCCACCGCGTGAATGCCCTGATTCATGAGAGCTCCCCCGCCATCCATATCCCAACGTCCCCTCCATGAGGAAAGCCGGTAGTAGTCCTGGTTTCTCCACCATTTCACCCGCGCACTCAGGAAGGTCAGCTTTCCGAACCGTCCCGAGTCTGCCGCCTGCTTGATCGCCTGTGCGCCCTCCCCGCATCGCAGGGGGAAAAATCCGGCCAGAAGGCAGCCCGATTTTTCCGCCTCCGCCAGAATGCGCTGAATGCGTTCCATGGTGATTTCCAGCGGCTTTTCACAAAGCACATGCCGTCCCGAGCGCAGGGCGGGAATAACAGCTTCCGCATGGACACCGCTGGGGGTTGCCACGAGAACGCCGTCGAGCCCGTCCATCGCCAGCAGGTCTTCAAGCGTCCGGAAAATTTGTGCGCTGCGGGGTTGGGCGAGTTCGGCGGCCTTGTCTGTGGAACGCGCACACACTGCCACCAAACGGACTTCCGGCAACAAGTCCATTGCTGCGGCATGGATTTTGGCAATACCCCCGGAGCCAATAATTGCAAGCCGAAGGGGAGTCATCTGGGTGAGTCGTGGGTGATCAACTTTGTGCTAAATACCATTTTCTCTCATCCCTTCAAGCAAGGAAATCGCCGCCGCCGTATCCTGCACGGCCAATTCACGAAGCGGAGGAGAAGGAGGGTTTGGCGGCGGAGAGGGAGCGGACGGCGTATCG